>CAZMFF010000021.1:0-46961 GCA_964565505.1 uncultured Acutalibacter sp. | reverse complement strand
GCAAAAGAAGCGATTGAAGGAAGGTTTTACAAGAAGGTTTTAGAGCAGCAAAAACAAAAATAGCCGTTACCCTCTGCAAAAGGCAACGGCTCAAACACCCGCTAATCATCTGCAAGTGATAGGCGGAAACTATTCAGACAAAAAGAAAATCCCCCGGTACTGCAATACCAAGGGATTTCCGAAGCACCAAACAACGAACCCGATCAAAGAATCATTGAATGGCTATTGTTATTATACCGTTCTTTGGTTCAGAAGTCAAGAAAGGACGGTACAATGAAGCTACCTAACAGATATGGATCAATCAGTAAATTATCAGGGAAACGCCGCCGCCCGTACATTGTGCGAACAGCAAGCACAAGCGGGAACTGTTCAATAATCGGCTATGCGGAAAGCCGGGAAGAAGGGCTTGCAATGCTGGCGGCATACAACGCTAACCCGTGGGATATTGACAAGGCGAAATTCACGCTGCAAGAATTGTTTGACCTTTGGCAAGAGAAGAAAGCCCCAAAATTGGGGAAATCAAACCAATCTTCCCTGAAATCAGCTTTCAAATACTGCGCCCCATTGGGCGGTATGCCATACCGACAAATCAAAGCCTATCATATGCAAGATATTATTGATGGCTGCGGCAAAGGGTATTCCACACAAGCGGCAATCAAAAACCTTTGGGGGCATTTAGACAAATTCGCCCTTGAACTGGATATATCATCCTGCCGTTATTCTGATCTGCTTTCCTCTGAACCTATCCCGCCCACAAGCCGCCTGCCATTCACCAATGAAGAAATTGCCCGGTTATGGGAACACCAAGCGGAAGAATGGGTTGATACCGTGCTAATCTTCATCTATTCCGGTTGGCGTATCTCTGAATTGTTGGCGTTGCGCCCGGAAGATATTGACCTTGAAGCCGGAACTATGAAGGGCGGCACAAAGACAAAAGCCGGGAAGGGGCGCATCGTTCCCATTCATCCCAAAATCAGGGGCTTTGTAGAAGCCCGCCTTGCGGATAATGCGCCCCGGTTGATTTCCCAAAATGGCAAGCCCATTTCAACCACCGCTTATAGGGCTTTGTGGGCTGAAATCATGGGGAAGCTGGAAATGCAGCACACCCCGCATGAGTGCCGCCATACCTTTGAAACTCTGCTTGATTCAGCCGGGGGAAATCGCCGCTGCATTGATTTACTTATGGGGCATACTTCCAAAGATACGGGCAACCGGGTATATAACCACAAGACAATAGAAGAACTGCGGGCAACCGTTGAACTGATTTCAATTTAGGTGTTCAATTCAATAGTTCAATGCAACACATTTGCAACAAAGCCCCCGAAAAGCCTTGATTTTACAAGGAATTTCGGGGGCTGGTTTTTATTATACCATGAAACAATCGCGTTTGCTTGCAAGGACGCGATTGCGAAGCCGTCAATGGCGCAGCCGCGTAAAACGCGGAGTGGCAAAGCCACGAAAGCTTTGCTCAGCAAAGCTTTCTGCGATCATTATAACATACTCTTCCCTAGTTTGGAAGAAATTCCTGTCTTTTTTAACCAGCTCTTTCCAAACATTCATAAGGAGAGAAAAACGCGTGCCGTTTTCAGGACAGCACGCGATCACTTTTCTTTCTCTTAAATTGTTCCGAAAATCCTGTCTCCGGCATCTCCCAGGCCCGGCAGAATATAACCGTTCTCATTCAGCTTCTCATCTACTGCCGCACAGTAAACATGAACATCCGGATGGATCTCGGTAAGAGCTTTGATCCCTTCCGGCGCAGCAATAATACAAAGGAATTTGATGCTTTTGGGTTTGCTTCTTTTTACGATGGTAATCGCGTCAATGGCTGAACCGCCGGTAGCAAGCATAGGGTCCAGCACGATCACATCACGCTCTTCGATATCCTGGGGAAGCTTGTTGTAATACTCTACCGGCTTTAAGGTGTCGTGATCCCGATAAAGTCCGATATGCCCTACTTTCGCAGAGGGAACCAGGTTCAGCATACCGTCTACCATGCCCAGTCCCGCACGCAGAATGGGCACAAAAGCAAGCTTACGCCCGGCGATCACCTTTGTAGTGGTCTTCTGCATAGGCGTTTTTGTCTCCACATCCATCAAGGGCAGGTCGCGCGTAGCCTCATAACACATCAAGGTGGCTATTTCACTGACAAGCTCTCTGAAATTCTTTGTTCCCGTTGCCTCATCTCTTAAAAAAGTGAGTTTGTGCTGGATGAGGGGATGATCCATGACGAATACATTTTCATTTTTCTGCATCTTGATTTCTCCCTTTTTCATTGCTGTTATGGAAGCTGAACCAAATTGGGCTCAGAGAGTCCCTTCTTCTATTTGGGCGATCTGATCAATGCGGCGCTGATGCCGTCCGCCGTCAAAAGGCGTATGAAGGAAAATATCCGTCAATTTAAGGGCGGTTTCCCGATCGATCACCTTTCCCCCCATGCAGAGGATATTCGCGTTATTGTGCCGTCTGGTCATTTCGGCACAAAATTCATTGGTACATAAAGCCGCACGGATCCCCTTGACCTTGTTGGCGGCGATAGAGATCCCAATTCCCGTTGAGCAGATCAAAACGCCGTAATCCGCCTGTTTTTTCGCGACCGCTTCCGCAGCCTTTGCGGCGATGGGGGCATAGTCCACAGAATCAGTGCTGTAGGCGCCGAAATCTTCGATTTCAAATCCCGCTTCCTCCAAATGCCGGCGTACGGCTTCCTTCAATTCAAATCCTCCATGATCGCAGCCTAAAGCAATTTTCATACTTTCTCGTTCCTTTCCAATTTACTTTTCAGCTCCCGCTGTGCCTGGGGCAAGCGAAGATACCTGGGAAGAAGCTCTCCGGGAGAACAGCTTCTCCCCAGTCTGTTTTCTTCCATGGCAGCAAGCCCCACAAAAGCGGCCCGCTGAAAGCGAAACGGCTCCGGTGCCAAAAGAGCTCCAAAGGAGGAAAAGGTCTCATAGCATATAGAAGCTCCGTCTCCCGCAAGGATCAGGGAGGAACCGTAGGTTTTCCCCGCCTCAAAAAGCTCTTCTATGGAAAGCGCCTGATCTTCACACAGACGCACAGGCTTCCCGCCGCGAATCTGAAACATTCCATGATACACCTGGCGGCATCTGGCATCCATTACGGCGCAAATCACCTTTCCCTCTAAACCGCGCTGTCCCCAGGCAATCGTTTCCAAAGTGGAAACTCCGCAGCAAGGCGTATGAAATGGCATAGCCAGTCCTTTCAGGGCGGAAACCCCGATGCGCACACCGGTAAAAGAACCGGGGCCTGAGGAAACTGCCATCAAATCAAAATCTTCCGGTTTCTTCTGCAAGGAGGAAAGAAGGTGTTCTACCATGGGAAGCAAAGTCTGGCTATGAGTCTGCCGGGTATTCACAAAGAATTCTCCCAAGAGCTTTCCATCCTCTAAAACAGCGGCCGAAGCCGGAGCAGCAGAGGATTCTAGCGCTAAAACGAGCATCCCGGAAGTTCCTCCTTCCTCTCTATCGTGATCGTCCGTTCGTTTTCTTTTTCGCCGGGAAGGATCCGCACCCGGATGGTATGCTCCGGCAAAGCCGCCTCGATATTTTCACTCCACTCAATCACTAAAACACAAGGGGTATCAAGGTAATCAAAGAACCCGGTAGAGTACAGGTCATCCCAGCTGCTTACCCGGTACATGTCAAAATGCTCTACCGTAAGCCGTCCGGAATATTCGTGAACCAGAGCAAAGGTTGGGCTGGAAACTATGTCTTTGCTGCCAAGGGCCGAAACAAGGCCTCTGGTAAACGCAGTCTTTCCCATCCCCATCCCGCCGGTAAAGGCGATCACCTCGCCGCCGGTCAGCGTATCTGCCAGCATAGCAGCGATCCGTTTTGTCTCTTCCGGTGAAGAAGAAAAATAGGTTTTGCTCTTCCTGTCAGAACAGTCCATGAATGACATTCTCCTCATCCACGTCGATCTTTTCCGCAGAGGGGATCTTCGGCAGTCCCGGCATCGTCATAATATCGCCTGCATAAGCCACCACAAAGCCTGCGCCGTTGGAAAGCCGCAGATCACGGATGGTAATGGTAAACCCGGAAGGCCGCCCCAGCAAATTGGGATCGTCCGATAAAGAGTATTGGGTCTTGGCAATACACACCGGCATTTTGTCTCCCCCCAAAGCCTTGATCTCCTTTAAGGATTTCAAAGCCTGATTGGAGAAGCTGACTCCGCTGGCCCCGTAAATTTTCTTTGCGATCGTCTCTATCTTTTCTTCCACGGCAGCATTGTCCGGATAAATCGGGGCAAAATGACAGGTGTCAGAGGTCTTCTCGATCACATTGCAAATGGTTCTGGCAAGCTCCATTCCACCTTCTCCGCCCTTGGCGAACACCTCAGAAAGAGCATAATCCACCCCCAACTCCCGGCAGCAGCTATCGATCACCTGAAGCTCTTCCTCGGTGTCGGTATGGAAGCGGTTGATCGCCACCACCACAGGAACTCCGTACTGCTTCATGTTTTCCACATGGGCACGCAGATTTTCTGTTCCTTTTTTCAGAGCCTCCACATTGCTTTTGCTTAATTCGGATTTTTCCACGCCTCCGTTGTACTTCAAGGCCCTTACCGTGGCCACTACCACGATGCAGGAAGGAGAAAGCCCGGCCATACGGCACTTGATGTCCAGAAATTTCTCAGCGCCCAGGTCAGAGCCGAAACCTGCTTCGGTAATGCAGTAATCTCCAAGCTTCAGGGCAAGACGCGTCGCCCGGATAGAGTTGCATCCATGGGCAATATTCGCAAAGGGTCCGCCGTGCATCACGGCGGGAGTCCCTTCGATCGTCTGGACCAGATTGGGATTGATCGCATCCTTTAAAAGAGCGGTCATAGCTCCGTCTGCTTTAATATCTCTTGCATAGACAGGATCTCCTCCATAGGTATAAGCAATCAAGATATTTCCCAAACGGCGCTTCAAATCCTTGCTGTCTTCGGAAAGGCAAAGGATCGCCATCACCTCAGAGGCCACTGTAATGATAAAGCCGTCCTCTCTGGGAACGCCGTTCACCTTTCCTCCCAAGCCTATCACAATATTTCTCAGCGCACGGTCGTTCATGTCAAGACAGCGCTTGATCAGGATCCGCCTGGGGTCGATCCCCAGGGCGTTTCCCTGCTGCATATGGTTATCCAGCATCGCGCAGCAGAGATTGTTGGCGGAGGTAATGGCGTGCATATCTCCGGTAAAATGCAGATTGATATCCTCCATGGGGAGCACTTGGGCATAGCCGCCGCCTGCGGCCCCGCCCTTAATGCCGAACACCGGTCCGAGAGAAGGCTCTCTCAGGGCAATGACCGCCTTTTTTCCGATCTTTGCCATGGCTTGTCCCAAACCCGCCGTAGTGGTGGTTTTCCCCTCTCCTGCCGGGGTAGGATTAATGGCGGTGACAAGAACCAGCTTTCCGTCTGGCTTTCCGGCAAGCCGTTTGAAAATTGATTCATTCAGCTTCGCCTTGTACTTCCCATAAAATTCCAGCTCTTCCTCCTGGATTCCAAGATCTTCGGCAATCTTTGCAATGGGAAGAAGGTTCGTGCTCTGGGCAATCTCAATATCAGACAGCATTCAGGTTTCACGCCTTTCCGGCTCCAACGCCAAAAAATTAATTCCTTGTAGATTATAGTATATTCTGCACGATTAGTAAAGCACAAAGAAAGATTTTAAAAAATCTTGAATCCACCTTAGAAGTATGGTAGAATTGATTGACATAATTCTTTTGTTTCACACTAAAACTACTCTCTGCCGATGGCAGAAACTTCAGGAAAGAATCATATAAAGACATGAAAATGAAAAGTCATTTCAAGGGATTACTACAATATCTGCGCCGGGCGGATCTGCTCCTTTGGCTGCTGCTGGGAGCTATTTCCGCCTACAGCCTTCTTTTGCTGCGCAGCGTATCCATAGCGACAGGGATCGACTACTTCCGTACACAGTTAATGGCAATTGCGCTGGGAATTGCCGGCGCCGTCGTGATCACCTTGATCGACTATGTGGAGATCTGCAATTTCTGGTATCTTATCGCGGGCTTTTCCGTATTTCTCATGATTTACACACAGCTCTTTTCCGAATCGGTGACCGGCAGCGACGGGGTAAATGCCCGGGCCTGGATCAGCATTGCCGGCAGGACCTTCCAATCCTCGGAGCTTGTCAAAATCGCCTTTATTCTCACCTATTCCAAGCATCTGGATATCTTAAAAAAGAAGGAGCGCCTCAATGAGCCCTTGCAGGTGATTTTTCTGGCTATGCACGCGGCCGTTCCTGTTTTATTGTGCCATTTTCAGGGAGATGACGGCGCAGGAATGGTGTTCTTCGCCATGTTTCTCTTTATGAGTTTAGCCGCTGGGATCAAGCTGCGGTATTTCGGGATTCTAGGGGGGCTGATCGTTGCCGCGCTTCCCCTGCTGTGGCATTTTGTTCTGGATGAATACCAGAAAAAACGGTTTATCGCCATCTACAATTTGGAAAATGAAGCGATGCAGATGGATGAGGTCTATCAACAGTATCAGGGGCGCATCTCCATCGGAAGCGGCGGCTTAAACGGTCAGGGTCTTTTCAACGGAAGCCGGGTAGCCAACCAGAGCGTCCCCTTTCAGCAAAGCGACTTCATCTTTTCAGTTGCCGGAGAGGAATTGGGGTTTTGGGGCTGTTCTCTCATTATTCTGCTGCTGTTCCTCTTTCTGCTGAAAACCATTCATGTCGCCCATTCTGCAAGAGAAGATCTGGGAAAGTACATCTGCTACGGCTTTTTCGGCCTCATCGCTTTCCAGAGCATCAGCAATATCGGCATGTGCCTGGCTTTGCTTCCTGCAATGGGAGTCACTCTTCCCTTTTTCAGTGCCGGAGGCTCGTCTGCTGCCTGTCTGTATTTAGGTTTCGGTTTCGTACAAAGCGTTTATATGCGGCGAAAAGAGAGCGATGGACTTCGGCTGAAACGAAAACAGCCTCTGCGCTTTGGGTATAAGCAGATGAAGGAAATTTGAATCCTCCATTTTCCCAGGTAAATCAGCAAAAAGAACACTTATAAAAGCGAAACGGCAGGATAGACCATTTTGGTTTTTCCTGCCGTTTTGTCTTGTGAAAAGCATATGTATCTCAACAGATAACAACATTTCTATCGATTCCAAACTTGTTTTCCGGTTTTGTCAATAAACCCGCATTCTCTTCCGGGATCATTGAAACAGCCGATTCTGCTTATCGGAAATTCTCTTTCTTCTGCGCTGAGTTTCCTCTAAATCCAATGAAAGCACACCCTCTTCCGAAATCGACAAGACATGGCCCTCTTTAGCTCCCTTCGGCAATTCTTGGATCTCTATGGCAAAATACCGAGCCTCTTTGTCCTCGCAGATCGCGTACTTTCCCTCAAAACGATCAATAACCAGCTGTTTCATTTTTATCCTTCCTTTCCCATGGAGCTTCGTTTTCCGTAAAAACAGAAACCATCTGTTTATCATAGGTAAAAACAACGGTGCCATCTGTATCTGTGCGATAGATCTCCGCTTCAAAATTTTCCAGCCTTCTGAGAACCTGCTGCGACGGGAGGCGGTTTCGGTCTACTCCCACAGAGATCACTGCATACCGTGGATTCACTGACTTCAGAAACTTTTTTGCGGTAGAGGTCTTGCTGCCGTGGTGAGAGACCTTCAGTAAATCTGCTTTTAGCTCCGCTTGGGAATCCACCAGTTCCGATTCGGCTTCCTTTTCCATATCACCGCAAAACAAGGCGGAAAATCCATGGTAGGTGAGCTTTATCACCAGTGAAGAATCGTTGGAGGAACTGTAAAAGCGCAAAGGCGCCAAAACCTTCACTTCGGCTTCTCCCAGCAGAAAGGAATCGCCGGCCGAGAGAAACCGCCAGGGGATCTCTTGGCTTTCCGCCTGGGCTTTGATCTCCGATATCTCCCGGGATCCTGCAAAAAAGCTTTCCTGAAGAGAAGCCGCGCAGATCTCATTCGCGCCGTGCTCCGAAAGCACCTTTGCCATTCCGCCGGTATGATCTGCATCCGTATGAGAAAACAGAGCGTAGTCCAGCCGGCCTATTTTGCAGTCTGTCAGATAATCGCTGACAAATTCTCCTTTATCGAAGGTGCCCGCGTCCAAAAGGAGCGTCTTTCCCTCGCATACCACCAAAATGGCATCCGCTTTTCCCACGTCGATAAAATGGATGCTCAAAGGGGCGTTTTGCGACACGGCTCCGATTTTTTCCAAGCCCGCAGCGTGGAAGGCAAAGCTCCAGAAAGACTGACCCTGCGGCAGAAAAGAGAAGATGATCAAAACCGACAGCAAAACGGCTCCGATAATCGAAAAAAGACGCTTTCTCTTCTTTCTGCGCATTGCTTTTTCTTCCGGGGTGCGGTCCTTCACGCTCTCATCCTTCTGAATCATCACGCTGCATATTTTTTTCCAGCCATTGGGCATAGGTCATCAAAACCTGACGAGGCTTTGAACCCTCATGAGGGCCCACGATCCCCATCTGCTCCATCTCATCGATCAGGCGTCCCGCCCTGGCATATCCCAGACGGAGTCTCCGCTGAAGAAGCGAGGTGGAAGCCTGCCCTGCTTCGACCACACACTTGACGGCTTCTTCGATCATAGGGTCTCCACCTGCGTCAGAGGCGTCCTGGGCATCGGCTCCTTTATTCATTTCTCCGGCAGCGTTGCGCTCGATCTCTTCGATGACCTTTTCATCATATTCCATGGCCTTTGACTTTTTCACAAAATCTACTATGGTGCTGATCTCTCCGTCCGTAACATAACACCCTTGTACCCGAACGGGTTTCTGAGCGCCTACAGGAGCAAACAGCATATCACCGTTTCCCAAAAGCTTTTCTGCCCCTCCTGTATCCAAAATCGTGCGGGAGTCTACCGCGTTTGAAACTGTGAGGGCGATCCGGCTGGGAATATTTGCTTTGATCAATCCTGTCACCACATCCACCGAAGGGCGCTGCGTAGCTACCACCAGGTGCATCCCGGCAGCGCGGGCCAGCTGAGCCAGGCGGCAAATCGAATCCTCCACCTCTTTGGGAGCCGCCATCATCAGATCAGCAAGCTCGTCGATAATTATGACGATTTGCGGCATTGCGGGAACAGGCTGTCCATTTTCATCCTGATACCCCATGGATTCCGCCAGAGAGTTGTAGCCGCTGAGATTTCTCACATTAAATTGAGCAAAGATCTTGTACCGATTCATCATCTCCGTAACAGCCCAACCTAAAGCCCCGGAAGCTTTATGTGGATCCGTAACCACCGGCACCAGCATATGCGGCATCCCGTTATACTCCGTCAACTCTACCGCCTTAGGGTCGATCATCAAAAAACGGACCTCATCAGGCGACGCTTTATAAAGCATACTGATGATCAGGGAATTGATGCACACCGATTTGCCGGACCCGGTAGTGCCCGCGATCAGCAGGTGAGGCATTTTGGAAAGATCCGCAACGACCACCTGTCCTGCAATGTCCCGGCCCAAGGCAACTGTCAGCTTTCCCTTTGTAGTCTGAAAGGTATTGGATTCGATCAGTTCTCTCATCCGCACCGTATTCCTGGTCTTGTTTGGCACCTCGATCCCCACAGCGGCCTTGCCGGGGATCGGCGCCTCGATACGCACTCCGGTAGCCGCCAAGCTCAGCGCCAAATCGTCAGAGAGATTTGTAATTTTGCTGATCTTGACTCCTGCGGCCGGCTGGATCTCGTAGCGTGTTACAGAAGGACCCCGGCAAATGTCCAGGATCTTAGTCTGCACGCCGAAGCTTTTTAAAGTTTCCACCAAGATCCTGCCGTTGGTCTGCAGCTCCTCTGTTTCCAGGGCGGGGTTTCCCTGGACGCTTGGCGCCAACATGGTGATAGGCGGGAAGCAATAGGTCCACTGCTCCGCAGCAGTATAAAGATTTCTCTGCTCCAGGGAGGCCGTCTCCCGTTTTTCATTTTCCTCCTTGGATCTCACAAATTGCTCGGTGAGTTTTTCCACCTCATCCAAAGGAGACTCCTCCTCCGGCTGCTGGGAAGCGGCAGCTGCCTCCTCATTTTCCTTTGGCAGATCCGCCTGCGCCTCTTTCTCCTGCGCTTCCGGAAGAAATGTGTCCGGCGCCGCCGGCTCTTCCACATGCACAGTGTCTACACTGGGAACCGGGATCCTGATCTCCTCTATTTCTCTGACGGCCTCTTCCAGCTCCTGAGCGCCTGCTATCGCCGCATTTTCGGAAGAGGACCTCTCTTCCCCGCTTTCTTCACCGAGACCAAGCACCTGGTTGAGCTTTTTCAGCTTTTCATTGTCTTCCGCTTTCTTCTTTCTTTTCTCCACAGGAGGTATAGGAAACAGCTGCGACGGATCCACATGGACCGGATGCTGAGGGAGCGCGTCGATATCAACATCGATATTCGCTCTGTCTCTCTCCAAAATCAAGCGTTCTTCTTCCCTGCGCTGCCTGGCATTCTGCACGCCCTCCGAAACCACGTCCACCGGCTTCTTGATCGTGCGGAAAAGGCCGATGAGAGTGGTACCGGTCAACACCATGATAGACACGAAAAGCATCAGCAGAATAATGATTTTCGCGCCGGTCCCTCCCACGGCTCGAAGCAGCGGAAGGCCCAGCAGGCCGCCCAGAACTCCGCCGCTGGCGCCCGGCTCCTGTCCGTAAAGATAAGCGATGTATTCCCCAAAATTCATTCCCGCAGGAATTGGTTTTCCAGCAAAGATAAAACCGGTGGCACAAAACAGGATAATGATCAGCACAGTAAGCCAGATTTTTCCGCTGATAGGACCTCTGGGCTTGTCCAAAGCAGTGACAACAGCCACATAAATCATCAGCACAGGCCACAGAAGAGCCCATCTTCCGAAAATCCCCAAAACGGCACTGTGCGCCCATCTCCAGAGATTATCCCCTTCAATCAAAGTAAGGCAAAACAGCAAAATAGCGCAGGCAAACAGCACCACAGCCCGGATTTGGTTTTTCTGGCGAATCATTTCCGCCGTCATATGTACTGAAGCAGAAGAGGCTTTTCGGTTGTTTTGAGCCATATTTTTTTTCGTCTGAGAAGCAGCAGAAGGCTTCTTTTTTGCCGCAGGCTTTTTTGCAGCAGATTTTGTTTTCTTTTCCGCCAAAATATTCCCTCCGATTCTGAAAGCCAATCACTGCTTTCATTTATGTAACGGCAGAGCGCCGAAAAAAGAAACTCATTTCTCCTTTTTTCTGCTCTGCGCCGGTTTTGCCTTTTTTCTTTCCTTATCAATCATCTTGATGAGCCAGTCCATGGCATCGGAAAGAGATCCCAAGGAGTCGATGAGCCCTTCCTCCACCGCGTCCGGACCATCGAGAACAGTGCCTACATCCATTACCAACTCCTGCGTGTTCATAGCAAGACTTGTAAAACGCTCTTTTGTCATATTGGAGTTCGCCGTGACAAAATTGGTAATGCGATCCTGCATCCTCTGGAAATACTCCAGTGTCTGGGGAATGCCCAGTACCAGTCCGTTCATTCTTACCGGATGGATCGTCATAGAAGCCGATTCCGCGATAAAAGAGCGCTTCGCAGCCACCGCTAAAGGAACTCCGATGGAATGTCCTCCCCCCAAAACCAGAGAAACCGTAGGCTTTTTCATTCCCGCTACCAACTCCGCCAAGGCCAGACCGGCCTCCACGTCTCCTCCCACTGTATTGAGCAGCATCAGAAGACCGTCTATTTGCGGGTCTTCCTCTACAGCGACAATCTGCGGGATCACATGCTCGTATTTGGTGGTTTTATTCTGAGAAGGAAGAATATAATGCCCTTCAATCTGTCCAATTACCGTCAGACAGTGAATCGTGTGTCCGTTGTTGTGAGTGGTGACAGATCCGCTGTCTATAATCTGTTTCTGCTGTTGAGAGGTGATTTCATTTTCTTCCTCAGAAGAAGTTTCCTCATTTTTCAATTCCCGGCGGTGCTTTTTATCCTCTGTTTCATTTTTCACTGGATTCATCTCCTTTGTATGAATATTTTGCCGGAATCCTTGCGTTTCATACAAAAGAGTTGTCCAAAAATAAAAACTGCCTCCGGATTTTTGTTTTGGAGAATATTTTTGTAAACTTATCCAAATCTCTGATCCGGCGCAAAGCTTATGGTTTTATTATAACATTTTTCCTGAATCTGAGCAAGCTAAAAGCCCAAAGTGAAGAAAAAATACCGTTTTTATTTGCCTCGCACTTCTTTTAGTGGTATAATTCTCAATATATTTCGGTGTTTTGACCTGAGAACAGCTCAAATCGCTTTTTCTTCGCAGTGCAAAAAACCGATAAAACCGGAGAAAGGTTTAAACTTATGGAAAGTCTCAGAATTGCTCTTGAAATCGTAGCGCCTCTGTTTCTTATGATGGCCGTAGGCTATCTGATAAAAATCACAGGGCTGATGAACGAAACTTCCGTGCGCCAGACCAACAAAGCCATCTTTAAAGTCTTTTTGCCTCTTCTGGTATTTCTCAATATCTACCACACCGATCTTTCCGCAAGCTTTCGCTCCGATCTGCTTCTTTTTGCCGTTATCGGCATCTGTATCCAGTTTATTCTTTCCATCTGTATCGCGATTGGAACAGAAAAGGAAAATTCCCGCCGCGGCGTTATGCTGCAGGGGATGTTTCGAAGCAATTTCGTACTGTTCGGGATTCCTGTTTCAACCGCCCTGTTCGGCGATGCCGCCTCCGGACTTGCCGCCGTGCTTATCGCGGTGATTATTCCCCTTTATAATGTCCTCGCCGTTCTCTCTCTGGAGATTTTTAATGGAAATCAGCCGGGACTTTGGAAAATGATCAAGGGAATCATTACCAATCCTCTGATCATCGCTTCAGTGATTGGCGTTCTTTTCGTAACCTTCGATATTACACTTCCGCACATTTTATATGAGACTGTCTCCAACCTCGCCGGAATCGCCACCCCACTCGCTTTCGTTATTTTGGGGGCTTCCTTCGGTTTCGGAGATATCAGCCATTGCTTAAAAGATCTTTCAATTACTCTGGGGGCGAAACTGATCTTTTTCCCCCTGCTTTTTGTAGGTGTAGCTCTGCTTCTCGGATTCCGCGGGCCTGAGCTTGCAGTGCTTTTGACGATCTCTGCTTCTCCGATCGCCGTTTCCTCCTTCACAATGGCTCAACAAATGGGCGGCGATGATAAATTGGCAGGTCAGCTGGTAGTATTCAGCTCTCTTCTTTCCATTGTGACCCTCTTCCTGTTTATTTTCTTTTTGAAAGAATTTGCTTTTCTGTGATCTTTTGTGAAAACAGATTGACAAGCAGGGCTCTTTCACAGATAATAAGTTCTGTAAAAACAGAAGTCTTATCAGTCTGCCCGCAAAGCTGCTTCTTAAAATCAACGCTTCGGCAGACTTTCAGCGATAAAAACACAGCAGTAAAGGAGTAATTTATCATGCCCGATTTCAAGAAGATCTCAATGAAAACGCCTTTGGTAGAGATGGACGGGGATGAGATGACCCGTATCATCTGGAAAATGATCAAGGACATTCTTCTCAACCCGTACCTGGAGCTGCACACAGAATACTATGACCTGGGCTTGGAAAACCGGGATAAAACGAACGATCAGGTGACAGTTGATTCCGCTCATGCCACTCAGAAATACGGTGTAGCGGTGAAATGCGCCACGATTACTCCCAATTCTGCCAGGATGGAGGAGTATCACCTCAAGGAAATGTGGAAATCTCCTAACGCCACCATTCGCGCTATTTTGGACGGCACCGTGTTTCGCACTCCCATTCTTGTAAAAGGTATCGTCCCCTTCCTGCCCACCTGGAAAAAGCCCATTACCATCGCCCGCCATGCGTATGGGGACATCTATAAAAGTACGGAAACCGCCGTTCCCGCCGGTGCCAAGGCAGAGCTTCTGGTCACAAGAAAGGACGGCAGCGAAGAAAAATATCTGATCCACGATTTTGAAACTCCCGGTATTATTCAGGGGATGCACAATATCGACCAAAGCATCGAAAGCTTCGCCAGATCCTGCTTTAACTTTGCTTTGGACTGCAGGCAGGACCTCTGGTTTGCTACAAAAGACACCATTTCCAAAAAGTACGACCACCGTTTCAAGGATATCTTCCAAGAAATCTATGAAGAGGAATACAAGAAGCGGTTCCTGGATAACGGTATCGAATATTTTTACACTCTCATCGACGATGCGGTCGCCAGAGTGATCCGCAGTGAAGGCGGATACATTTGGGCCTGTAAGAATTATGACGGCGATGTGATGAGCGATATGATCGCTACCGCTTTTGGAAGTCTTGCCATGATGACCTCTGTCCTGGTCTCTCCCGACGGCACCTATGAGTATGAGGCCGCTCACGGCACCGTACAGCGTCATTACTATAAACATCTGAAGGGCGAGCCCACCTCTACCAACTCCGTTGCTACCATTTTCGCCTGGAGCGGCGCCCTGCGCAAACGCGGAGAGCTGGATCAGCTTTCGGAGCTTGTGGCTTTTGCCGATAAGCTGGAACAGGCCACTCTCCAAACGATCGAAGGCGGAATCATGACAGGCGATCTTGCCGCTATGTCCACTCTTCCCAATGTCAAGAAAGTAGGCACAGAAGAGTTCCTTCTGGCCATCAATGAAAGTCTTAAAGCGCTCCTGTAAACGATATTCTTTTATTTTCAGAAAGTAAAATAGCAATGCAGAAAAAAGATACTATTTCCATGTCGGTGATCCGCAGGCTTCCGCGGTATTACCGGTTTCTCAATGAATTGAATCGTAATGGAGAAGTGCGGGTCTCCTCAAAGGATCTGGCTGAAAAAACCGGTCTGACCGCCTCTCAGATACGCCAGGATTTCAACTGTTTTGGCGGATTCGGCCAGCAGGGCTATGGTTACCCCGTGCCTGAGCTTTGCGCCGAGATCGGCCAGATACTGGGGCTGGAAAAGCGGCATAAGTGCATTTTGATCGGCGCCGGTAATCTCGGCAAAGCAATTGCCGGACATATGTCTTTTCCTCAGCTGGGCTTTGATTTGATCGGTATTTTCGATCAGTCTCCTGGGGTGATCGGCCAGAAAATCAAAGATCGGGAAGTTCTCCCCTACTGCGCGCTGGAGGAATTCATTCGGCTTCATCACCCTATTATGGCTATCCTCTGTATTCCCGGAGAATCTGCCCCAGCTGTTTCCGACCAGCTCTATGCAGCGGGGATCCGATCCTTCTGGAACTTCAGCCATTATGACATTGCGCTCAAATACCCGGATGTCGTGGCTGAGAACGTACATATGAATGACAGCTTGATGACATTGTGCTACCGATTATCTCAGGATCCGTAAAAAAACAGCGGTACAATTCCGGTTTGGAATTGTACCGCTGCTTTTTTATTTCAAGCTCTATTATCCTTCATATTCCACAATTTCTACCTTTTGGATCACCACGGCATTGAGAGGGGAATTATTTTCGTTCGTCTGTGTCTGAGAGATCTTTATCACATCCTCCATTCCCTCAAATACCTGTCCGAACACGGTATGCCCTGTGCCGTCTGTAGAGTAATATCCATCCAAATGGATATTTCCTCCATGCTCCTGATAAAGCTTTTTCACCTCATCTGTCATCTTATCCATATCAATGCATTTTCCATAGGCAGCCTGAAAAGCCTCCGGATCCTGTTTGTAGATGTCAAATATGTTTTGATACTCGCTCCAGTTGATCTGAGCTTCGTTCTGCGTGGCATTGATAAAAAACTGACTGCCATTGGTGTTAGCTCCGCTGTTTGCCATGGAAACAGCTCCGTCAATATTCAGCAGATTTTTACTGAATTCATCGGCAAAGCTTTCTCCCCATACGCTCTGTCCGCCGGTCCCGTTTCCGGCAGGATCGCCGCCCTGGATCATAAAATTCTTCATGATCCGGTGAAAGGTAAGGCCGTTATAGTATCCCTGCAAGGCGTGAAGCTTGAAATTATAAACCGCTTTAGGAGCCGCTTCCGGGAAAAAGCGGATCTTAAAGCTTTCTCCCCCGGCCAAAGTAACCACGGCGATCTCTTCCCCTTTCTGGGGCGCTTCCAGCTGATAACCTACCTTGCCCGGATTCTTTTGGGGCTTTAACTGGTCCATTTTTACTAGCGTATCTGTGGTCCCAATCACCTTGCCCGCTATGCCCGCATCGGAGCTGTCACATCCGGCAAGCAGGAGGAAACACATCAGAAGCGCTAAAAGGCCTGCAAATTTTCTTTTCATCACACGATAATTCCTTTCTGGGTTTCGACGATTTCCGGCGGGTCATACACCATCGCCGGGCTCTTATTCTATCGCACTTTACAAAAATATTCAAGAGCTCTCCTTCGTGCTTCAAAAGTCATTTTCTCTATCCCCTCCTCATATATTTCTCTGTATAACAAGGAGGATGGAAAAATGAAATTTTATCCGGAAGGCCATTTGATCGATACATTTGAAAACCGAAGTTCCATGCAAAGTCCCGCCGCTCTGTCTGAAGCCATGCGGGATGAAAAGATTTTGGAAGCCCGTGCAATTATGTGCGACAACAAGCACAATCTTATTGTGGATTTCAAATTCATGAAAGGTCTGATCCCGCGGGAAGAGGGGGCGATCGGTATTCGGGACGGCACCGTGCGGGATATCGCCATCATTTCCCGGGTAAACCGGCCGGTGAGTTTTCTGGTTCAGGATTTTATCAGAGATGAATACGGAAGGATCACCGCTCTGCTTTCCCGGCGGGCCGCTCAGGAAAAATGCAGACGAGAATACCTTTCTGCTCTGACTCCGGGCGATGTGATCGACGCCAGGATCACCCATATAGAGCCTTTCGGCGTGTTCGCGGATATTGGATGCGGAGTTGTATCTCTGCTTCCCATCGACTCCATCTCTGTCTCGCGGATCGAGCATCCCAGAGAGCGTTTCTGTGTGGGGATGGATATCCGCGCCGTGGTAAGAGCCAAAGAAAACGGAAGGATCACCCTTTCTCATAAAGAGCTGTTAGGCACCTGGGAAGAGAATGCAGCACGATTTCGCCCGGGAGAAACCGTAGGCGGGATCATTCGCAGTATTGAAAACTACGGGGTTTTCGTAGAGCTTACTCCCAATCTGGCGGGACTTGCGGAAGTAAAGGAAAACATTTTTCCGGGTCAGCAAGCCAGTGTGTTTATCAAAAGCATTTTACCTTCCCGCATGAAAATCAAGCTTATCATTATCGAAACCTTTGACAGTCCTCCGGCAAAGCCCGGCGTGCCCGAATATTTCTTTGATGGACAGCATATCGACGAATTCGTCTATTCCCCTGTACAAAGCGAAAAATACATGGCTACAAAATTTTCCGATCCGATGCCGCCGCGCAGAAAGCTATAAACCTACCGTCCCCTCTTAAAAAATCCCGTTGAAGGAAAGCGCCTTCCACGGGATTTTCTTCAAGAAACTTTGCGAAACTATTTTTTCAAGAGCTCCATTTTTCCCGAAGTAGTGGAAAAAGAAAGCTTTGACGCCTTACCGCCCTTATAAAACGCTGTCTCCCGGTTTTCCTGCTTCAAAGGAAAATCAGAGGAAAAGCGCCCGGACACACTGGAGTGCGTTGCCTGAAATCCATCGTTTTCCGGAATAGAAAGAGAGAGCTTTCCGGAAACAGATTCCAGGGAAGCTTCACGCGGACATTTCAAAAGCGAGGCGAACACCGGCGCAGAAACGGAGGAGGCCAAAAAAGTATCTGTTTTACCCGAGAGCGCCATTTTTCCGGAAACAGTTGAAAAATTGGATTCCGGTGCAATAAATTTCTCTCCCTGAAGAACTCCGGACACTGTAGCTGCCTCGAATGATTCGGCCATGGTTATTTCCTGAAAGGAAAGATCTCCGGAAACGGTAGAGAACTCGGCGCTTTCCCCGGAAAGATCAGAAAGAGACAGGTCTCCGGAAACAGAGGAGAAACGACAGCTTTCAGCAGTAAAGCCGGAAGCCGCTATTCTTCCGGAATCGTTCTTGCAATGCAGCACCCTCAATTTTCCCGCAAGCTCTTCCGGAACAACTACCTCCAAAGCCTTTTCCCTGTTCTGAAAAATGGCCAAGGGGATCAGATCGCTGTTCCATTTGATCTGCAAAACATTTTCGGAAGACGAGAGGCTTAAAGCTTCCTTTTCAGAAAGCGTTTGATCCACACTCTCCGAGATCTCCACATAGGCGCCTTTCCCCGTTTTGACAGATACAGGTCCATTCAGCCAGGAGATCTCAACCCCTTCCAGCTCTTCAGCATCCCAGGTGTATGTATACTCCTTCTGCCATTTTCCCTGCTCGCTGTCTTCACTGTTCAAAAAAGCGCCTATTCCAAAGCCGCCGCTCTTGATTCCCACAATCAATACGCAGATCAAGAAAAGTATAGAAACTCCGCCTGCGATCATGGTAAACAGAAAAGACTTTTTCACGTTTCTCTTCCTCCCAATTTATTTTTCCGAAGGGAAAAGCAACACCTTCAGCATAGTTTCCAAAGCAGGCGCGATCAAAAAGATGATCCAGGTGATCCCCCAGCGGCCTGTAAGGAAGCTCAGCAGAAAATAGACTGCCAATACCAAAGGCCAATAGGCAGAGCGAAAGGCTTTTAAAAGCTGTCTCTTTCTTGAGTCCCCGCCGCCTTCTTCCTGTGCTGCCGAATTGACCGCATAAGGATCCGCCGCTTTGGGCTTTGTCATATTAGCATAGATCAACAGTCCTGTTGCCCCTGCTATCATGAAAAAAAGCAGAATAACTCCCAGAATTTCAAAAATACCCAAGCTGCTCAGAATGATCAGGGGGACTACACTTAAAATATACATCATGATCGCGGCGGCTGTCAACGCCGCTCGCTTTTTCTCAAAAGACATCTGAGGTACAGGGCCAGCAGGAACATAAGGCGGATCGTAAAGCTCTTTGAACACCTCTCCCATATCTCCGATATTTGAGATCGTAAGCTGAAAAGCCTCCTCTTCGCTTTTTCCCTCACTGATCATGGCATGATACTTATCCAAGAGATTCTGCGCCAACTCAAGCTTCAGCTCATAGGCGCGCTGCGTTTTGGGAGCATTTTCAAAAAGTTCATCCACATAGGCTTTAATGCGGTATTCCATCTCTCTCTTCCTTTCTGTTCCCGGCAATTTCAAACGGATCCATCCGTCCTGACCAGCTGCTCAATAATTTGCTTTGACGTCTCCCATTCACTGAGCATCCGGTAATAATTTTCGCGGCCCAGCTCTGTGATCGAATAGTACCTCCTGCGGGCTCCTGTATTTTCGTCTCCCCAATAGGAAGTGATCCATCCTAACTGCTCTAAACGGCGGAAAGCAGTATAGAGCGTGGCTTCCTTCAATCCGAATTTACCGTTTGTCTTCACTTCAATGGCCCGATTGATCTGATATCCATAGCTATCTCTCTGCAAAAGCTGAGCCAGAATAATCGTATCTGTGTGGCCGCGGATCAGGTCTGATGCAATGGACAAGGCTTTTTCACCTCTCTATTTAGATGATTCCCATATATTATATTTCAACATACCTCGTCTGTCAATGTATTATATCAGAAATTCAGTCCGCTGATAAAAAGGCGAAGCATAGTCAGTTATCTTCTTATCAAACAGGCCCGATCAATTGCTGAAAGCACCCCTTAGCATATAAAAATCAAAATCCTAGAACTCTCAGCACAAGTTTTACGGTTTTCTCCAAAATTGAATTGTACCCTGAGAGAGAAGTATGGTATAATGATCGCAAGCGATTATTCTAAGAGAGCCTCCTGAACTGCGAAGCAGTTCTCTTTTGCTTCGCAAAAGCACCGGGTTTCTCCTATTTAGCGAGCGCTTTATCATAAACCTCACGGCGTAAGCCGAAGCGCCTTGTAAGGCCAAGCCTTTGGACGCTTGAGAGAACATTGAACCATGGATCTGGGGCTTGCGCCCCTGCGGCGCGCCGCCCATTATGCTCTGCACAATGATACTCCGGTTTCACCATTTGTCCTTTGGAAGACTAAAGAGCTTTGAAGTGCTGTTTGTATAGATCGCGATCCTGTAATATTACGCGCAAAGGGGTGCCGAAATTGATCTATTTTACAATCGCCTTTCTCTGTAACGCAGGCCTCTTCCTCGTTTTGCTGGAAGACCGTTACCGCTTTTGGACCAATGTCAGCGTTACTATTGGCGTCTATCTGATTTCTCTGTTGGGCAGCGCAGTTTTTCAGAATCTGATCGAGGGTGTCTGGGGAGAATATCTGTCGCTTATTTTTCACGGAGCGCTTCTCTTTTTCTCCTCCTTGTTTCTCTACACCAATAATTTCCTTCAAAAGCTGTATCTAAGCCTCTTATGTATCGGAAACTGTCTGTTTTTAAGCTTTTTCTGCGAACTCTTTTTCGGGCTCCTTCCAATCTCCGCCTCCGGCGCCTTTGCCGCCTTCTTTTCTGTGCTTTCCACCCTTCTTTTCTCTCTTCTCATCTGCCTGTGCTTATACCGTCCTATTCATCACTTCAGTGACCGCGGAGTTTCCGGATTTCTGATCGGCATGACGCTATTCCAAATTTTCGGATTTCTGCTGTTCACGGGAAGCTTTGATATCTTTTTCCGCGGGCATGTGCTCGCCGGCCGGTTTCTATTTGCTGTTTTGTTCTATCTGGCTACTTTTTTTGCATTCCGTTCCCTTTATCATGCTGCAAAATTCCGGGAGAGAACGATGATGGAAGCAGCGAGAAAACGGATATTGGAAATGGAGTCTGGAGATTTCACCGATATACTGGCAAGCATCAAGGAGGTGCGCTCCGTTCAAAAAAGCAGCGAATACGCTTTGGATACTGTCAAAATCATGCTTCGTGACGGAGACGGAGAAAAGATCCTCTCTTACATTGATAATTTCAAAAAAAGCGCCGCTGCTTCACCCATTCTGGGAGAATACCATAAAAACCCTTACATCAACGCGATCATTGCTACAAAGGCCGCGGTGGCAAGCCAAACGGGGGTACAGTTCGAGTGTTCTGCCGCATCAGAAGAAATTCCTCTGGAAACGGGAGAGATCTGTATTGTGGTCAATGAGCTTTTAACCGGAGCATGTCTGGAAGCTGCAAAAGCGAAAGGAGAGAAGAAAATTCATTTTTCTCTTCTGCCCGCAGACGACAGCGTTCTCTTTGAAGTTATCTATTCCTTTTCTGCCGCGGCGGAAGAGAAATTTTCCTTAAAGGGTAAAAAGTTCAAAGATCTATTACAGCATTTTCTGGAAGACTCTCCTGCGGAAAGCGCTGTCAAGAGCTTTGAAAACACGGAAGATATTGTAGGCCGCCACAGCGGAAAGGTCAGCGTTTCCGATTCCGGAGGAATGAGAACCGTGACCGCAGCCATTCCCTATCGTTATTGAAAGGAACCTTGATGATGAAAAAGACTCAAATCAGCTCTGACGTTTTAGAGGCCTACGGCCTGAAAGAGCCCGTTTCTGTTTCCGTTTTGGAGAGCGGACATATCAACGGCACCTTTTTGGTGGAAACGCCTTCCCAAAAGCTGCTTTTTCAGCGGATGAACCGTTTCGTGTTTCCCGCCCCAGAAAATATTATGAAGAATATCGTCTCCGTTACAGAATTTTTGCGGAAAAAAGTGGCCGATCAGGGCGGCAACCCTGACCGCGAGGTTTTAACAATTGTCAACGATCTTTCCGGAAATTCCTTTTATCAGGATAAAGAGGGAGAATTCTGGCGCTGTATGCTGTACATCGAAGACACCACCTGCGAAGCAGTGGGAAAAGCCGACCTTCTGCGGGAAGCGGGGCGTGCCTTCGGAGAATTTCAAAATATGCTCAGCGACTATCCTGCCGAGAAGCTTTACGAAATCATTCCGGATTTTCACAATACTCCTGAGCGGTTTCGTCAGCTGGAGTCCGCGATAGAGAAAAATTTCTCCCAAAGAAAAGAGCAGTGCGAAGCTGAGCTTTCTTTCGCCGCCGCCAGAAAGAAGGACTGTGGTCTTTTGATCCGTTTGCAAAAGGAAGGGGAGCTTCCCACACGGGTCACCCACAATGATACAAAGCTCAGTAATATCCTCTTTGATCAAAAAACCGGGAAAGCCGTTTGTGTGATCGATCTGGATACGGTAATGCCCGGCCTTTCTGCTTTTGATTTCGGCGACTCTATCCGGGCTGCTGCTTCCACTGCCGCAGAGGATGAGCGCGACCTTTCCAAGGTGCATTTTGATCTTTCCCTCTTTGAAGCTTACTCCGAAGGGTATCTCTATGCCGCGGGGAAATCCCTGACAAAAAGAGAACTGGAAGTGCTGCCTGACGGAGCCAGATTGATGACCTTTGAAGTGGGAATTCGCTTTCTCGCCGATTACCTAAACGGCGACATCTATTTTAAAACCTCATATCCCGAACACAATCTGGACAGGGCCAGGAATCAGTTTAAGCTGGTGCGTGAGCTTGAGGAAAACGATCAGAAAATGCGTGAAGTGCTTTCCCGCTTAGCACGGGCCTTATAACGCTTTTTTAGAGAAAATCAAGAAGAACTGCTTTCAGATCTGTTGAAGGCAGTTCTTCTTGATTTTTCCATTCTTTTAGTGTAAGCTTGCTGTAGACTGAAGGTCAAAATTTTGGAAGGAGCTTTTTTATGAAAGTTGCAGTGATCGGCGGCTGGCATGTCCACACCAGAGAATATGCGCAGGCCATTCAAAAGAATCCCCATGCACAGCTCGCATGTTTGTGGGATGACGACAAGGAACGGGGCAAAGCTCTTGCACAGGAGTTCTCTATCCCCTTCCAGGAAGATCTGCAAAAAATCTGGGAGGACAAGTCGATTGACAGCGTGCAGGTCACCACTGCCACCTGCCAGCATTACGATGTCCTGATTGCAGCCGCAAAGGCCAAAAAGAATATTTTCACCGAAAAGGTGCTTGCCTTTACCAATGAAGAGGCCCGGGAAATTGCCGAAGCTGTCAAGGAAAACAACATCAAATTCACCATTTCCTATCCCCACAAAACCTGGCCTACCCTACAGGCTGCGAAAACTCTGGTGGAAAGCGGAAAGCTGGGAGAGATCACCTATGCCAGAGTACGCGACGCCCACAACGGAAGCACGGGAGATTGGCTCCCTGCCTATTTTTACGATGAAAAGCAAACCGGAGGCGGCGCGATGATCGATTTGGGCGCTCATCCGATGTACACCCTTCACTGGTTTCTGGGAGAACCCAAGTCCATCGTCTCCCAATTTACCCAGGTGACAAACCGGGGCGTTGAAGACAACGCCGTCTCCGTGCTGGAGTTTGCAAACGGCGCCATCGGAGTTTCCGAAACGGGCTTTGTCACGGTGGGAATGCCCTATGTATTGGAAATGAGCGGCACAAAGGGTTCCTTGATGGTTCATAACGATATTCTGGAGTATTCCTGTGAGGAAACCGGAGGAAAGCTGGTGAAAAAGGCCGATCTTCCCCCTGCTTTGCCTATGCCGATCGATGCCTGGATCGACGCGGTGAACAACAACACCTCTGCGCCTAATCCGATCGAAGACGCCGTTGCTTTGACAAAGCTCATGGTGGGCGCTTATCAGGCTCACAGCACCGGAAAAAAGGTCCTCTTTTAATCTCTCATCCATATAAAAAAGCAGGAGGGGCACTTTACAGAGCCCCTCCTGCTTTTTTATGAAAAATCCGTTTCAAACACAAACTCTCAGCGTCTGATACCCTTACAGATCGCGCGGATCAATATGCTTCCTAATCAGGTTCTCCGCCCAGTCCGTTACTCTCCGGTCCTCGGATATCACAAACTCCTGACACTGCCGCCTCAAACAGCATATCGTTCAGCGATAGGAAATTACTTTTACTTCAGCGGATATTTCATGCTTCAAGAAAGCCAAGCACCGTATCAGTATATAATTCTGCCTCTTCAATTCTCGGAAAATGTCCGCTGTTCTCGAAGATAACCTGCGTGATGTCTTGCACATTTTTTAACATATACTCTATCTGATATTCGGAACAGGCGGGATCATATCTTCCATTGATAAGCAATACCGGAAGGGTTACCTTTTGAATCATTGGCAGAAAATTATCCAGCATAGTTGCCCTTTTTTCGGTGGGATCATTCTGCATCGGCGGCATTTCTAACAGTTTCATAAAATGCCGGTCTCCTCTTGCCCACATTTCTTCTGTAATATCATTCGTATCCATACTCTTTTGGTATTCTTCATAAGAAATACCATGCAGATAATTCCGCAATTTTTGATCGGTAACATAGTTGAGCAGAGCAATCAGATCAAGGGCGATTTCTGTTTTGCCTTGATAATCGGTGACTTTAATTTTTTCACAAAGTTCGCTTGCCGCTCCATTTTGTAAACTGTCAATATGTCCTGTCACATATTCTGCGACTGACTTCGCAGAATTTTCAAACCATAGAGAAGGGCATTCTAAAATCATCTTGTGGATAGAAGTCGGATAACGACAGGCATACAGAACTGCGAGCATACCGCCATAAGAATGACCAAGGATACTCCATTTTTCTATTCTCAGAGATTTCCGCATTTCCTCAAGCATTTCAATCTGATATTCCATGCTGTAGACTTCATCTTTGCCGATGGCATCAGACCGAAGGACACCGAATTGATCAAATATGATAGTCTTAATTTTTTTGCCCAGAGCCTTTGCCTGATTTGTAAAATCAAGGCAACTTGCGCCAGGTCCTCCATGAAGATACAGTAAAGTATCGCTGTTTTCAGCCCCATGTATTTCATAATAGATATTTTTGTTCATGATAGTGATATACGCCATGCTTGTGATCCTCCATTCGATGCTCTTCTTAAAGGACTTTTCTTCCTTTCTGCATGGAGAACGGATGACAAGAGAAAACCGTTGCAGGCGGCAAAATATTTTTGACAGCGAATAGGCACTTTTCCTTTCACAAAGGCCGGTCCTCCGAAAGCGGATTTTTCAATCAAAAGCAAGCTTATGGAAACACATTCTTTCAGAAATCAAAAGGAGAAAGTATGATCGGATTTCAGGCGCCTAAATGCTGTGGCCCCCAAGCATTTAGGTGCCTCTGGAGTAGAGGATCTCTCCCGGCTTATGAGGATCCTCGGAGAATGCTTTCTTCAGATCTTTCCCCATAAGGCCGATAAAACAGATATTCCGCTGATCCTTTTTCCGCCTTTGAAATTTCCTGCCGATCACCCGCCTCATGTCCCGCTTGCAGATCGCCAGAGTAAGCATGCCTTCATCGTCGCAGGGCGCTGTCCCATCAAAACAGGTAAGGCGGTAAGAGTAAACCAGATCGGGAGCTTCTTTACTCATGGCAGCTTCTCCTTTCTATAGGGATCGATAGCTGCGGATAAAATAGCAAAAGACGGCATAGAGCCGTCTTTTGCATATGAAATTGTGACTTGATTTACAGCTTCTTCACGCCAAACTCGACCTTCTCGCCGTTTACATCCCACTGGGCGGTGTAGCCGGAAAGCTCGCCATAATGGCAGCCCTCTCCCAGTACATCCTTGAGAATGGAAGCTTCGTTCTTTTTGAGAACCTCGGCGATCTTGTCGTTTCCGGAAACGAAAACCTCAATGTGGTCCGTCACCTGGAAGCCCGCGTCCTTACGCATGGACTGAAGCTTACTGACGATCTCTCTCACAAAGCCCTCTTCGATGAGCGCATCGGTGAGCCGGGTATCCAGGGAGACAGTCAAGCCCCGCTCGGAAACTGAGGTGTAGCCCTCTTTCTGGCTGGTTTCAATGAGCAGCTCTTCCTCAGTCAGGGAGATTGCTCCATCGGAAAGAGTCAGACACAGCGCGCCGGTGGAATCCAGCTCCTGCTTCGCGGCACTGCCATTCAAAGCGCTGAGAGCGGATCGGATCTCCCCGATCTTCTTGCCGTACTTCTGTCCCAACAGACGCAGCTGAGGCTTGAAGGTGTAAGAGCTGAACTCTGACATATCCGAGAGGAATTCCAGCTTTTTCACATTCAACTCCTGCTTGATGATATCCTGGTACAGCCCGCCCAGATCCGCTCCGGCGTCCGTATAGAGCGCGGACAGCGGCTGCCGGTTTTTCAAATTGGAAAGGTTTCTGGCGGCGCGGCCCAATCCGACAACTCTCAAGACCTCATCCATATCCGACTCCAGCTTCTCGTCAACCAGCTCATCATTGCAGACCGGGAAATCACAGAGATGGACGCTCTTCACAGCGGAGCTGTCCACAGAGCACACCAGATTTCGATAGATCTCCTCGCTCATAAAGGGCGCCATAGGAGCTGCAAGCTTTGCCGTTGTGACCAGCGCGGTATAAAGCGTCATATATGCAGAGATCTTATCCTCTGTCATATTCTGGACCCAGAAGCGTTCACGGCTGCGCCGCACATACCAGTTGCTCATCTCATCTACCAGATCCTGCAGCACTTTTGCGGCCTCCGGGATCCGGCAGGCTGCCAGATCCTCGTCTACCTTTTTTACCGCTGTATTAAGGCGCGACAGCATCCACCGGTCCATGGTGGAAAGCTTACAGTCAGAAAGCCGGTAAGCGGAAGCGTCAAAGGAGTCGATATTGGCATAGAGCACAAAGAACGCATAGGTGTTCCAAAGGGTGGAGAAGAACTTCTTCTGCCCCTCCACTACCGCTTTTTCATGGAAGCGGCTGGGAAGCCAAGGCGCGGAATTGGTGTAAAAATACCATCTCAGAGAATCGGCGCCAAACTTTTCCAAGGCTTCCATCGGGTCTACAGCATTCCCTTTTGACTTGCTCATTTTCTGGCCGTTTTCATCCTGGACCAACCCCATCACCAGCACGCTCTTAAAAGGTGCGCGGTGGAACAGCAGCGTGGAAATCGCTAGTAGGGAGTAGAACCATCCTCTGGTCTGGTCCACTGCTTCTGAGATGAAATCCGCCGGGAACTGCTTCTCAAAAAGCTCCTGATTCTCAAAGGGATAGTGATGCTGAGCAAAGGGCATGGAGCCAGAGTCAAACCAGCAGTCGATCACCTCGGGAACGCGTTTCATCTGTTTCCCGCAATGGGGGCAGGTAATGGTCACCTCGTCCACATAAGGCCGGTGCAGCTCAATATTCTCCGGGCAATTGGGAGACATTTCACGAAGCTCTGCAATACTGCCTATGGCATGCCGGTGGCCGCACTCACATTCCCAGATGTTCAGCGGCGTTCCCCAATAACGGTTTCGAGACACCGCCCAGTCCTGCACATTTTCCAGCCAATCTCCAAAACGGCCTTTACCGATGCTTTCCGGGAACCAGTTGACCGTATTGTTATTGGCAATAAGCTCATCCTTGACCTGTGTCATTCTGATATACCAGGACTCTCTTGCATAGTAGATAAGAGGCGTATCACAGCGCCAGCAGAAGGGATAGCTGTGCTCAAATTTCGGTGCGGAAAAAAGGAGACCTCTCTCCTCCAGATCCTTCAGAATTGGCATATCGGCGTCTTTGCAGAAGGTGCCCGCCCATTTTGTTTCCTTCGTCATCTCCCCCTTTGCGTCCACCAGCTGCACGAGGGGAAGCTCATACTTCCTGCCCACCTTCGCATCGTCCTCACCGAAAGCGGGAGCAATGTGCACGATTCCTGTACCATCGGTCAGGGTGACATAATCGTCGCACACCACATACCAGCACTTTTCCTTGGGAGATACAAAATCAAACAGCGGCTCATATTCCTTATATTCCAATTCGCTGCCCTGGAAGCTTTCCAAAACGGTGTATTCGCCTTCCCCCAACACCGTATCGCAAAGAGCTTTGGCCAGATAATACTGAACGCCCTTGCTCTCCACCTTTACATATTCTTCCTTTGCGTTGACGCAGAGAGCCACATTGGAGGGCAGCGTCCAGGGGGTCGTTGTCCAGGCCAGGATAAAGGCGTCTTCCCCCCTGCACTTAAATTTTGCGATGGCGGAGCGCTCTTTCACTTCCTTGTAGCCCTGGGCCACCTCGTGAGAGGACAGAGGCGTTCCGCAGCGCGGGCAGTAAGGCACGATCTTAAAGCCCTTATAGAGAAGCCCCCGCTCCCAGATCTGCTTTAACGCCCACCATTCAGACTCAATGAACGAATTATCATAGGTCACATAGGGATGATCCATGTCCGCCCAAAAACCGACGGCCTTCGAAAAATCCTCCCACATCCCCTTATATTTCCAGACGCTTTCCTTGCACTTCTCAATAAAAGGAGCGATCCCATACTCTTCGATCTGTTCTTTCCCGTTGATATGAAGCAGTTTTTCCACTTCCAGCTCTACCGGCAGGCCATGAGTGTCCCAGCCGGCCTTTCTGGGCACCATATGCCCTTTCATGGTCTGATAGCGAGGGATCAGATCCTTAAAAGCGCGGGTTTCCAAATGGCCGATATGGGGCTTTCCGTTTGCTGTCGGCGGCCCGTCATAGAAGGTATAGGAAGGGCAATCCTTTCTATCTTCGATGCTCTCCTCAAAAATTTTCTCCTCTTCCCAGAATTTCTCCGTTTCCTTTTCCCGTTCCACAAAATTCAGATTTGTAGAGACCTCATGATAAACTCCCATAATAACATACCATCCCTTTCTTCTCCAAGGTTTAAAAAAGAAAAGCCTTCCTCCCGCGGCTAACGGGACGAAGGCTGCTTCGCTGTACCACCCATGCTGCAATATCGTATCCAATACGCTTTCCGATAACGGGGAAATTCCGGCTTCCCTACTTGGCATCTTCCGTTCAGGTCGCGGCTTGGGAGGGATCTTCCAAAAGGCCCTACTCGTATTGGCTCGCACCGAACGGAGCATTCTCCGTTTTCCGCCAACTCTCTGAAACTTTTCGGCCCTTGTACTGACTCCGTCAACGCCATTTTTCTATCGAGATAGTTTTACCATAAACAAATAGAAAAGTCAAGAGAAAAGCGGGGAACCCCCATATTATGCAGACAACGAGCAGTGGGGCATTGTCTCTTCTTCAGCGGTCAGAAACGATTTCTGAATTCCTGCAATTCGACAGGCGCTCCGCCCTTTAGCCGGGACTCCTCAGCCGCCAGAGCAACGAAATGGCTTTCCATAGAATTGGCAAGCGTCGTGGTGCGTTCTGTGGCGTCACGATCATTTAAAAGCATATCAAGAAAATCTGCCACGATCCCGCTGTCTCCTCCCCCGTGGCCTTTCAGGTCAGAGGCGATCGTGCGAACATCGATCACTTCCTCTTCCTTGCCGAATTCCCTGATATGGATCAGGTTAGAACGCATATCTGCCTCGATCTCTCCTTTTGTGCCCATCGCCTTAAAATACCGGTAGCAGTTTTCCGTAAAGGCGCACATGGTAAAGCTGATGGTGGAACCATCCTCCATCAAAAGATTGGTTTGCTGATGGTCTACCACATCATTGTCACAATAATACACGCAGCGGCCGTAAGGCCCGGTCCTGAGAGCTTCATAGGTGCTCTCCAGGGTATTTTCCACACTGAGTATGGAAGAGATCCAGCTGTTTCCCGATTTCAATCCGGTCTTGGGGCTGGTAACATAAATCTTTTCGGCATCAAAAACACAGCTGTCTTTCGCCTTGCAGCCTCCCAGGCAGTAAGGTGCCGCGCCTTTTGGGGCCATTTCCTTTCTAAACAGGTAGGTTCCTCCCACCGAAGACACCGACTTGCATTTTTTTCCAATGAGCCAAGTGAGAATATCCATGTCATGACAGGATTTCTGCAAAATCATTGGGCTTGTTTCTTTAGAATTTCTCCAGTTGCCCCGCACAAAGGAATGGGCCTGATGCCAATAACCCACATTTTCATTGGCGCAGATGCTCACCACCTCGCCGATCCGCCCCTTGGAGATCAGCTCTTTGAGGGTATTGTAAAAAACGGTATAGCGCAGCACATGGCAGACAATGATCTTTCTTTTATATTTTTCCTCTGCCTGCAGGATCTCTTTGCATTTGGAAAGCTCCGGGGAAATAGGCTTTTCCAAAAGAATATGGTACCCCTTTTCCATGGCGGGAATGGCGTGGTCCACATGCTGCCGGTCCATGGTGGACACCACCATCACATCGGCAAGCTTCTCCTTTTCCAGCATTTCCTCTGCGCTTGAAAAGCAGTTTTCCACAGGGATTCCATAAAGCCTTCTGGCTTTTTCCAACTTTTTCGGATCCAGATCCGCTGCCGCCACCACCTTCATTTTTTCGGGAAACAACTCCTGCATGGAAGCATAGGTGCTTCCCCGGTCTCCAAAACCGGCAATGGCAAATGTGATAGGCGCTTTCATAATTTTTACCGCCGGCCGCCCTCTCAAGCTTTGGGAAGCCGCCTTTCTATATGTTTTTACGCAGTCTCGATCTCATTGGCCTTTTGCAGCTCAAGCCGCTTTACGGCATCTTCTCTCATTTTATATTTCAGGATTTTTCCGGCCGCATTCATGGGGAAGTCATCAACGAAAGAAACATACCGGGGCACCTTATGCTTTGCCATATGAGAAAGCACGAACTCTTTGATCTCCTCCTCAGAGGAGTTCTCTCCTTCCTTGAGCACCACACAGGCCATGATCTCTTCGCCATACTGCTCGTCGGGAACCCCGATCACCTGTACGTCCTTGACCTTGGGATGCGTATAGATGAAGTCTTCGATCTCTTTGGGGTAAATATTCTCCCCTCCGCGGATGATCATATCCTTGATACGCCCCGTGATCTTATAGTTTCCATCAGGAGTGCGGCGGGCAAGGTCTCCGGTATGCAGCCATCCGTTCTCGTCGATAGCCGCCGCGGTGGCTTCCGGCATTTTGTAGTAGCCTTTCATAATATTGTAGCCCTTGGCGACAAACTCACCGTCCACATTATCCGGAAGATCCTCCCCGGTTTCCGGGTCCACGATCTTACAGGAAACGCCGAACATCTCCCCGCCCACCGTATTGACGCGGGTCTCCAGAGAATCGGTAGTCTTGCTCATGGTGCAGCCGGGAGACGCTTCTGTCTGCCCGTAGGTGATACAGATCTCCGTCATATTCATCTTTTCCACCACATCCTGCATCACCTTCACCGGGCAGGGAGAACCTGCCATGATCCCGGTGCGCATATGAGAGAAGTCTGTCTTTTCAAAATCCGGGTGCTCCAGCATGGCGATAAACATGGTGGGAACCCCGTGGAAAGCTGTAATTTTTTCCTGGTTGATGCAGTGAAGGCCCTTTCTGGGAGAGAAGGCAGTGATGGGACACATGGTAGTTCCATGGGTCATAGAAGCCGTCATTGCTAATACCATGCCAAAGCAATGGAACATCGGGACCTGGATCATCATACGGTCCGCCGTGGAAAGATCCATACAGTCGCCGATGGCCTTTCCGTTGTTCACCACATTGTAGTGGGTAAGCATAACACCCTTGGGAAATCCTGTGGTACCGCTGGTATACTGCATATTGCACACATCATTCTTGTGGATCCTGCGGCGGCGCACCTCTACCTCGCTTTGAGGCACGGAGTCTCCCAGTCCTACGGCATGCTCCCAGGTGTAGCATCCGGGCTGCTGACTGTCTACGGTAATGACGTTGCGCAGCATGGGAAGACGCTTGCTGTGAAGCTTTCCGGGAAGGCTGTCAGAGAGCTCCGGGCAAAGCTCCTTGATGATCCCTACATAATCGGAATCCTTAAATCCATCGATCATCACCAGCGTATGGGTATCAGACTGGCGCAGAAGATACTCTGCCTCGTGGATCTTATAGGCTGTATTTACCGTCACTAAGACGGCTCCGATTTTTGTGGTGGCCCAGAAGGTGATATACCACTGAGGAACATTGGTAGCCCAGATGGCCACATGATCTCCCTTCTTGACGCCCATGGCGATCAGCGCTCTGGCAAACTGATCCACATCGTCTCTGAATTCCGAATAGGTGCGGGTGTAGTCCAGCTCTGTATAGCGGAAACAGTACTGGTCCGGGAATTCCAGAACCATGCGGTCCAGCACATCGGGGAAGGTCTCCTCGATCAGCGTTTCCTTGGGCCACACATACTTTCCCGTATGTGTGCGGTTTTCCTGCAGTCCTTCCGTTTTTTTGGCAGGGGCAACGGAATACTCATGCATGAAGTTGGCAAATTTTGGAAAAACTACGCCGGCGTCGGAAAGCTCTTCTGTCCACCGCTTCACCCATTCCAGAGAAACATAGCCGTCATAGCCAATGGCGTGCAAAGCGTCCAGCATTTCTGTGATCGGCAGATCTCCTTCGCCCATCATGCGGTACTGGCATTTCCCGTTTTCCATCACACTGTCTTTCACATGGACATATTTGATATAGGAGCCCAGATTTCCAACAGTTGTATTCGGAAGCTCTCCCGCGTAGCGATACGGGTGATGCATATCCCAAAGGGCCGCTACGGAAGGAAGCCCCACCCGGTCCAGTAGTCGTTTCAACCTGGCGGTATCTGCAAAAACGCCGTTGGTCTCTACCAGAAGCGTTACTCCAAAGCCCTGGGCGATCGTGCCTAAAAGCTTCAAGCTCTCCGCTACAAAAGCGTCGTCCACCTCTCCCTCCGGCTGAGGAAGCAGGTCTCCCAGCACACGAATATACGGAGTTCCCAGTTTTTTAGCCAGTACAATATACTGGGTGATTTCAGAGATATTCTTGTCGTAATCTTCCTTTGCCTTCAGGCTGCACCCGGAAGCCAGGCAAGGGATCTCCAGCCCCAAGGATTTGAGCTTTTCCACGGTTTTCGGCAGCTGGGCGTCACTGAAGGGCCTTGCGTTCACGGCAAAGATATTGATTCCAAGCCCGCGGATCTCAATGCCGTCAAATCCCAGATCCTTCGCCATAGAATAGATGTCTGTCCATGAGTAATCGGGACAAGCGAGCGTAGAAAAACTGATTTTCATGACTTTTCTTCCTTTCAAAGCAATAAAATAACCCCGGAAAAGAAAATTTCCTTTTCCGGGGCGAAAATTGTTTCGCGGTACCACCCGTATTCGGCGCCGGATCTCTCCGCCGCCCTCTGCACCTCTAACAAGGCAAAGCGCTTAACGCCGCTGCACGGCCCTTCTTAACGAATCAAATGGATCCGCTCAGAAAAGCGACTCCGGGATGAGCTATCCATATTGAACCAGCCGCCGATTCGCAGCACCCACCGGCTCTCTGAAGACCTGCGTCAATATCTTTTTCCCTTCTGCGTCTTTCATTATTCAGTTCTGGGGCCTATTATAAAGAAAATAGGTTTCCTTTGTCAACCGGGTTTTCGCATTTTTGACAGAAAAAACAAAAGAAAGCTTTACTTGTCAAAAGAAAGCGACGAAAAAATCAATAAGCTTTTCCAATATCCTTGCGGTACATGGCCCCTTCAAAGCTGATTTTTTCCACTGCCGAGTAAGCTCTTGACAAAGCCTCCTCCAGGTCGCTGCCCATTGCGGTGACCCCCAGTACACGACCGCCGTTGGTATAAAATCCGCCGTCCCTCTGAACAGTCCCTGCATGAAATACCGTGGCTCCTGCCACTTGCCCGTGCTCATCCAAGCCGGAGATCTTCAAGCCCTTGGGATAGCTTCCGGGATAACCGCCGCTTGCCATCACAACACAGGCGCTTGCCTGCTTTGACCAGGAAACAGTGATCTCCTTGAGCCTGCGCTCGGCAACAGCCGTTATGATCTGTGCCAGGTCGGTTCCCAGGCGCGAAAGCACCACCTGGGTTTCCGGGTCTCCGAAGCGCGAATTGTACTCGATGACCTTAGGGCCGTCTGGCGTGAGCATCAATCCAAAATAGAGACACCCCTGAAAGCGCCTGCCCTCCTGATTCATCGCCCGCATCGTAGGCAAAAAAATCTTTTCCATGCACTCTTTTGCGATCTCTTCCGTATAGAAGGGGTTGGGGCTGATGGTGCCCATTCCACCGGTATTGGGACCGCGGTTTCCGTCATATGCCCGTTTGTGATCCATAGAGGAAACCATGGGGATCAAGGTCTCTCCATCGGTAAAGGCCAGGACCGTCACCTCCGGGCCGGTGAGAAATTCCTCCACGACCACCTCGTTTCCGGAATCTCCGAACACCTTATCCTCCATGATGGTGTGCAGGGCATCCTTTGCCTCTTCCCTGTTCTGAGCAATGATAACGCCCTTTCCCAAAGCCAGGCCGTCCGCCTTGATGACCACAGGATAGCGTCCTTTGCCTTCTATATAGGCCATCGCCTTTTCCGGCTGAGAGAACACCTCATATTCTGCCGTGGGGATCCCATATTTCTTCATCAAACCTTTGGAGAACACCTTGCTGCTTTCAATTTCAGCCGCCCTGGCATTCGGACCGAAGCAGGCGACGCCCGCCTCCTCCAGAAAATCCACCATACCGGCCGCCAAAGGATCATCCGGGGCCACAAAAACAAAATCGATCCCATTTTCTTTTACAAAGGAGAGGATCCCCTCCTTGTCCATAGCGTTGATGGGAACACAAACCGCATCTGCGGCGATCCCACCGTTTCCGGGAGCGCAGTATAAGGAAGGGACCTGCGGGCTCTCCTTTAATTTCCGAATGATGGCGTGCTCTCGTCCACCGCTTCCAATCACTAAAATTTTCATAGCTTTTCTCTCCATTGCTCCTGGACTTTTTCAGGCGTCAGATGGATTTCCTCTATCCTCTTCACAGGGAATCCAGCTGTCAAACACGGGACTTCTCAAATTATATCTTTTCACAAAACTTCTGCAAGGGGCGAAGCGCGTAAAACCGCGATAGCCGCTTCGACGGACAAAGAGTCAAAAGATCAGTGATGGAACAACCTGATTCCGGTGAAGGCCATGGCGATCCCGTACTTGTCGCAGACCTCGATCACATTGTCGTCCCGAATAGAGCCGCCGGGCTGAGCAATAAACTCTACTCCGCTCTTTCTGGCTCTTTCGATATTGTCCCCGAAGGGGAAGAAAGCGTCCGAGCCCAAGGCAACGCCTGACATGGTATCCAGCCAGGCACGGCGCTCTTCCCTGGTAAACACCTCCGGCTTTTCGGTAAAGAAATTCTCCCACTGACCGTCGGCCAGCACATCCATATATTCATCGGAAATATACACATCGATGGTATTGTCCCGGTCCGGACGGCGGATCCCCTCTTTAAAGGGCAGATTCAAAACCTTCGGGCACTGGCGCAGATACCAGTTGTCCGCTTTGTTTCCTGCCAAACGGGTACAATGGACGCGGCTCTGCTGCCCGGCGCCTACGCCGATGGCCTGGCCGTTCTTCACATAGCAGACGGAATTGGACTGGGTGTATTTCAAAGTGATCAAGGATACGATCAGGTCTCGCTTTGCCTCAGGCGTCAGGTCCTTGTTGGCGGTGGGCAGCTCCCCTAAAAGCGCCTCATCGATCTTCAGTTCATTCCTGCCCTGTTCAAAGGTGATGCCAAATACATCCTTATGTTCAACCGGAGCCGGATCGTAATTTGGGTCGATCTGCACCACGTTATAATTTCCCTTGCGCTTCGTCTTGAGGATCTCAAGGGCCTCTTGCGTATAACCCGGGGCGATGATCCCGTCTGAAACCTCCCGGGCCAACAGAGTGGCTGTCTCTTTATCACACACATCGGAAAGAGCCGCCCAGTCCCCATAGGAGGACATCCGATCGGCGCCTCTGGCCGCAGCATAGGCGGAAGCTATGGGAGAAAGCTCCAGATCGCCTACAAAATAGATTTTTTTCAGCGTATCAGACAGGGGCACATACACGGCGGCCCCGGCAGGGCTCACATGCTTAAAGGATGCCGCTGCAGGCAGGCCTGTGGCCGCCTTCAGCTCACGCACCAGCTGCCAGCTGTTGAAGGCGTCCAGAAAGTTGATATAGCCCGGCTTGCCGTTCAACACGGTAACAGGCAGCTGGGAGCCATCCTTCATAAAGATCCTAGAGGGCTTCTGGTTGGGATTGCAGCCGTATTTCAAAAGTAATTCGTTTGCCATAATAATTCCGCCTTTCCTTATTGATTTTTATTGACGATCCTGGTATCGGTTTTTCCGGTGGCAAGCTCGATATACCGTACAAACAGGGAAACCTTGTTGTCTTCATTGAGGGCGTTCCATACTTTCTCAGTAAAGGCATCAATATCACCGGAAAGCTTTACCGGGGTGGGCTCTCCCTCAAAAGAAGGCACCGGGTCTCCGTCACAGCAGTAGGTATGAATGAAGTGACCCAGCCCGGGCTTTGCGTCGTACTCAAAAAACTGGCGCTGAGCAAAATTCTCATCTCCGTCCGTGCTCTTCAAAATAGACAGCTTATAGGAGAAGTCTCCCTCTTTCAGAGACACCAGTCCGGAAATTCTGGGGGTGAAAAGCGGCGGGTCCGGCTCAAAGGTACGAGTGCGCAAAGCCTCCTCAAAGGTCTTCCCTGTGCTCAAAAATTCATAGATCGTATCAGTCTGGTCCCCGTTGGTAACGATCACATCCACCGTGTCCCTTTTCAAGACCCTTACCGGAAAGTAGATCACCAGAGAAGGGTCGGACAGCAGTGCGGGATCAAAGGCCTTCGTTCGCAGGCTCTCCTTATCCGGAGCCTCAAATACACGGTTTCTGGAATTGACGCTGCGCCCCATAATGAAGTAGGCGATGGCCGCGTGCTCCCCGTCTTCCGTTTTGCCGATCACGATCCCTCTGCCGGGATAGGAATTCTCTTTCAAACGCCCGTAAAGGTCAGTCACTTTCATTTCAAATTTCCTCCTCTTTTCATATTTCTCCGGCTTCCCGGATGTGCACGATATTGTCTTCCACCGTAAGCCTTCCCTCACAGAAAAGCGAGACGGCCTGAGGCAGGATCTGCCACTCGGCCTCCTCCATCACCCGCTTTTGCAGGGTCTCTGGAGTATCCCCTTCCTTGACCTCCACAGCTTTTTGCAGGATGATCGGTCCGCCGTCACAGATCTCGTTTACAAAATGAGCAGTGGCCCCTGTCAGCTTGACGCCGCGGGTGAGAACTGCCTCATGGACATGGAGCCCATAATAACCCTTCCCTCCGAAAGAAGGCAGCAGAGCAGGATGAATATTGAGGATCCGGTTGGGAAAAGCCCTGACAAAGTTTTCTCCCGTAATGGTGAGAAATCCCGCCAGCACTACCAGGTCGATCCCTCGTTTCTTCAAAGCGTCGATCAAAGCCTCGCTGTAAACATCCACATCCGGATAGTCCTTCCGGCAAAGAGCAAAGGCCTCGATCCCCGCCTTTTTTGCCCGTTCCAGAGCAAACACGCCGTCCTTGCTGGAAATGACCACCGCGATCTCTCCGTTTTTCAAGGTCCCGGCCGCCTGGGCGTCGATCAGCTTTTGAAGATTCGTCCCGCCGCCGGACACCAGCACTCCGATCTTTACCACAGGATGACCCCCTCGTCTCCAGAAACCACTTCTCCCAGGATCACTGCCTTTTCTCCGGCCTCTTCCAGAGCTTTCACAGCCAGATCTGCGGTTTCTTTGGAAACTGCCATGCACAGGCCGATCCCCATATTGAAGGTGTTGTACATATCATGCTCGCTGATTTTCCCCGTCCTTTGCAGCAGCGAGAAAATGGGAAGAGCGGGAATGGAGGCCTTTTCCACCTTGGCGGTGAGCCCTGGCTGCATCATTCTGGGAATATTCTCATAAAAACCGCCGCCGGTGATGTGAGAGATTGCCTTTACCTGTGCTTTCTCAATAGCGGAAAGCACGGCCTTCACATAGATACGGGTAGGCGTGAGCAGCGTCTCTCCCAAGGTGCCGCCCAATTCATCATAATACTGCAAAATATTCCTTTCATCCACTTCAAATACTTTTCTCACCAGGGAAAACCCGTTGGAATGAACGCCGGAGGAACAAACGCCCAAAAGCACATCTCCCGCCTGAAGCCGAGAGCCGTCGATCACCTTTTCCCTGTCCACGATCCCCACGGTGAATCCCGCAAGGTCATAGTCCTCCTTGGGCATCATGCCGGGATGCTCCGCCGTTTCTCCGCCGATCAGGGCACAGCCCGCCTGCACGCAGCCCTCGGCCACACCGGCGACGATCTGCGCTATTTTTTCGGGAAAATTCTGGCCACAGGCAATATAATCCAGGAAAAACAGGGGCTTCGCGCCGCAGCAGATCACATCGTTCACACACATGGCCACCGCGTCGATACCGATGGTGTCGTGCTTGTCCATCAGCATGGCGATTTTCAGCTTTGTGCCTACTCCGTCCGTCCCGGAAACCAAAACAGGCTCCCTCATTCCGGAAAGCTCGGGCTGGAACAGCCCGCCGAAGCCGCCGATGCCGGAGACCACCCCGGGGATCATGGTCCGCTTTACATGCTCCTTCATCAATTCTACCGAACGATACCCTGCGGTCACATCCACTCCGGCAGATTTATAGCTGTCACTGAAACTTTTCATCATAAACCTCTCCTGCGCTTTTAACTTTTGTCGTTCCCGCCTTCCGGCGAGATTTTACAGCTGAGCGACCTTCTCCTGAAGCGCCCTGTTCTTTTCCGCGACACCGGCCTCCATCTCCCGCTTCATGGCAGAGAGCTTGTCCGCCAAAGAATCGTCCTGCAGGGCAAGGATCTGGGCAGCTAAGATAGCGGCGTTGTCCGCCCCGTCAATGGCCACTGTGGCCACCGGGATCCCGGAGGGCATCTGCACGGTAGCCAGCAGAGCGTCCAATCCGTCCAGAGTAGAGGACTTTACGGGGATACCGATCACAGGAAGCGTCGTGTGAGCTGCCAATACTCCCGCCAAATGAGCCGCTTTCCCTGCCGCGGCAATCAAAACGCCGTATCCCTTCTCTCTTGCCTGCTGAGAAAACTCAGCGGCAGCATTCGGAGTACGGTGGGCAGACAGCACCTTCACTTCCACAGGGATCCCAAATCCCTTTAATCTTTTGATTGCGGGGGCAACCACCGGAAAATCACTGTCGCTTCCCATAATGACCGCTGCTTTTTTAGCCATGTTCATCGTCCTCACTTTCTTTATAACGCCGGGTATGTAAACCCCTGAAGCTTCTCATTTTAAAAAGAAAAGCGCGTATCAAAAGGCAATACGCGCGTTAAATTTCAGCCCCAAAACCAGTTCGGGACCTCTTCGAATTTCAAATATACCTTCTTTGCCTTCAGCTTCTTTTCCAGTATGGGGATCACCGCATCGCTGAAGCTTCTGCACTCCTCTTTAGCAGCCGCGCCGTAAAGCATCACATTGACAAAAACGATCTCTTTTTCCTGCTTTCCGCCGAACCACAACCGGCAATGATCAGAAAACTGCACCATCAGGCTGCCCTCTGATTTCCCGGAGATCAGACTGATCGCCTTCCCAAGCTCTGCCTTGAGCTCGTTCTCTGTTTCAGAAGTGATCTCGCCGCTGGTCCTCACATCGATAAAAGGCATGAATTCCCCATCCTTTCGAGAAAATATCCAAACAAGTGAAGTATACACTGATTTGGGGTAAATAGCAAGGCAGATGAGAAAAAATTCAGAAAAAGCGAAAAAAGGAGAAAATATTCGGAGCCTCTTCGCAAAAGACGGGAGAAATCTTCAATTGACACTTCTCCCGGTTTTTGGTACGCTAAAGATAGAATTTTTGAGGTCAGGACCCATTCCGGCTTTCCAGCGCCGGAGAATCATTTTATTGCTGAGAAGGAGAAACCTATGATCGTCATATCAAAAGAGGAAGTTCATCAAGCTCTCACTATGTCCCGATGCATTTCCCTGATGAGGGAAGCCCTTTCCGGGCTGGAGGACGGCACCAACAAGCAAAGCGTGCGCAATACCATGGCAATGCCCACGGGCCTTCTGGGCTTTATGCCCTGTTACCTCGGAGCGCGGCACAAATTCGGCGCCAAGATCATCTCCGTTTATCCAGAAAATTCCAAAAGGGGCCTTCCCTCCCACCAGGGGCAGGTCCTGCTGTTTGAAGAGGGCACCGGGGCTCCTGTAGCCCTGGTAGACGCCGGCGCCATCACGGATATCCGCACGGCGGCCGTCTCTGCCGCTGTCACAGACCTGTTGGCACGCAAGGACAGCTCCCATCTTGCCATGCTGGGGTCAGGAGCGCAGGCCATCGCTCATCTGGAGGCCATGCTGACTGTCCGCGATATCCAGAGCGTCACAGTCTGGAGTTATCCCAGAGCTCACGGAGAACAGTATGTGGAGAATATGAGAAAGAAATATCCGCATTTGCCTATTACCCTGTGCGAAACTGTCCGGGAGGCAGTCAAAGACGCCGATATTATCTGTACGGTATGTCACTGTACAGACCCTATCCTGTTTGGGGATATGGTACGCCCGGGAACTCATATCAACGCCGTAGGCGCCTGCACCCCCACCACCCGCGAAGTGTCTTCCGATCTGGTAGAACGATCGAGATTGTATGTAGATCAGATAGAAGCCTGCCTTGCAGAAAGCGGTGAATTCCTGATTCCGCTGAAGGAGGGGCTCATCACGAAAGATCATATTGTGGGCACCGTGGGGGCAGTGATGTTAAACCGTGTCCAGGGCCGCCGGTCCTCACAGGAGATCACCCTGTTTGACTCGCTGGGACTCGCCACAGAGGATGTGATCTGTGCCGATGCTCTCTATCAGGAGAAGCTTGCCCTTCAAAAGCAGTGATTTGCATGGCAGAAGCCCCGGATGTAAGCATCCGGGGCTTCTTTTCCTATCAGTCTTTCAGTTCTTCCTTTTCCAAAAGCTCCTTCAAAGAAACGGCAAGCCCTGCCAAGCCCTGAATATTGGAGGGGATGATAATTTTTGTAGCCTTGCCGTCAGACACTTTTTCAAAAGCCTCCAGGCTTTTGAGGGCCACTACTCGCTCGCTGGGATTTGCCTCATTCATCAGCTTGATGGCGTCCGCCATGGCGCGCTGTACCGAGAGAATGGCCTCTGCTTCGCCCTGGGCTTCCCGGATCTTCGTCTCCCGGATAGCCTCTGCCCGCAGCACGGCGGATTCCTTCTGCCCTTCCGCGATCAAAATCGCGCTGCGTTTCTCGCCCTCGGCGTCCAATATCTTTGCCCGGCGTTCCCGCTCGGCCTTCATCTGCTTCTCCATGGAATCCTGGATCTCCGCGGGAGGAATGATATTTTTCAGTTCCACACGGTTGACCTTGATCCCCCAGGCATCCGTAGCCTCGTCCAGGATCACCCGGATCTTGGAATTGATCACATCTCTTGAGGTGAGCGTATGATCCAGCTCCATATCGCCGATGATATTGCGCAGTGTGGTTGCGCTGAGATTCTCGATGGCAGAAATAGGATTCTCCACGCCGTAGGCATAAAGCTTCGGATCTGTGATCTGAAAATATACCACCGTATCGATCTGCATGGTGACATTATCCTTGGTGATCACGGGCTGCGGCGGGAAATCGATCACCTGTTCCTTTAGGCTTACCTTTTTTGCGATCCTGTCGATAAAGGGGATCTTCACATGAAGTCCTGTACCCCAGGAGGCATGAAAAGCTCCCAAACGCTCCACTACAAAAGCGTGAGCTTGAGGTACGATCTTGATATTGGCGATGACTACCGCCAAAATCAAAACCACAAATGCTGCCAACACCAAAACGGTCGCTAAAACTGTAGAACTGCCCATATTCTCTCCTCCTAATTTGATTCCGGTTCCTCTGTGGCTTTCGGCAAAGAAACGATCAGCTTTACCCCCTCGATCCGCTCCACAAGAACAGTCGCCCCCTCCGGGATCACTCCGTCCTTTTCAGAAGCTCTGGCAGACCAGCTGTTCCCCATTACAAGGACCTGACCCTCGCCTCGTATATTGTCAATGGTATAAGTGACCACAGCAGTACAACCCAGCACTCTGTCAGCATTGGTGAACGTCTTTCCCTTTTTTTGAAACTTCTCCACCAAAGGGCGTGTGAGCAGCAGCGCCAAAAGGGAGATCCCGGCAAAAAGCAGGATCTGAAGCCAAATGGGAGCTCCTAAAAGACAGGCGGCAAAAGCGATCACAGCCCCGGGCACAAACCAGATGGATACCAAGGTGAAGGTAGCGGCCTCCGCCACCACTGCCAAAACCGTCACGCCCAGCCATACATATCCAAGAAAATCCATACCGCGATCCCCTTCCCACAGAAAGACAGAAGCTTTTATTCCTGCAGCTCCATTATACGCCTTTCCCTGTGAAAATACAATCCGATCTCTGTGATTTCAGTTTCCAGATCCAAAAAAGAAGCGCGCCTCCGGCATTCCCTGAAAGGAGTGCAGGAGGCGCGCTTTTCAACCAAAGTTATTGGGGCTTAATACATTCCGCCCATATCGGGAGCGGCAGGAGCTGCCGGAGCAGGCTCCTTGATGTCTGCGACCAGACTCTCGGTGGTCAGAATAGTAGAAGCGACGGAAGAAGCGTTCTGCAAAGCGGAACGGGTCACCTTGGTAGGATCTACAATGCCTGCTTTGATCATATCCTGGAACTCACCGGTCAAAGCGTTATAGCCGTAGCCCACCTTCTCCTTCTTCTTGAGCTGCTCTGCAATGACAGAGCCCTCCAGGCCTGCATTGACAGCGATCTGACGGACAGGCTCTTCCAGTGCCTTCAGCACGATTGCGGCGCCCGTCTTCTCATCGCCCTCGACCGTTTCCACATAAGCCTTCACAGCAGGGATCGCATCGATACAGGCAGTGCCGCCGCCGGCGACGATGCCCTCTTCCACAGCAGCCTTTGTGGCGGCCAGGGCGTCCTCGATACGCAGCTTCTTTTCCTTCATCTCAATCTCTGTGGCAGCGCCCACCTTGATGACAGCTACGCCGCCGGCCAGCTTGGCAAGGCGCTCCTGGAGCTTTTCTCTGTCAAAGTCAGAGGTAGTGGTCTCGATCTGCGCACGGATCTGTCCTACACGGGCCTTGATCTCAGCAGAATTTCCCGCGCCGTCTACAATAATGGTGTTCTCTTTATCCACCTTCACCTGACGGGCATGGCCCAGCTGAGACACCTGAGTGTCCTTCAGCTCCAAACCCAGCTCTTCGGAGATGACCTGGCCGCCGGTCAAAGTGGCGATATCCACCAGCATTTCCTTTCTTCTGTCGCCGAACCCGGGAGCCTTCACGGCAACACAGGTAAAGGTGCCGCGCAGCTTGTTGAGGATCAGGGTAGTAAGAGCCTCGCCCTCAATGTCCTCGGCAATGATCAGCAGCTTTTTGCCGGACTGTACCACCTGCTCCAGAAGGGGAAGGATCTCCTGAATATTGCTGATCTTCTTATCGGTGATGAGAATATACGGATCATCCAGCTCTGCTACCATTTTATCGGTATCGGTAGCCATATAGGGAGTGATATAACCGCGGTCAAACATCATGCCCTCGACCACTTCACTGTATGTTTCGGCAGTCTTGGACTCCTCTACGGTGATCACACCGTCAGATGTGACCTTCTCCATGGCGTCGGCAATGAGATCGCCGATCTCATCGCTGGAAGAAGAAACGGCGGCTACTCTGGCAATATCCTTGCTGCCGGATACCTTATGGGAATTCTTGATCACGGCATCTACCGCAACTTCAGTAGCCTTCTGTACCCCTTTGCGCAGCACCATGGGATTTGCGCCGGCCGTAACGTTCTTCATGCCCTCTCTCACCAGAGCCTGAGCCAGCAAGGTGGCGGTAGTGGTGCCGTCGCCTGCGATATCATTGGTCTTGGTAGCAACTTCTTTCACGAGCTGCGCGCCCATATTCTCAAAGGGATCTTCCAGCTCTACCTCTTTTGCAATGGTCACGCCGTCATTGGTGATCAGAGGAGCGCCGAACTTCTTGTCCAGCACTACATTGCGGCCCTTGGGGCCCAAAGTGATCTTTACAGTATCGGCAAGCTGATTTACGCCGCTCAGAAGAGCTTTTCTGGCGTCTTCGCCATAAATAATTTTCTTAGCCATAATTATGTCAAATCCTTTCTAAAAATAAAATCATCAACAGAAATCTCTTGATTACTCCACAACGGCCAAAATATCAGACTGGCGAACGATGGTGTATTCCTCTCCGTCTACCTTTACCTCTGTGCCGCTGTACTTTGCCGCGATCACTCTGTCGCCGACCTTCAGGTACATCTTAACTTCCTTCCCGTCTACCTCTCCTCCGGGGCCCACTGCGATCACACGGGCGATTTGAGGCTTTTCCTGGGACTTCGCAGCCAGAACGATCCCGCTCTTCGTGGTCTCTTCCGCCTCTTCCGCCTTGATGAGAACTCTGTCCAAAAGTGGTTTCACAGTCATGTCATACACCTTTCGGCCCGATAGATTTCTGAAAAATTAGGGGCCGTATCCTTTCTCCCCGATTGATTTATCGTTTTCACATTCCCGGGGAAGAATGTTAAAACCACACGGAAACCGCGTGAAAAAGAAATATTGACTTAGTCAATCCCCATATCAGCGGGAATTCCGGCTCCGGCTTCGCCTCCTTTTTGGGGAGGGCCAAGAGCTTGTTTAGCACTCTGTTTTCCTGAGTGCTAAACCTATTTTAGCCATATGGTCAGTAAAAGTCAATAGCTTTTTCAAAAAATTTGATTATTCACAAATCCTTCATAAATTTTCCAAAATCACTTTGCTTTTTCTTCGAGGCTTTCTTCTTATGCCATCAAAAATCCGGCCTGTAAAAGGCCGGATCTCCGGGGTTTAAAGTTTCGCTGTCAATCAGCGATTCAGCTCTTCCAAAAGAGCCGTGAGCCGCTCAAAGGAGACTGCGCCGCCGGTGAACATATTAAGGCCTCTTAAAGGCATCTCCCGCATCATGGTCTCCATCATTTCGCTGGACCCCAGCGCGTCTGTCCCTTCCATCGACGAGGAAAGGGACTCCAGCGCCTTGGAAAGCATCTGTCTTCCCTTGGGATCTGCCAATACATCTCCCATAGCGCTGTTGATCGTATAGACCGGTTTGACTTTGGTGGTGGATTCCACCTGAACCGTGCCGCAAAGCTGGATATCACGGCTGGACTTTCCGATCAGGATGGAAAAAGCTCCGCTTTCTACCCGCCAATCCTTCAAGGCGGTATCGTAAAAGGCAAAGGCCCTCTTCCCCAGAGTGAAGCTTATCTCCTTTTCCTCTTGAGGGGCAAGTTCTGCCTTTTCAAAGCCCTTCAGCTCCTTTTCCGGCCGCAGAACGACGCTTTCCTCATCTTTTACATAGAGCTGCACGATCTCCTTTCCGGGACGGAATCCGGTGTTTTTTACTTTCAGGCTCACGATAAGCTCATCGGTGTCCTTCATGGTGCTGCGGCTCAATTTCAAGTCGCTGTAAGCAAAGCTTGTATAACTGAGGCCATGCCCAAAGGGGAACAGCACAGGCATTTGCTTCTTATCATAATACCGGTAGCCTACAAAGATTCCCTCCCGGTACTCTACCCGATCCTTCTCTCCAAAATAATAGAGGTAAGAAGGATTGTCCTCCAACCTCAACGGGAAAGTCTCAGCCAGCTTCCCACAGGGGTTTTTATCGCCAAACAGCAGGTCTGCCACCGCTTCCCCTACCGCCTCTCCGCCCAAATAGGCGTAAAGCACAGCCTTGACGCTATCAAGCCACGGCATCTCAATGGGCGCGCCGCAATGGACGACTACCACCGTGTTGGGCTGGACCTTGCTGACCTCCTCGATCAGCCTCTGCTGGCAAAGGGGCATCTTTAGATCCTTTCGGTCAAAGCCCTCTGATTCCATGGCGTCCGTGATCCCCACAAACAACACCGCGCACTGTACCTCTTTCGCCAGATCCACCGCTTCTCTGAGCAGCTGTTCGTCAGGCTCCATCCGATCCAGAGGATAGCCGGGGGCATAGGATACCTGCAAACCCTTCACAGCTTCCAAAGCGCCGGTCACCCGATAGCTTTTTACATGAGAGCTGCCGCCTCCCTGGAAGCGGGGCGTCTTTGCAAAGGCGCCCAAAAAGGCCACCTTCTCTTTCTTTTCCAAAGGCAGGATACCGTCGTTTTTCAAAAGCACCATGGATTCCGCAGCGATCTTTCTCGCCTTTTCGTGGTCTCTTTCGTACCGAAATTCCTGATCTGGCTTCCGGTGCTCCACATATTGGTACACCATCTTTAAGATCCGCTCCACGGCCTTGTTCAGCGCCGCTTCGGAGAGGCTTCCGTTTTCTACCGCGGCGATGATCTTCTGGGTATTTTCCCTGCCGTCTCCCGGCATTTCCAGATCCATGCCTGCAGCGACTCCCTTGGGTCTGTCGCTTACCGCGCCCCAATCGCTGACCACCAGGCCTTCAAAGCCCCATTCTTCCCGCAGGATCTCCGTGAGCAATCGGCGATTCTCAGACAGATACTCCCCGTTCAGGCGATTGTAGGAGCACATCACGGTCCAGGGCCGCCCCTGTTTGACCGCTGTTTCAAAGGCAGGCAGATAGATCTCCCTCAAGGTCCGTTCATCCACAACGCTGTCGCTGGTCATACGGCGGTACTCCTGAGAGTTGGCGGCAAAATGCTTCAGGCTGGTGCCCACATTTTTGCTTTGAACTCCTTGAATATAGGCGGCAGCCAATTCTCCGGAGAGATAGGGATCCTCTGAAAAATACTCAAAGTTTCTTCCGCACAGCGGGGAGCGTTTGATATTGACGGCAGGCCCTAGGACCACCGCCACATCCTCTGCCTGGCACTCCTCCCCCAGCGCCTCTCCGCTCTCCTTGAGCAGCTCCCTGTCAAAGGAGCAGGCAATACAGGAACCAGTGGGGTAACTGATAGCCGTCACGCTGTCGTTGAGGCCCAAATGGTCGCTTGCCCCGGCCTGCTTGCGAAGGCCGCAGGGACCGTCTGTCAGCATGACAGCCGGGATCCCCAGCCGTTCGATCCCCTGAGAATGCCAGAAATCAGATCCGGAACAAAGCTGAGCTTTTTCCTCCAAAGTCATTTGCGCGATCAAACCTGCAAGATCCATGTCCATACCTCCTGGATTTTTTCAAGATCGTTTTCTGGAAAACCTAATTTCACATTTCAATTGACACAGAATGCGCCCCCTTCCGAATAACAACAGCTCAAGCTGTTGTTATTTTATCATGTATTTTTAAAGAATTCCATAGAATTTTGAACGATTGAAAAAATAAATTGTAGGACTACAATAGATATTGGACAACGAAAAAAAAGGGAAAAAGAATAGAAGAGTCTGGCCACTTCGGTTATAGTTAAACTACCCCTAGCAAACAAAACGAAAGGAGCCAGACCCTTCATGAGTAACAGTATAACACAGGATATGAAATA
>CAZMFF010000020.1:0-48693 GCA_964565505.1 uncultured Acutalibacter sp. | reverse complement strand
ATGGCCTCCGGGGGAGGCCGTTCATCACTGACCGAACCGGCAGGTGAGACCGTTGTTGGGCGTGCCCCACTGGGGCACAGCAACCGAGCCGGCAGGCGAGAGAGCGCGTCCCGGTGGGGGGAAGATTGCCGGTGGCAATCGTTCTGACCCAACCGAACCGGCAGGCGAGACCGCTGGTGCGAGCTGTCTTCCTGTCAGAAATGTGACCTCGTCACAGAAAAACGAATCAAATCCGGCTATCCTTTTATCATCATCATAAAGAAAGGAAAGGATATGCTATGTCAGTTCTCAGTGTAAACAAAGCCAATTTCGAATCTGTTAAAAGCAGCGATAAGCCTGTGCTTCTGGATTTCTATGCCGATTGGTGCGGGCCGTGCCGCATGGTGTCGCCCTTAGTAGATGAAATTGCAGAAGAAAGCCCTCAATACCTCGTGGGAAAGATCAATGTGGACCAGGAGCCAGAGCTGGCCCAGGCGTTCGGCGTGGCAAGTATTCCCACGCTGGTGGTGATGAAAGCGGGGAAGATCGTTCATCGATCTGTCGGAGCAAGACCGAAAGAACAGATCCTTGCCATGCTAGAGAGCTAATTCCCTCAGCCGCTTTTTGTCAAGAATTCTGATCCCCTTACGGGAGACCTCAACGATCCCCTCGTTCCCAAAATATTTCAACATTCTCGACACCACCTCCCGGGCGGAGCCCATATATCTGGCGATCTGCTCGTGGGTAAGCGCGATCGTATCGGAATTTGTCCTTGCGCTCTCATCGTTGAGAAAGATGGCAAGCCGTTTATCCATACTCATAAAAAGGATCTGCTGCATGACCCACATGACATCGGAGAAACGGCTGACGGCGGTTTCCAGCGCGAAGATCTTGACCTGAGGGTTACGGGCAGCGGCTTCTGCAAAAGCAGGACCGCTGATCACATAACATTCACTGTTTTCCTCAGCGTCAACAAACACATCAAAGGTGATTGCCTGCAGAACGCAGGAGGCAGACAGCATGCACATATCGCCCTTGTGCAGCCGGTAGAGCGTAATATTCCTTCCGTCTTCAGACATCATAGAAAGGCGAAGGCTCCCCGAGCGGACAAAAATTACGCCGGAGCATTCGTTTCCGTCGTGAACATTCGTCCCTTTGGGGTAGGTTAGGATAAAGGAATTCCGGCAGATAAATTCCCGGTCAGACTCCGATATTTCCTTCCAAAACGGGAAAATTTCCCGATAGACAGGTTCAAATAGGCTTTCTTCCATTATAAAAATCCTTTCAGAAAGAGGTATCTGTATATGAAAACTGTCATCATCGGCGGAGTTGCCGGCGGCGCCTCTGCTGCGGCAAGGCTTCGCAGGCTGGATGAATCCGCCCAGATCGTTATTTTAGAGCGCGGAGAGTACGTCTCATTTGCCAACTGCGGCCTGCCCTACTATATCGGCGGCGCGATCGCAGACAAAAGCAATCTGACCCTGCAGACGCCGGAAAGCTTTCGGGCACGGTTTCGCATCGACGTCCGTGTAAAAAATGAAGCGGTCAAAATCGACCCACAGGCGAAAACCGTTACGGTAAAGGATCTGAAATCAGGCAAGCTTTATGAGGAAAGCTATGATCATCTGATCCTCTCCCCCGGGGCGGAGCCGATCCGGCCGAATATAGAAGGAGTCAACAGGGAGACCGTTTTTACACTGCGCAATATCCCAGATACCTTAAAGATAAAAGAATATCTTGAAACCGCGGCGCCGAGATCCGCCGTCGTGATCGGAGGCGGATATATCGGCGTCGAGATGGCGGAAAACTTAAAGGAAGCCGGACTTCAGGTCTCCATTGCAGAGCTTTCCGATCACTTGATCGCTCCTCTTGATTTCGATATGGCGGCAGATGTGCATCGCTATATCAAGTCAAAAGGGATAGCGCTTTACCTGAATAACGGCGTAAAGGCAATTGACGGTCACAGGGTCATGCTGCAAAACGGCGCGATCGATGCCGATATGGTCATCCTGTCAGTGGGAGTCCGCCCTGAAACTGCCTTGGCCCAGGACTGCGGAATTCTGACAAACAGCCGCGGCAGCATCATCGTCGATCGAAATATGAAAACAAACCTCCCCGAAATCTATGCCGTAGGAGACGCGGCGCAGGTGAAAGACTTCATTACCGGAAATCCTGCCTTTATCCCCCTTGCGGGACCTGCCAACAAGCAGGGACGCATTGCGGCAGACCATATTGCCGGTATTTCTTCCGAATACACCGGCACGCAGGGCTCGGCAGTACTGAAGCTTTTTGACATGACGGTCGCGGCAACGGGGCTTAACGAAACAGGGGCAAAGGCAGCGGGGATCGATTATGACAAAACCTATCTTTATTCCGGATCTCACGCCTCTTATTATCCCGGCGCAAGCAATATGTCGATCAAAGCCCTGTGGGACAAGAAAACACTGAGAATACTGGGGGCGCAGATCATCGGGTTCGACGGCGTTGACAAGCGTATGGACATTTTGGCTGCTGCCATTCGTTTCGGGGCGAAAATCACCGACCTTACAGAGCTTGAGCTGTGCTATGCTCCTCCCTTCGGGAGCGCAAAGGATCCTGTGAATATGCTGGGATTTGTGGGCGAAAATATCGTCAGGGGAAAAGTGAAGCAGTTCTTCTGGCACGATGTGGAAAACCTGCCTCGCGACGGAAGCGCGGTTCTGCTTGACGTAAGAACAGTGACAGAAGTCAGCCGCGGCAAAATAGACGGCTTTATCAATATCCCGCTGGATTCCCTGAGAGAGCGCATAGACGAAATACCGAAAGGTAAGCCCGTTTATGTCCACTGCCACAGCGGACTGCGCAGCTATATTGCCTGCCGTATTCTAACTGGGCACGGCTATGACTGCTTTAATCTGGCAGGAGGCTGGCGCTTGTACGAATCGGTTATCAACGAAAGGGCGGTTCCCGAATATATTTGTACCGAATGTAAATGAGATCAAAGCGGGCGCACCGAAAGAAAATAAAAAGCACGCAAAACCTCAGCTTTGCATCTATAAAACGCGAAATGCGGGCCAGACTGTCTGGCCCGCGGGGAGGTTCTTCTCTTAATGGCAGCTGTGTCCGCCGCAGCCGTGCTCTGAGCAGTTGTGTCCGCTTTCCCCGTGCTCGTGGTCATGGTGATCGCACCTTACATTGGGGTCATATCCCAGGGTCCCCGCAAGCAGCTCCTGCACCGCCGCGTCGCAGGAGCCGCTGACTCCGCCGTAAAACTGAATTCCAGCCTGGGCCAGGGCCGTCTGGGCTCCGCCGCCGATCCCTCCGCAGATCAGCACTTCAACGTTTCGTCTCTTCAATAGCTGGGCAAGGGCGCCGTGCCCCTCTCCGTCGGTGCTTACGATCTCCTCAGACAAAACCTTTTTGCCGTCCGTGTCATAGATCTTAAACTGCTCTGTGTGGCCGAAGTGCTGAAAGATCTGTCCGTTTTCATAGGTTACTGCAATTTTCATAGTTCTCTCTCCTGATCCTTAAAAAAATAAAATGCAACATTCATTACTTACCATTTTTACACCGCTCCATACGGTGCTTTTTGCATCCGCCGCAGCCGCACTGTTTCTCCGTTCCGTCACAGATCCTATAATCGCCTCCGTCAATGCGAATTCCCAGCCCTTCCACAAGAGCCTCGGCAATTTTCATTCTTGCGGTATTATAGATCTGCTGTACGGTGGTACGCGCCACCTGCATATAGCCGGCACATTCCTCCTGGGAAAAGCCCTCCCGGTCGATCAGGCGCACCGCCTCGTATTCATCCACCGTAAGCGTGACGGATCCTTTCCTCCCCCCTAAGGGACGGAACTCGCTTACTTTGGGAAGCCTGCAGATTTTCCTGCATTTTCTTGGTCTCGGCATATGCGGCCCCCTTCTTTCGGCGCTCCCTTGGGGATACTCGGAGTTTATTTTCGTCATATGACATTTACCAGTATACTGCAATTTCCGTCATATGTCAATAACTTCCCGCATTTTGGATGCAGACTGGTAAATTTGAAGCAGCGCTCTGTCAAACGAAAAAAGCTCGTCCGGTCTATTTTACCGGATTCTCTTGCAAAAGAAAGCTATCCGGCGTATCCTAATAAAAGCAAGCTCAACTGCCCCGCTCGACTATTTGGAAGCCTGTGCGGCAATTATTCGATCTGACAATCACTAAATGTCAAAAGCAGAGATACGGCTATGTATTTTCTGCCTGATCTGCCCAGCGCCGATATGGCCACTCATACGGAGGCGAAACCATACTATGCAGTATTTCATTTCTTTTTTAGAGGGGATCATCACCTTTGTATCTCCCTGCCTTTTACCGATGCTTCCCATATACATTTCCTATTTTGCCGGAGGCAGCGAACGGGATACCAAACGGGTCGTCAAAAACGCCCTGGGGTTTATCTGCGGCTTCGCCATGGTTTTTATTCTGCTCGGCGCGCTCGCGGGCACCCTGGGAAGCCTTCTGCGCGAGTATCGCGTAATCGTCGATCTTGTTGCCGGTCTGATCGTGGTGTTCTTTGGCCTTAACTTTCTCGGCGTTTTTAAGCTGACTCTTTTCAAAGGGATAAAAAATACGAAGCCCCATGATCTGGGGTTCTTTTCCTCCGTCTTGTTCGGGGTCGTATTTTCCGTGAGCTGGACGCCCTGTGTCGGCGCTTTTCTCGGCTCTGCCCTGATGCTCGCCGCAAGCCAGGGAAATGTTCTGCAGGGCGTCGTGATGCTGCTGTCCTATTCTCTGGGGCTTGGGATCCCTTTTTTCATCAGCGCTGTCCTGATAGACAGATTAAAGGGCGCGTTTGCTTTCATTAAAAAGAACTACAGAATCATCAATACGGCCAGCGGGATTTTGCTGATCGCGGTGGGCGTGCTCATGGCCGCCGGACTGTTCGGTAAATTCCTTGCTCTGCTGTCATAGGAGGCTGTAAATGAAAAAAGCTGTCAAATGGATCCTTCTTGCCGTGCTTCTCGCGGTCATTATCGCGGGAGCGGCGCTTTTGTACCAATGGCTTCGCGGTCATTACAGCGGAAACAACCTCATGGACGCCTCTCAAGCGCAGGACAGCGCCGCGTCAAAAAGTGAGAACGCCGCTCCGGATTTCACTGTGTTGGACAATGAGGGCAATGAGGTAAAGCTGTCAGATTACAAGGGCAAGCCGGTCGTCCTGAACTTCTGGACAACCTGGTGCTACTATTGCAAAGAGGAAATGCCCGATTTCAATGAGGCCTATCAAAAATACCCGGATGTGCAGTTTTTAATGGTCAATGTAACTGACGGGGTACAGGAGACCAAGGCTTCCGCAAAAGAATTTGTCGCCTGGGAGGGCTATCAGTTCGACGTCTTCTTCGACACCAAGCTGGAAGCGGCAAATGCCTACTATGTAGCCGGACTCCCCGCAACCTTTTTCATTGACAAAGACGGCGATCTGACTGCAAGCAGCAACGGCGCCCTTGACCTGAAAACATTGGAAGAGGGCATCCAAATGATTCGGGAATAGAGAAACGCCGGGGCGCACCTGCAATCTGAACCACGCAACAGCCCGTTGCTTGATTTTCGAAAGCCCCGGAAGCATAATGGCCTTGAGGTGATTGATCCTATGGAAACAAAAGAAGTGATCTTACAGCTGCGTACCAAAATGGGGCTTTCTCAGGATGAGCTTGCGGAAAAGCTCTATGTCACCAGGCAGGCCGTCTCCCGCTGGGAAACCGGAGAAACGATCCCAAACACAGAAACGCTGAAGCTTTTATCCGGGCTTTTCAATGTTTCGATCAACACGCTTTTAGGCTCTCCCCAGAAGCTTTTCTGCCAGTGCTGCGGAATGCCCCTGGACGACTCCTCCATCAGCCGGGAGCCTGACGGCGCCTTTAACGAGGAATACTGCAAATGGTGCTATACGGACGGGCAGTTTACCTACGAAAATCTGGAAATGCTGATCGATTTCCTCGTGGAGCACACGCCTAACAAGGACTGGAGCCCGGAGCAGGCTCGAAGCTTTTTTGAAGCGCAGCTTCCAAAGCTGAACCACTGGAAACAGCCGTAGAAATAAAAAGCAGACTTTCCCGTGTTTTTTATAGAGAGGAATTCTTGTTTTCCATCTTGCGCTTTTCTCCCTTCCTTTGCTATAATGGCAAAAAAGCAAAGGAGCCGGCTTTATGGAATTCGCCAACGAAACCTCCCGCCTGGTGATGGAGGAAAAAAGAAACTTTGCGGAAAAATTTCCCTTTCCCATCGACACAGCTAAACTGATCCAGCGTTTAGAGCGGCCCAAAGGGCCCGTGGATGTGGTGCTGGATACAGACGCCTATAACGAGATCGACGACCAATACGCCATCTCCTACCTGGTAAAGAAGCCGGAGAAGCTCAGGCTTCAGGCAATTTACGCCGCCCCCTTCTTTAACGGCAAATCCACCGGCCCTAAGGACGGCATGGAAAAAAGCTTTGAAGAGATCCATAAGCTTTTAAAGCTTATGGGGAGAGAAGACCTGGAAGAAAAGGTTTTTCGCGGGGCTGAGGGCTATCTTCCCTCAGAGACGACGCCGGCAGACTCTCCTGCCGCCCGGGATCTTGCCCGGCGGGCAATGGATCACACCCCGGAAAAGCCTCTTTATGTCGCAGCTATCGGCGCCATTACCAATGTGGCCTCCGCTCTGCTTCTGGAACCCAGGATCCGAGACAGGATCGTGATCGTCTGGCTGGGAGGAAACTCCTTGGAGTGGGAGAACTGCATGGAGTTCAACCTCATTCAGGACGTGGCCGCCGCCCGTGTGATCTTCGGCTGCGGCGCCGCCGTGGTGCAGCTGCCCTGCATGGGAGTCGTCTCCTCCTTTACGGTAAGCGGCCCGGAGCTTCGGAAATGGTTTTCCGGAAAGAACGCCCTCTGTGATTATCTTTGCAGCTACAGCTGCGCAGAGGGAGAGCGGGAAAGCCGCTACAAGGATAGCTGGACCCGGGTGATCTGGGATGTGACCACCATTGGCTGGCTTGTGGACGAAGACGGGCTTTTTATGAGCGACTGCTTAAAGCCCAGCCCTGTTCCGGAATATGACGGCCTGTATGCGCTTCCCAGAGACCGCCATCCCATCCGCTATGTTCACGCCATCCATCGGGACGCTCTGATCGCCGACCTGGTCAAAACCCTGACTGCGTGACTTACAAGAAACAAAAAGGACTGCCGCAAAATGGTTCATTTTGCGGCAGTCTTTTTTTGTCAATTCCTTCTGCTCTTTCGAAAATAACCTCAGGGAAGATAGATCATGGGGTCCACACGGGTCCCGTTTTCATAGACTTCAAAATGGAGGTGGGGCCCGGTCACATTTCCGGTATCTCCCTCATAGCCCACGATCTGCCCCTGTTCCACATACTGACCGTTGGAAACGGTCAGACCGCTTAAATGGGCATAACGGGTGGTAAAGGTGGAGTTGTGATAGACCAGCACATAGTACCCCCAGGAGTCTCCCCAGGAATCATAGTCATTGGCTGCGATCACCGTGCCGGACTCCGCCGCCACCACAGGCGTTCCATAGGGGCCGGCGATGTCCATTCCTCTATGCCCGGCATAGCCGCCGTAACAACAGGAAACATAAGTCACTCCCGGCAGGGGCCAAATGGGATGGAAGCCGTCTACACCACCGCCTCCGGAGGGATATTCTCCGTCCGCGCCGCTGATGATCCAGTCCTGCCTTGCCGCCTCTTCTGCGGCCTGCTGCTGGGCGATCAGCTCTTCCATTTCCGCGATCTTTGCAGCGCCCTGTCTCTCATTCTCCGCAATGGCCTCCTCGGTCTTTGCCTGTGCGTCTCTCACCTGGTTCAGGGCCTCTTCATTTTCCTCATAGAGCTTGGAAAGCTCCCCCTGTTTTTCCTCCAGGGTCTTCTTCAGAGAGGAAACCTCTTTTTTCTTGTCCTCGCACTCTTCCCTCTCGCTCTTTGTCCTCTCCATATACTCTTTGAGCATATCCATCATTCTCTGGTCACGCTCAGACATGCTCTGGATCGCCTGGGTCCGCATGGAAAAGTCTGTAAAGCTGCTGGAATCCAGCAGGATCTGCAGGGTGCTTACATCTCCTGCCGTGTAAAGGGCCTTAAGCCTCTCCTTAAAGAGCCGGAGCGTACCCTCGATCTCCTTTTGAGAGTCTTCGATCCGTTTCGTCAATTCCTGGATGTTCTCGTTGAGCTCATCGATATTACTGCGTACCGTATCGATCTGCTTTTTCACTACATTGATCTGGTCGCTCAGGGCCTTCTGGTACTCTTCCTTCTGAGCGGCGTCCGCCCGAAGCTCCTCCAGACGCCCCTCCAATTTCTCTTTCTCCTCTTCCAGCTGTTCCTGCTCCGCCCGAACCTCCTCTACCGTTTTGGCATAGACGCTCAAGGGAGTCAAAAACAATACACAAAAAGCGAGGACGGCTGACAGCAACCGCCTGCAAAGCAATTTCCTTCTCATTCTGCTTATCCTCCTACATCACGAAAAATGAAGCAATTCAGAGTTCTGCACTTTACATAAAATTTTCTTTATTCTACTCCATCTCCCCCTTTGAATTTTTCTTAAAAAGAATTATGTTGTAAATTTATTTTGAAAATAGTGGCTTTCGCCTTTCAATCTACCATATATGGAGTATCGCTTTTGGAAGAAAATTGACGGTCGATTCTTTTTTTGGTACAGTAGACCCGAAAGCGACAAAAGGAGGAATTACAAATGTCCTCATTCCTGTTAAAGCTCATTGCCCTCTTCTCCATGCTTCTCGATCACTCCCTTAAAGTTCTGCCGATCCCCCAGCTTCTTCTCGCCTGGGGATCGAGCCCCTCTTTCGCCTATTCCCTTCCGGCGGCCCTGCTGCCTCTGGGCAGAGTCGCTTTTCCCATTTTTGCCTTTCAGATCGCGGAGGGCTGCCGCCGCACAAAAAATCCCGGGCGTTATCTTTTGCGGCTTCTTCTCTTTTCCCTGATTTCAGAAATCCCCTTTCAGCTGGCCTTTAGCAAAAGCCTTACCTGGGCTATGACCAACGTGGGCTTCACGCTTTTGCTGGGCGCGTTATCTGCCCTTTCCTATGAAAGGCTTCACCATTCTCACCCCCTGCTCGCCTTTCTACCCTTCGTTTTCTCTTTCCTTTCCGCCCAGCTTCTTCACACAGATTATGCCGGATTCGGCGTCCTTCTCATTTTCTTTCTCTATCTCTTTTCCGGAAAGTCTTCCTCTCTCCTGGTTTTGGGCGTTGGCCTCACGCTCCATAATCTGCTTCGCCCCTGCCTCATGCTCCGAGCTTTTCCGCCCTCCCGGCTCGTTTTGCTGCTCTGGCTGGGAAGCCTTCTCTCCCTGATCCCTATCGGCTTCTACCGCGGAAAACAGGGGAAAAAATGCAAATGGCTTTTCTATTTCTTTTATCCGCTCCATCTCCTGCTTCTTTTCGCGCTGGCCCGTTTTTTGCTGTAAAAACCGCTTCGGACGGCTTAGAGCGCAATTTCACCCTGGAATTTTCCGGTCAGCTGTTTTCGGCCACAAAGAGGAACTGCTGCAAAAACCATTTCGCAGCAGTTCCTTTTTCCTTCCAAAACAGAAAAACGGCAGGGGATCTCCCCTGCCGGAAAGCTTTCATCTTCGCCTTTCAATATGCTTTCGATACCGGTACGAGGTTCGAAAGGCGTTATTGGGATAATAGCTGCTTCTGTGCGTCCCTGCTGAAAAATAGTAGGAGCTTCTCCCCTTCTTTTTAGGCCGTCCCGTAAGGGCCACGGTAAGGGCTACCCCCAAAAAGCCCATTCCCACCAAGCACCAGCCCAAAATCCCGATGACCTTAACTCCAAGCGCTTCCTGGATATATACCACGACAGAGGCTGTTTCCCGCTGCTGCAAAAGAGGGTCCTGAGAGGCGGAATAGGTGACGCCTACGCTGACGAGCAGCAGGATCAGAAAGGCGGTACAGATCAAAAAAGCAAAGAAACGCACAGATAGTGTTTTCATGTTGATTTTCCGCCTCCTCACCCCTGTATTTTGTATACGGAATCATTATAACAACTAATTATGGGGAATACAACCGAAATCGCAGATAAAACTCCATATTTTGTCGAAAAATGTAAAATTCATCTGTTTTTCCCCTCCGAAAAGCTTTATTTCAAGGACCGACTCGCCGTTTTCCTGCCGTAAGACCCGAAACGGAGGCGTGTCATCTCCAAAGCTCAGCTTTCTGCCCTGATAATCAACGGCGATCATCCCCAGCGTAAGGATCAAAAAACACAGCGCCCAACAGAAAGAGAAGAAGAACACTCGCCACGCGCTTTTATTTTTCGTCTTCATCAAATCCCGCCCTTTTTATTTCCTTGTGAAGGTATCCTTCCCGGAAAAGAGCAGATTTATTTCTGCTCCAGCAGAGTTTTCGCCAAAATTTCGCCGATCAGCCTGCCGGAATAGCGGGCTTCCGAGACCGTGTTCACCTCGGTCCCTACCTCCACCAAAAGGGAGCCCTTTGTGGCGTTCATATTGTATTTGCTGTCAGAAAAATCCAGCGGCCGCACAAGCTCGGGATAGAGCCTGGCGGCAGTTTGCTGTACCCGGAGCGCCAGATGCAGATTGTCCTGCCAATCGGGAAAATCTCCCCATTCTCCGCTGTAGTCACAGCCTGTGAGAAACATGATCTGAGCTGCCTTTCGCCCGTTGACCACCGCCGTGGGCTTATATTTCACGCCGCTTTGCGTCGTCATGGAATCCCGGTGCACATCCAGCGTTACCTGAATGGTGGGATACTGCTCCAAATTTTTTTCAAGCACCTCCCAGGAGCGGGAATAAGAGCCGTTATAGAGCTCATCGTTTACCGTGGTGTCATGGACCGTTCCGATCCCGTAGCTTTCCAGCACCTTTCGGATCTCTTCTCCCACTGCCGTCACGCTCATATCCCGGTTCTGTGTCCTGGTTTCCATATCCGTATAGTAAAACCCGGTGCTGCTTTTCACATAGGCCTCGCTGGTATGGGTGTGATAGATCAGCACTTCCACATCGCCGTTTCCCTTTATCTTCACCGCCGGGTCCTTTTTGAGCTCTTCCTCCAGGCAAAGTCCCGCTCCGGAGGTATCCTTTACAAAAAAGTCCTCTACCGGGCTTCCTCCGTCCAGGCTGATCTCTTCCACCTTGTTCCAGTCTCTGTCCGGATCAGGTGAGACGGCCGCTCCCGGCAGCTCATCCTCATGAAAGGGGACGATCCCATCCTGGGGCAGACCCAGTGCCGTCTCCTGCGCCTCCACCTGGGACCGGGCCGTCTGAAGGACCTCTCCGGGCCGAAGCTCCGTTTGTCCTTTTTCTTCCCCGCTTTCTTCCTTTTCCCGCATGCCGATACCTGCCGCCAACAAAGCGGCATGAAGCCCGTTTTCCCGGATCCAATATTCACAGGCTTTCGCCGCGCACCCGATACACACCCCGGCGCAGAGGAAAACTGCCAGGGTGTGAAAAAAGGATTTTTTTATCCTGAAAAAGCACTTTTTTTGCATGGAGGAACATCCTTTCCGAAAGCGATCCTCCATTTTTAGCTTGCGCTGTCCGGAGAATCTTAGTATAATGAAGATTAACTATTTTCAAGCATTGAGTTTATGTAAACCAAACAGGAGAAAGGAGTTTTACATCGTGTCTATCTATTCTGAAATCAGGCCGGAAGTGCAGAAGCTCTCTGAGCTTTGTGAAAAAAACAATGCCATCGACCCTGAGCTTTACGGAAAGTATGACGTTAAGCGCGGCCTGCGGGATTTAAACGGCCAGGGGGTTTTGACCGGTCTTACCAATATCTCAGAGATCCAATCCACCAAAACGGTAGATGGGAAAAGCGTGCCCTGTGAAGGAAAGCTTTTCTACCGCGGCTACGACGTGGAAGAGCTGATTTTAAGCCAGGGCACAGAAGATAATTTTGGATTTGAACGCATCGCTTATCTGCTCCTCTTCGGAGAGCTTCCCGGAAAAGAGCAGATCCGTCAGTTCTGCGAGCTGCTTTCCTTCTACCGCACTCTGCCCACCAGCTTTGTGCGGGATATCATTATGAAGGCGCCCAGCAGCGATATGATGAACACGCTGGCCCGCAGCGTGCTCACTCTCTATTCTTATGATGAAGCGGCGGAAGATATTTCCACCGCCAATGTGCTGCGTCAGTGCTTGCAGCTGATTGCCCTGTTCCCCCTGCTCTCCGTTTACGGCTACCAGGCCTATCGCCATTATCACGATGGCCAAAGCCTTTTTATCCACCAGCCGGACCCCGCCCTTTCCACAGCGGAAAATATCTTGAGGATCCTGCGCCCCGACTGTGCTTACACCTCTCTGGAGGCCAAGGTGCTGGACATTGCCCTGATCCTCCATGCCGACCACGGCGGCGGAAACAATTCCACCTTTACCACCCATGTAGTGTCGTCCTCCGGCACAGATACCTATTCCGCCATGGCGGCCGCCTTGGGCTCCTTAAAGGGACCCAAGCACGGAGGCGCCAATATCAAGGTAGTAAAAATGTTTGACAATATCAAAGCCCATGTGAGGGACTGGAACGATGAGGAGGAGATCTCCCGTTATCTCACGAAGCTCCTGCACAAAGAGGCCTTTGACCGCTCCGGGCTGATCTACGGCATCGGCCATGCCGTCTATTCTCTCTCCGACCCCAGAGCGAGAGTGATGTCCCGCTTTGTAGAGGGACTTTCCAGAGAGAAGGGCCGCACAGAGGAATTCCGGCTTTATTCCAATGTGGAAAGGCTGGCTGTAAAGCTTATCACGCAGGAGAGGAAGATCTATAAGGGAGTCTCTGCCAACGTGGATTTCTACAGCGGATTTATCTACAGCATGTTGGAGCTTCCCCTAGAGCTCTACACTCCTATTTTTGCCATTTCCCGCATTGCCGGATGGAGCGCCCACCGGATCGAAGAGCTGATCGGCGCGGGAAAAATTATCCGGCCGTCTTACCGCTGTGTGGCTCCTCACCGGGAGCTGGATGCCGAAAAATCTTGTCAACGCCCTTGAGGCATGCTATCCTTAAACGGAAGATCCGTCACATTTCCAGGAAAGGAGCCTCAAAGCTATGGAACAAGCTTTTCCTCATATTTTCAGCCCTATCCAAATCGGGAATACCCGATTTAAAAACAGGATCTGGGCCGCTCCCAGCGGAATGCATCTGCTTTCCGGCGGAGAGCCCTACCCCAATCGGGAAACTCTGATCTACTACGCAAAAAAGGCGGCGGGGGGCGCCGCGGTCATCACCTATTCCGCCCAGAACATGGACCTTCTGGGTCCAAAAAATCCCTGCATGGCCCAGGACAATATTTTCGACCCGAAAAATCATCGCTTTTTCAGCCGGCTCACAGAGGCCATCCACGCCTACGAGGCAAAGGCTTCCCTGGAGCTTCTGGCCTTTCAATACCATCGCCGGGAAAAAGACGGCAGCCTCTCTCAGCTCTCTTTAAACGGAGAGCCCCTGGAGGACGGCGCCCCTACCAAAGCCTTTACCGGGGAGGACTTTGAGCGCATCGCCCAAAGCTACGGCGACGCGGCGGAGGCCGCTCTTCGCTGCGGCTTTGACCTTCTGCTGATCCACGGCGGCCACGGGCTTTGCCTTTCTCAGTTCTATTCCACGGCCCGGAATCTGCGCACAGATGAATTCGGCGCGCAGACTGTGGAAAACAGGCTGCGCTTTGCCATGATGATCTTGGACGCCATCCGAGGCAGAGTGGGAAACCGGCTTTTGATCGAATACCGGATCTCTGGCGAGGAGGACCCCATCAGGCACCTGGGCTATTCGGTGGACGACTGTATCGAGATGGTGAAGCTTTTGCAGGAAAAGATCGATATTGCCCATATTTCCACCGGTTCCTTCTATAACGGGTCCGATCATATCACCCACCCCACGGAATTCCTTCCTCATGGCTGCAATGCGGGCTATGCAGCAGCTGTAAAGGCCTGTCCGGACATTCACATCCCGGTCCTTACCCTGGGAGCTTTTCAGGAGCCGGAGCAGATAGAAAATATCCTCAAAAACGGGGAAGCCGATCTGGTCGCTATGGCCAGAGGGTTGATCTCTGACAGCCATCGGGTGGAAAAATGGCGCCGGGGAAAAGCGGATGAAGCGATTCCCTGCATCCGTTGCCTGCACTGTCTGGATTACGGCCGCGCCTCCACCTTTTCCTGCTCTGTCAATCCTACTGTGGGAAGGGAATGGGAGCTGCCCTTTCTCTTTCAGGAGAAAACCGAGGCGAAAAAGCTCCTTGTCATCGGCGGTGGACCTGCCGGGATGCAGGCGGCCATCACCGCTTCCAAACGGGGGCATCAGGTCGTTCTTCTGGAAAGGGAGGCCCAGCTGGGCGGCGCCCTCTGCTTTTCCCGCCAGACTTCTTTCAAAGGGGACCTGAGCCGGTTTCTTGACTGGCAGATCCATATGCTTTCCAAGCTGGGCGTTGAAGTGCGGCTTTCCTTTGAGGCCACCCGGGAAAACATAGCAAGCGAGCAGGCAGACGCCATATTCTGCGCCATCGGCGCCAAGGCTCTCATTCCTCCTGTTCCCGGCATAGAGGGGGAAACCGTCATCCGGGCAAAGGACGCCTACCGGCTTGCAAAGGAGCACCTCCTTCGGGGAAAACGCCTGGTCGTTTTGGGCGGGGGCCTGGTAGGCTGTGAAACGGCGCTGTTTTTATCCCAAGAGGGAAACTGCCGGGTAACCGTGCTGGAAAGGCAGGAAAAAGCGGCCTCTGAAGATACCGAGCTTGTAAGGAAAGCGCTTTTAGAGCAGCTTTCCGCTTCTCAGGTCGCCGTCCTGACCGGCAGCCTGTGTACCGCCGTGACACGGCAGGGCGTCCGGTATCAAAATCAAAACGGAGAAGAACGGGATATTCCCTGCGATGGGGTGATCCTGGCGGCGGGAATGCTTTCCCGGCAGGAAGACGCAGAGAGCTTCCGGAGCCTGGCCCCCCGCTTTTCCGTGATCGGAGACTGCCAAAGGGCCTCCAACGTCCGAAATGCCGTGCGCACAGCGTTTTACGCGGCCATGAGACTGTAGGCTTTCCTTTTTTCTCAAACAGTAAAGGACTTCCGAAACGAATCGTTTCGGAAGTCCTTTTTCTCTCAGTATTCCTTCTTCAAAGGACAGCGATCAGATCAAGGCTTGATCTGGCTTTCCTTACCAGCCCAGGCTCTTTAAGTAATCCCTGCTCATGGCGATGGCCTCCATGGGCGGGCGGCCGTTGGACTCGTCCTGCTCTACGACGACCCATTTTGCCCCGGCGTCTATGGAAGCCTCTAAAATGGGCGGAAAATCCTGGTCTCCGTGGCCTACCGGACGAAACTCAAAAAAGCCATGGCTCTCCTCCTGCTTTACTTCAGTTCCGATGAGCTGATACATATTGGCGGGATTTCCCTCCTTGTGGAAATCCTTCAAATGGACGACAGGAGAGCGCCCCGTATATTTTCTCACATAGGCAGCAGGATCCACCCCGGCCACCTTCACCCAGCAGGTATCGATCTCCGTTTGCAGGATATCCGCCGGGATCGTATCGTAAATATAGTCCAGCGCATACCGGCCGTCCGGCATTTTCCTAAACTCGAAATCGTGATTGTGATAGAGGGTGAGGATGCCGTGTTCCTTGCATTTTTTTCCGATCTCAGCGAACAGCTTCACATTGTTCTCAAATTTTGCCCCTCCGGGCCGGTCTTCCTCCATCAGATAGGGAATGACGATATATTTGACGCTCACCTGGGCATACTCGCGGATCACTTCATCCATCCGCTCTGTCAGCTCGGCAAAGGGAACATGGGCAGCGACGGCTGTCAGCCCCGCCTCTTCCACGGCAGCCTTGACCTCATTGGGACTCATGTCATAAAGCCCCGCCAGCTCCACGCCGTCATATCCCATTTCCTTGATCTTTTTCATGGTGCCGGAAAAATCCCGCTCCGCATCGTCTCGGACAGAATAGACCTGCACCGCTACCGGCAATGTTTTCATGAGTAGACCCTCCTGTTGCTGTTTTCTTTATCATACTGTAAAGGCCCTGAAAGGTCAAGGAGATAGTCTTGAAAAAAGCGGGAATTCTATGTATACTAGGCAAAGAAGCAAAGAGCTGAAGGATGTCCTTCAGAATTTAGGAAAATACTGAGAAAAGAGTTTTTAGGATGAGAAGAAATCTTCGCTTTTTTTTCGCGTTGTTTTTTGCAAAAGGCACTGCCCTGGTATTAAAGCTGATCGGCCGCAAGGGCACCTCCATGCCCGGCTCCTGGGCCATTATCCTCTGCCCCGATTTTTTAGGGCGTATGCCAAGGCCCAAAACGGTCATCGGCATCACCGGCACCAACGGAAAAACCACCGTGGCCAATATGGTAGAGGACGTGCTCTCCCGCTGCGGGTATGACTTTGTCTGCAACCGCTCAGGCACCAATGTGAATACCGGCGTGGCCTCCTCTCTGATCGCCAATTCCACCTTTTTTGGAAAACCCAAAAAAGAGCTGGCCGTCTTTGAGCTGGATGAGCGCAGCTCTCCTAAGATCCTCCCGTACCTGAAGCCGGATCTGCTGCTTTGCACCAAAATCTTTCGGGATTCCTACAAGCGAAACGCCCATATGGAATTTATCCTGGATATTCTGGAAACGTATATTCCCGATTCCTCCCGTTTGATCCTTAACGCGGACGATCTTCTATGCGCCGGACTGAAGCCCGAAAACCAGCGGGTGTTCTTCGGCATCGACCGCCAGCCGGGAGACAAAAACCGATGTGAGAATATTGTTCGGGATATCACAGTCTGCCCAAAATGCGGGACGGCTCTTACCTGGGAATTTGTCCGCTACCACCATATCGGCCGGGCTTTCTGTCCAAAATGCGGCTATGCCTCTCCAAAAGCTTCTTACCGGGTGACTTCTCTTGAGGAGACGGAAGGCAAAATGACCGTGACCCTTCCCGAGGGGGAAGAACGCTTTCCCCTGCTGAATTCCAGCACCATCAATGTGTACAACGCCCTTTCGGCCATCGCCCTGCTTTCGGAATTCGGCCTTTCCGCCCGAGAGATCTCTTCCGCTATGAGCAAGCTCTCCATCAGCGAAACACGCTACAGCGAGGAGGAGGCCGGGGGGAAAAAGGTCATCCTGCATTTAGCCAAGGGGCAAAACCCCATTGCCTGCTCCAGGGCCTTTGAAAATATTCGGGACTATCCCGGAAAAAAAGCGGCGATCTTATTCTTAGACGACTATTTTGACGCCGCCCACTCCGTGGAAAACATCTCCTGGTATTACGATACGGATTTCGAGTTTCTAAACGACCCGGATATCACCCAGATCATAGCGGCCGGCGCCCGTCATTGGGACGTGTGCCTGCGCCTGCTGCTGGCGGGGATCGACCGGGAGAAAATTTCCCACACACGGGAAAAGGAAACGGCGCCTTCCCTTCTCTCCCTCTCGGAGCCTGATTCCATCTTCATTCTCTACGACGTCTATACCATCGACCTTGCAAACCAGGTCAAAGAAACCACAAAGGCTTTGCTGGAAAAAAGGGGGAAAGAAGATGAAAATTGAAATTCTGTTTCCGGAATTCTGCAATCTCTTCGGAGATATGAGCAATATGCGCTACCTGCAAAAATGCCTTCCGCACGCGGAATTTGTGGAAACGCCTTTCGACGGCGAGCCGCTTTTTATGACAGAAGCCCCGGCGCTTGTCTATCTGGGACCCATGACGGAGCGTACCCAGGAGAAGGTCATCGAAAAGTTCCGCCCTTACCGGGACAGGCTCTCCCAGCTTATCGAAGAGGGAGTGTGCTTTCTCTTTACGGGAAACGCCCTGGAGATCATGGGGGAGTTCATCGAAAAGGAGGATGGGGAAAGGATCCCCGGGCTGGGAATTTTCACGCTTCACGCCAAACGGGATATGATGCACCGGCACAACAGCACCTTCCTGGGAAAGTTCCAGGGGGAAGAGATCATGGGCTTTAAATCTCAGTTTACCATGGCATATACCGCCGCGGACTATCTTCCCTTTTTTGAGGTGACGAAAGGCGTAGGGCTTAATCCGGATCTGAAAACAGAGGGGATCCGCCGCAAAAACTTCATGGGCACCTACCTTTTGGGGCCTATTTTAGTGCTGAATCCCCCTTTTACCCGCTATCTGATCTCCCTGATGGGGGAGGAACACCCCTCCCTTGCCTTTGAGGAGGAGATGGAGGCCGCCTATCGGGAGCGGCTCAAGGACTTCCATCTTAAAACATGAAAGACCTAATAAAAATAATTAACCGGCCGCCGAAAGCTTTCGGCGGCCGGTTCTCTTTCAGATAAGCTTTTTGTACAGAAGCGATCGCCCCTGCTCAGGCAGCCAAACTGTCCGCCTTTAGAGCGGCCAACTGTCCGCTTTTACAGCGGCCAGATGCTGTCCATAGACTTCTTCACTTCGTTGAGGATCTCGTCCGGATCCGTCATAGCGCCCAGCTTCTCGCTGAAGGGCTCTGCCTCCACAAAGCCCTCATAGCCAATGGTTTTGAGCGCGTCCATGAAGGTCTTGATATCGATGACGCCGCTTTCGCCGGGCAGGCAGCGGGGATTATCCGTCAGCTCTTCTCTGGCAACACCGGGCCTTGCGTCGTTCACATGTACCAGCTTGATCTGGTCCTTTTTCAGGTCATATACGTCCTTCATATCATGACCGGCCGTATAGGCATGGTGAGCGTCCAGCAGCAGCCCGCAGTTTCCTGTGCCGATGGCCTCGCACAGCTCCAGCATCTGAGGAATATTGTGGACAAACTCATAGCGTCCTCTTTTTCTGGCGGCCACAGGCCCAATGAACTCCAAAGCCAGGTTGATGCCGTTGTCCTTCAAAATGCCCGCATAAACACGCATTCTGTTGGAAATAAACTCAAATTCCTGCTCATAGGTCCTGTCATCCTGAGAGGGGATGATCCACATAATACCGGTTTTGCCCCCCAGCTTGGAGACGGCCTCTGCCTCTCTCTTCAGCTGTTCAGCGCCCTCCCGGAACACAGCCTCGTCCGGATCCTTGTACACACCGGGGATATTGAAGCCGGAATACTGAAGATCATACTTCTTCAGGGCCTCTCTCACCTTCTCGACGCCTGTGTCCAGCACATCCTTCGCGCCCATATCCAGCCCTTTAAAGCCGTGCTTGCCGGCAAGCTCGATCCCTTCCAGCAGCGGAGCATGAACATTGCAGACACCCAGATTTACTCCTTGCAGCATTTGTTTTGTCCTCCCATCATCGCGTAAAGCGTAAAATTGAAGCAGGGTCTTTTACCCACTTCCCCACTGCAATATATAATTTTTTTGCGGGATTGTCAAGTTTTTTTTACTCTCCCTTAAACAGCGCTGACTCTGCCGTTTTCCGCGTCCAGATTTACCACCGCGCCGCTTTTCAAAATATCGGTGGCATTTTTTGCCCCGGTGAGCACCGGCTTATCCATGGCAAGGCCGATGATGCCCGCATGAGCGCCCGCGCCCTCCTTCTCCACAATGATCCCAGACGCCCGGCGCAAATACTCCATCACGGTATTGTCCGTATCGTATGCCACTATAATATCGCCGTCCCGGAAGCTTCGCTCCAACTGGGAAAGGCTTTTGCACACACAGACCCTGGCGGAGACCTTTTTTTCGGTAACGCCTTCCCCTGTCAGCAGCACATGCCCTACGACATGGACCTTCATCATATTGGTGGTTCCGGAAACGCCCAGGGGCATTCCGGCAGTGATCACAACCAGATCTCCGCTTTTTACCAGTCCGGCTTTTTCCGCCGCGTCCACCGCGTGGCTGAAAAGGGTATCGGTATCCTTCTCCTCATCGATAAGCAGCGGCGATACTCCCCAGGAGAGATTCAGCTGCCTGCACACCCGCTCTTCCATTGCGCAGCCCACAATGGGATAAAGCGGCCGGAATTTGGAAAGCTGCCGGGCTGTAGCGCCGGACTTTGTCACGGTGATGATTGCCTTCGCCCCCAGGTCGTGAGCGGTGGTGCAGGTGGCGTGGGAGATGGCGTTGGTCACATCGAAGGCCACGTCGCTGTTGTCTCTGGAATTGAAGCGGCGAATATAGTCAATGCTGTCCTCGGCCCGCTCGGCAATGCGCACCATGGTTTCCAGCGCCTCTACCGGGTAATTCCCGGCCGCCGTTTCTCCGGAGAGCATAATGCAGCTGGTGCCGTCGTAAATGGCGTTTGCCACATCGGTGGATTCCGCCCGGGTAGGCCGGGGGTTTTTCATCATGGAGTCCAGCATTTGTGTAGCCGTGACCACCTGCTTTCCCGCCAGGTAGGATTTCCGGATCAGCTCCTTTTGCAGTACGGGCACATCCTCCAGGGGGATCTCCACGCCCATATCTCCTCTGGCAACCATTATGCCGTCAGCCACGCGGAGGATCTCGTCGATATGATCCACGCCCTCCATATTTTCGATCTTGGCGATGATATTGATGCTGCGGCAGCCGTATTCCTGGAAAATACTGCGGATACCCAGAATGTCCTCTGCACTGCGGGTAAAGGAGGCGGCAATAAAATCGAAGCCGTTTTCAATGCCGAAAATAATATCGGCCCGGTCCTGTTCGCTGATAAAGGGGATGGAAAGCCGGGTGCCCGGCACATTGACGCCCTTGTGGTCTGACACCCTTCCCCCGTTCAATACCCGGCAGGTAATGTCCGTCTGCGTGATGTGCTGGGCCTCCAGCTCCACCAGGCCGTCGTCAATGAGCACCCTTGCCCCCTCCTTCAGGTCCTGGGGCAATCCCTGATAGGTGATGGAGACCATCCGGCTGTCTCCGGGCACATCCCGGGTGGTCAGGGTGAAGGTGTCTCCCGTTTGCAGCTGCACCGGGCCGTTTTCAAAGGTTTTCACCCGAATTTCCGGACCCTTTGTGTCCAAAATGGTGGCAATGGGAAGCTTCAGCTCTTCTCTCAGCCGCACCACTGCCTCCAGCTTTTTCCGGGCGTCCTCATGGGTACAGTGAGAGAAATTGAAGCGGGCGGCATTCATGCCTCCCAGCATCAGGCGGCGCAGTACGCTCTCATCCTCCGTGGCGGGGCCTAATGTACAGATGATCTTGGTCTTACGCATGGTCATTGTCCTCCTTACCGGATTTTTCAAATCTTATTTCGGTAAAACACGATCTTTCTATGGGTGCAGCGTTTTGAAAAACGCCCGAGATTCGTTTCTCAAAGGCAGAGGGCATAGGAAAGCCTTTCTCCGAAGCTTTCCATCAGCTATGACTTAAAAGCCGGTAGATCTCTCCTTTTCTTTTTCCCGTAAGTCCGGCGGCCTCCTTGGCGGCGTCAGCGGCGGAAAGCCCATTTCCCATGCGCTCCCGCGCAAGGGAAACCGCATCCTCCAATGTGTATTCTTCCTCCGGGTCCTCCCGAAAGGTCCCCCCCTCAAGCACCAGCACATACTCCCCCTTGGGTTCTTTTTCCCGATAGTAGGCTGCCGCCGTTTTCAAATCGGTCCTCCATACCTCCTCGTGGATCTTGGTAAGCTCCCGCACCACGGCGATCTTCCGGTCTGGCCCGAAGGTCTTTTCAAAATCGGAAAGGGTCCTTCTCAGCTTGTGGGGAGCCTCATAAAAAACCATGGTGCGCGTTTCACGCTCTAAAGCAAGCAGATGCTCTCTTCTGCTTTTCTTATTGACGCTCAAAAAGCCCTCAAAGGTAAAACGGCCGGTAGGAAGGCCGCTTACCGCTAAAGCGGAGATCACCGCCGTAGGTCCCGGCACCACCAGGACCGGGATATTTTCCATCGCGCAGCGCCTCACCAGATCCTCTCCGGGGTCGGAAATGGCAGGCATTCCGGCGTCTGATACCAAAGCGCAGCTTTCTCCTTTGAGAAGGCGGGAAAAGATCTCCTCTCCCCTGCTTTCTTTATTATATTCAAAATAGCTGAGCATAGGCTTGTGGATCTCAAAATGGGCAAGCAGCTTTCGGGTGACCCGGGTGTCTTCCGCGGCAATAAAATCTGCCTCCTTCAAAGTCTCCATTGCCCGGGGGGAAAGGTCCTGAAGATTTCCGATCGGGGTCCCCACCACATAAAGCGCTCCCTTTTTCAGTTTTTCCATAAACCAGCCTCCCTGTAATCACCGTATGCTCTTTTCATTTCAGGGGAATAGTCTCCCTTTTCATCCTCTATTAAAAATACCGGCTCCATGAAAAGCCCCGGTCTACCGCCGCTTCTCAATTCCAGCAAAAACAGAGACGGCGGCTTTTCCCTGCGCTGTTGGACGATGCGCAGCCGCTTGGGCTCCAGCCCGGCTTTTTGAAACAGCACCATCGCCTCGCAAAGCCGCTCCGGCTTCAGGCAAATACACAGCCTTCCTCCAAAGCGAAGGGTTCTTTTCGCCGCCGCGGCAAGCTCTTCCAGGCTCAGGGAAACCTCATGCCGGCAAAGCGCCCGTTCCCTTTCCCTGTTTTTCTCCCCTGCGTCCAGAGCCCAGTAAGGCGGGTTGCAGGCAATCAGATCCAAACTGCCCGCGGGAAGCAGCGCTTCGATCTTCCGCACATCTCCCGGAAGAATCTCGATCTCCCCGGAAAACCCGTTTTCTGTCACAGAGCGCCGGGCTAAGTCTGCCGCTTCGGGCTGCAGCTCTACCCCGTAGATCTTTTCCGCCCCTCCCCTCAGGCGCCAAAGAAGGGGGATCGCTCCACAGCCGGTACCGAAATCGGCGCAGCGCTCTCCTTTTTTCGGCGCGGAAAAATCTGCCAGAAGCAAGGTGTCTGTTGTAAAGCCATGCGCCTTCGTCACCAGCACCCGGCAGGTTTTGGAAAGGGGCTCCCATCTGGGAGCCTGCGTATTTTCCGCCGCCATTTTCACCCCTCCTTTACCGCCTTTTCCCGCGCTTTTCCATACAGGATCTATTGTTCAGAATCTCCGCTGTCTCACAGTTTCAGCGATCTTTTCTTACGGCAGAGCTGCCCGCTTCACGCCTTACAGCGGCTTTTGAGAATTGTCTTTTATAAAAAAGAAGAGCCCGGGAGAGATCTCCCAGGCCCTGCTTTTTTGGATGTAAAAAGCTTCGCCGCAAAAAGCACCGGCCGATGAGAGCCCTCTTTTCGAGAGCCTTTCAAGCACGCCTGCTTAAAACATGCCGGCGAAACAACACGGCAAAGTAGAGTGACCTTTAGGCCTGCTTGGGAGCACCTACGGGGCAAGTGCCTTCGCAAGCGCCGCAATCAATGCAGGTATCAGGGTCGATCACATACTTGCCATCGCCCTCGGAGATCGCTCCAACGGGGCAATCACTGGCGCAAGCGCCGCAGGCAATGCATTCATCACTGATGGCATAAGGCATGGGGAACACCTCCCTTTCTTTTTTACAAATTTATTCTATCACAAATCGGGGAAAAATCAATACCCACTTTCCCGGACTTCCTCTTCTTTCTTTCGCGGCAGACCCGGCCTTTCCGAGCTGAAAAGAGCCCTCTCTTATGAGAAGCGGAAAATACCCTTCTCTCCTATTTTGTCTCCTCCAGCTCCTTGAGCTCTTCCAGCTCCTTTTTCTCCACCTTGATCTTGCCGTCGCGCAAAAGCTTTACTTCACTTACCCCAAACACCTTAGGGGCCGCCTCCGGATCTTTTTCCAGGCGCACCGTAAGCTTCCTGGTCAACAGATTCTGCTCTACCACTACGCCCTTTCCCTCCGGAGTAGATACCAGGGCGTTTACCTTCGGCGTAGTGCGCAGCAAGTCCTGATAGGCTTCCTGCTCATATTTCAGGCAGCACATCAGCCTGCCGCAGGTACCCGAGATCTTTACCGGATTCAGGGACAGACCCTGCTCCTTAGCCATCTTGATGGATACAGGCTGAAAGCCTCCCAAAAAAGAGCCGCAGCAAAAGGGGCGTCCGCAAATGCCGATGCCGCCCAGCATCTTCGCCTCATCCCTCACGCCGATCTGCCTTAATTCAATGCGGGTGCGGAACATTCCCGCCAGGTCCTTCACAAGCTCTCTGAAATCCACCCGGCCGTCAGCCGTGAAATAAAAGAGGATCTTGCTGTTGTCAAAGGTATATTCCACATCCACCAGCTTCATTTCCAGGCCGTGCTCCGCAATTTTTTTCTCGCAGGCCTGAAAGGCGTTTTTCTCTTTTCTCCTGTTCTCCTCCGCCCGTTTTTTATCCTCCTTGGTAGCCTTTCGCAGCACCTTTCTCAAAGGCTGCACAATGGATTCATCCGCCACCTGGCGGTTTTCCATAGCCACTTCGCCGCACTCTGTTCCCCGGGCGGTTTCCACGATCACAAGCTCCCCTTTCTGGGACTTGTCCCCCTGAGGATCAAAGTAATACACTTTTCCCGTATTTTTAAAGCGCACCCCGATGACCTCGGCCATCACGCTCACTCTCCTTTCCTTTTTTCTACTCCCTCTCTCTTAAACGGGCGCAGAAGTCTGTTATCAAAAGGGTCATATTGGCGTTGCGATTGATCTTTTCCCGAAAATCCTCAATAAGCTCCGGCAGGGAAACCAGTTGTTTTTTGGGAAGCGCACACAGCGCCTGCGCCTCCTGCGGCGCACCGCTGAGGACGGCCTCTCCCCCAAAGCGCAGCACACAGGCGTCCCGAAAGATCAGCCCCAAACGCCTGAGCGTCTCCAAAGCCAGCTTCCGATCCTTGAGAAGCGGCGCGCTGGCCTCCAAAAGCGCGTGTTCTCCCGTGCTTAAGACCGCCCTTGCCATTTTCCGGGCCACCGAAAAGGCCAAGCCCAGCTCTCCCTCTGAAAGCTCCCCCAGCATCTGCCCGATATTTCCCCCGCAGAGAAGCGCCAGCTCTCTGGCCCTTTCCGGCTCTATTTTCGCCTTTTCCCTCACATACTTTGCAGCCTCCTCCAGGGAAGGCGGCTTCAGGGTAAAGCTTTGGGCACGGGAGCGCACGGTAGGCAGCAGCTGCCGGGAGGATTCACACACCAGCAGGAACACCGTGTTTTCCGGAGGCTCCTCGATCAGCTTCAAAAGCTTGTTCTGCGCCGCCTCCAAGGTGCGATCTCCCAAAAAAAGCACATAGACATTATATCCGGCCTCTTCCGGCATCCGGTAGGCGTCGGATGTCACCTCGCGGATCATATCAACAGTAAGGGAGCGGGTCGCCCCGCTCCCCTCCACGATCCGGATATCAGGGTGCGAGCCTGAAAGGGCACGGATACAGGAAGGGCATGTCCCACAGGGGGCATGCTCCTTGTCCCGGCACACCAGCGCCCTGGCGATCAGGCCGGAAAGGGTCCTTTTTCCACAGCCCCTTTCCCCCTGTAAAATGACAGTATGAGGAAACCGCCCGCTGTCAAATGCGGCAGAAAGGGCGGCTTTTACCTCTTCATTGCCCAGGAAACCGGGAAATTCCATTACACCTTCTCGAAACGGTCCACATTGAGGACAAAGATCGTAGATCCGCCCACGGTAACCTCAACAGGGAAGGAGGAATACATTCCCACATCCATGGTGGAGGTGCTGGGCACGATCTGAGTCCTGCGGCTGCTGTACTTGGCGATAATGGCGATCACATCGTCCACCTTTTCATCGTCCACGCCGGAAATAAAGGTCGTATTCCCCGCCATCAGAAACCCGCCTGTAGTTGCCAGCTTCGTTACGGAGTAGCCTTCTCTTGTCAGCGCAGAGGACACCGCGCCGCTGTCATCGTTGCTCACGATCGCAAGAATCAGTTTCATTCTGTTCACCATACCTTTCCCGACGACTTTGCCGGAGGATTCCTTATGTCTATTCTACCATTAATCCGGAAAAAAGACTACCCCATTTTTAAATTTCGGAAAAAATCCTTTTTGGGCGCCTCCGCTTTCCCTTTTTCCGCTCTCGCTTCAGTTCTTCCGGCACTTCACCCGCAAAATAGAACAGGGAAAGCACATTGGGAACCGCCATTAACCCGTTAAAGGCATCGCCGATGCCCAGTACCGCCGTAAGCGGCAAAAGGCATCCCAATGCCGCCGCGGCCCCATGGAGAAGGGCAAACACCGTTTTTCCCTTTCCTTTGGTGAGGTAAAAAAGGCCCTCCCTCCCGTAGCAGCACCAGGCAAGAGGCGTTGCCGCTGCAAAAAGCGCGGTGCAGAGAGACACCGCTTTTGCGCCCCATTCCCCCAAGGCGCTTTCATAGGCGAAGAAGGTGAGCTTTGCCCCTTCCAGCGCCGGGCCCCGGCAGCACAGGATACAAAGCCCCGTTACCGTACACATGACAATGGTATCCACAAACACCTGAAAAATTCCCATACAGCCCAATTCCACCGGGCTTTTTCCCTGGACCTCGTCGTAGGCGAAGGCCGCGCTTCCAAGCCCTGCCTCATTGGTGAACACACCTCGGGAAACGCCTGTTTTGATCGCTAAAAACATACCTCCTCCCCCTGCGGCCCGCAGAGAAAAGGCCTCCCGAAAAATAACAGAAAATGAGGAAAGGAGATTTTCCCGGAACACCCACAGCACTCCCAAGGAGGAGATCAGAAAGAGAAGCGTCATCAGCGGGACAAGCCTCTCCGTGATCTTTACTGCGAACTTCATTCCGCCCCGGGCCACAAAAAACAAGAGCAGCCCCAGAAGCACGGCGCTCATCGCCGCCGGGATCCCGAATTCCTCCAGCGCTGCCGCCGCCGCGTTGGTCTGAGCCATATTGCCCATTCCCAGGGAAGAGAGAAAACAACCTGCCGCGTAGACAGCCGCCAGCTTTTTTCCGAACCGGCCCGCCCGCTCTATGTATCCCAGCGCCCCGGGCGCTCCCCGATACTTTGCGGAAAGAAGGTTTTCGCCGAATACCGTCATCATTCCCAAAAGGGCCGATACCCACATCCAGAAAATAGCCCCCGGGCCGCCCACCGCAACGGCGCTTGCCACCCCCACAATATTTCCCGTCCCGATAGAGCCGGCCAGCGCCGCGGAAAGGGCCTGAAGCTGACTGACGCCTCCCCTCTCCTTTTCCGAGCCTCTCAGCGCCGCCTTCATCCAGGTGAAAAAGCCGCGAAGCTGGAAAAAGCCTGTGGAAAAGGAAAGCTCGATGCCGATCAGGAGAATGACTCCCAGCACATGCCAGCCCCATAGGAGATCTCCGATCCCTTTAAGCATCCCGAAAGGCCGCTCCAAAGTACCGGCACAAAGCCCAGGAAAGACTTTTGGCAATAAGATCCAGATTCCCGGTGAACCACACCTCGTCCTGAGGGTTGTCATGATAGGCAAGCTGTACCTTCACCACCGGGGCACGAACTTCTGCCGCCTCTTCGTAGAAGGCCTTTTCCTTTAAAACCACCAGCTCCGGCTGAGGATACACCTTTTGAAGTCCCTCTGAGATCATTTCAGCAGCCCGTTTTCCCTCCTTGCTTCCCGGGAGATAACACACCTGAGGACCCTTGAGCTTTCCCTCCAGCTGAGGCGGCGCGGTCTGAGACTGAAGATAAAGGCAGAGCTTCCTTTCCTCCTCGGGGAGATCTCCTTTTGCGCTCTCCTTGCCGGTTCTCTCAAAAGAAATATGATTTTCCTTTAAATAAAGCTCCATGGCAGCCGCCAGCCGATCCATCCAATACGCTTCGCTGCCTCCGTTGGGATACGGCTCCCGGCTCTCAGACAGGCTCAGATAAAGCTTAGGCTCTTCCAAAAAAATCGCTCCTTTTCTTTTCCGCTTCTGCGCTTAAGCGTTTCTTTTCAAAAGCTCAGGAAAGCTTCAGGGTCTTTTCAAAAAACTGGGCAGACGTGCTTCCCGAAGGACGCAAAAACCGTCCTAAGCCGTAAAGAGACTGCGGGTCTCGCGTGACCTTGCTGATCTTTTCTTCACAGGACAATGCGGCGGAAAATCCCAGGTCCTTTATGATCTCCGGCGTTTCACTGCTCAAAGCTCCGAAGGGATAGACAAATGTTGTCGGCATCACGCCGGTCCCGCTGTAAATGGCGTTTTGGGCTTTCATAAGGTCCTTTGCGATCCGGGTCTTATACTGGTCTTTCGGCTCACCGGGAAGCCTTTTCACCCCCAGCGCTCCGCCGTCCTCCCTGTGCAGGTCATAGCTGTGGTTTTGAACCTCCACAAGGCCTGAATCCACCATCTCTTTCAGCTCTTCCCAGCAGGCGTGAGAATAGTAGGCGTTCTTTTCTTTGCTCTCACTGTATTCGTCCGCATACCGGCCAATGGGAGAGATCACAAATTTACAGCGGTATTTCTCCGCGATCTGAAAAGCGTAAAGATAATTGTTGTAATATCCATCGTCAAAGGTGAGGATCACCGGTTTCGGGGGAAGCTCTCCCCCTTTTGTGTAGGCAATGAGATCCTCCATCAGAACAGTAGTATATCCATGTTTTTTCAAATACTGCACGTCACTTTCAAACTCTGCCGGCGAAACCACAAATTTCCCATGATATTTTTCATCCTGAAGCAGAGAGTGGTACATAACGATGGGAACCTCTGCGCCCTCTTCCCGTTCCATGGCAAACACGGCCGCCACTGTGGACGTTCCCAGCACCAGGGCGGCGAAGATCACCGCCAGAAGCCTCCAGTTGATCCGAAGCAGAGCATAAAACCGCAGTTTCTTCTTTTTCCGCATAAAAAACACCGTCCCATAACTATCTATAGTCACGAAACGGCGCTTTTATTCTCTTTTAGGCAGGCGGTTTTTCTATTTTATGACCTGATAGACGCAGACGCTGTGAAGCACGCTGCCGGCCAATGTGAACAGATGAAATACCGAATGGATATAGGGGATCTTTTTTCCCATGCCGTAAAGCGCGGCCCCCAGCGTATAGCACAAGCCTCCTGCCAGAAGACACCAGAAGCCTATGGGGGAAACGCTCTCAAAAAAGCGCTTCATGGCAAAAACCACCACCCAGCCCATGGCAAGATAGCATATCATGGAGAATTTTTTAAACCGCTCTATGCTGATGGCGTTGAGAACCACCCCCAGCACGGCAGCTCCCCACACCACGCCGAACATGGTCCAGCCCAAGGCTCCTCCCAGGCTTACCAGCGTGATGGGCGTATAGGTGCCCGCAATCAAAATGAAGATGGTGCAGTGATCCAGAGAACGGAATACCACCTTGGCCCGGTTGAGGCCCAGGGCGTGATATACGGTGGATACCGTATAAAGCAGCACCATAGAAGCGCCGTAGATCGCTGTGGACACCACCTTTTTCGGCGTCTTTTCACAGAAAACCAGAAGCAGCACCAAAGCTGCCACCGCAAACAGGGCCGACACTCCGTGAGACACCGAGGAAAAAATTTCCTCTCCCAGGCTGTAACGGGGCAGCTTTAAAAGGCGTCTTTTTTCCTGGCGGGCGCGATAGACTGTTTCCTTCCTGTTTTTCTGCTGTAAAGTATCCTGTTTCATCTCCGCCTCCAAGGGTTAGACTTTATATTACATAGTTTTTAAAACCAGATGTCGCGTTCATTATACCCCTTCCCCGAAAAAAATGCAAGCGGTGACGCCGCCTGTCTAAAAAAGAGGCTGACATTCTATCCTTGCGCAGGGCTTGCAGAGCGAAAGGGGTTCGTTATTTCACACTTTCTTTACCGGCTCAGATACAGCTTTCGGTAAAATTTTTCCCATCTTCTGTTGACTTTTTGACTTCGCCGTGATAAAGTGGCAGTACCGTCGTTACTGAATATTTGGTGCGCAGCCGTGAAAGCGCACCGAAAAGCAGGGGATTTTGTCCCCTGTTTGGTTTTTTGCGCCGTCAAGCAGAACCGCGCAAAGCCTGGGAAGGGGGCGGCAGTCCTGTTCTGTACAGGCTGCCGCCCCTTCCCTTTTCCATTTCAAAAGGAAAAGGCTTTTCCGGAAAACCGCCCTTTCCGGAAAGTTTCGTTTTCCTTTACTATGTGAGGAGTGCCCAGTATGATTTTTTTCTTTTGTCCGGTCCGATATATAAAATGCGGACATCTTCCCCACTGACAGGGATCTGTCCTGTCGCTCCCCTTTTCAGGGGCAGACCTTTAGAAATCAAACAAGGAAATGAGTGAACTATGAACAAAAAGAAAGAACCAACAGCAAATATCCTGCGGTTTTACCCCTTTACCAGGGGCTTCCGCTTTTCCTTTGTGCTCTCTCTTATCACGCTGATCGTCGCTGCGGTGGCCAATTATATGACGCCTCAGGTCATTCGCGTCACGGTGGACTCCGTCATCAATGACACCCCTTTCCAGCTTCCCGGCTTTCTGGTAGGCTGGATCAACGCCATCGGAGGCAGAGAGATGCTTCGCAGCCATATCGTCATCTGCGCCGGGGCCTCTCTTCTGTTCGCCGTGATCTCCGGGCTTTCCAACTATGTTTCCCGCATGAGCCTTGCTAAGGCCTGCGAGGGCACCATCGCCCGGGTTCGGGATACTCTGTTCGACCACATCCAGCATCTTCCCTATGCCTGGCACAACTCACACCAGACGGGAGACATCATCCAGCGCTGTACGCAGGATGTGGATCTGGTGCGCAACTTTGTCAGCGACCAGCTGATGGAATGTATCCGTACCGTGCTGCTGATCGTGGTGTCCCTTGCCCTGATGTTCCCCATGAATGTGGGGCTTTCCCTGATCGTCACCGCTTTTTTGCCGGTGGTAATCCTCAGCTCTCTGATCTTCCATTCGATTACGGGAAAGCGGTTTCGCGCCGCTGACGAGATGGAGGGAGAGCTCACCGCTCTGGTACAGGAAAACCTGACCGGCGTGCGGGTGGTGCGGGCCTTCGGCAGAGAGTCCTTTGAAATTGATCGGTTCAATGAGAAAAACGAGACCTTTACCAACCTCTGGGTCCGTCTGGGCAAAGTGATGGGGCTCAACTGGGGGCTGGGAGATTTCATCGCCGGCTTCCAGGTGCTCACTATTATTGTGGCTGGCGCTTTCTTCGTGGAAGCAGGAGAGCTGACGGCAGGAGAGTTTCTGGCCTTTACCGCCTATAATTCCATGCTGGTGTGGCCGACGCGAAATCTCGGCCGTCTTCTGGCTGAGCTGAGCAAAACGGATATCAGCTCTACCCGGCTCTTCGATATTCTGGACGCCCAGGAGGAAAAGGATTGCCCTGACCCCAAAACGCCTCCCATGGACCAAGATATTGTCTTCTCCCATGTCAGCTTCGGATATACCGGGAGCACCGAGGTGTTAAACGACGTGTCCTTTACCGTCAAGGCCGGATCCACCTTCGGCATTTTAGGCGCTACCGGTTCGGGAAAATCTACCTTGATGGCTTTGCTGGACCGGCTTTATGAGCTGCCGGAGGAAAACGGCTCCATCACCATCGGCGGCGTAAATATTCGGGAAATTCAGCTTTCCCATCTGCGCCGCAATATCGGGATCGTTTTGCAGGAGCCTTTTCTGTTTTCCAAGACCTTCCGGGAAAGCATTGCCGACGGAGCCGCCAGAGAGGACCTGGAAAGCGTGCGGCATTTTGCCCGTCTGGCCGTGATCGACGACGCCATCGAGAATTTCTCCCAGGGGTATGAAACGCCCATCGGCGAGAGAGGCGTCACCATTTCCGGCGGACAAAAGCAGCGGGTGGCCATTGCCCGCATGCTGATGCAGGATACCCCCATCAAGATTTTTGACGACTCTCTTTCCGCCGTGGACATGGAAACCGACGCGAAGATCCGCCGGTCGATCCAGGAAAATATTTCCGGCACCACGATCCTCATCGCCCACCGGATCACCACCCTGATGAACGCCGACCAGATCATGGTCTTAGACAAGGGGCGCGTCGTCCAAATGGGCACTCATGAGAAGCTTTCCAAAGAAGAGGGCATCTATAAGAGAATTTTTGACACGCAGCGGGGCGCTGCCGAAGAGGACGGCGCCGGCCCGGCAGAATCGTAATTTTTCATACTTTCCGTCAGACTCAAGGATATCAAGAATTGCCCTTCAGAATTTCAAAGGGCAAGAAAGGAACGATTATGGATCTAAACTCATCCAAGCAGATGAAGAGGGAGCGGTTCTCGTCTTTAAAGACCTGGGCCAAACTCCTCCCCTTCTTAAAACCCTATTCCCGGATCATGCTGCTGGTAGTGGCTCTGATGCTTCTGAGCGCGGCGGTAGACATCGCCTATCCCCTGCTGTCAGGCTATGCAGTGGACCATTTTGTCACGCCCCGCAGCACAAAAGGGCTCACCGGATTTGCGATCTTCTATTTTTTGCTGGTCGTCATTCAGATGCTGGGCACCATGTTCTTTGCCAGGGCGGCCTTGAAGGTGGAAATGTATCTGGGAAGGGACCTGAAGAAAAAGCTTTTCACCCATTTGCAGACCCTTGGCTTTTCCTATTACAACATCACTCCGGTAGGCGTGATCATGGCCCGGGTCATGAGCGACACCAACAAGATCGGCGGCGTGTTTGCCTGGAGCCTGGTGGATATCTTCTACAGCCTCGCCTATGTGCTGGGCTGTATCGCCGTGATGCTGTTTCTCAACTGGAAGCTGGCGCTTCTGATCACCTCTGTAGTGCCTGTGATCACGCTGCTCACCTTCTATTTTCAGAAGCGAATTCTGGCGATCAACCGAAAGGTGAGGAAAATCAACGCAGAGATCACCCGCCACTATAACGAAGGGATCTCCGGCGCGAAAACCTCCAAGACGCTGGTGATCGAAGACAAAAATTCCCAGGCTTTTGCCCGTGTTACCGAAAACATGAGGCATACCACCATCCATGCCGTGCTGCTAAACGCCGTTTATGTTCCCATCATCAGCTTCCTCACCGCTTTGGCAGTGGCCTTTGTCATCACCGGCGGAGGGAATATGGCGCTAAAAGGCTCTATCGGGATCGGCGAGCTGACCATCTTCGTGAATTTTGCCCTGGTCATTGCCGACCCGGTACAGAACCTGGCCCGTACCATCTCCAATTTTATCTCCGCACAGGCCAATATTGAGCGGGTATCCGACCTTCTGGAGCTTCAGCCTCAGATCCAGGACACGCCGGAGGTGATCGAAAAATACGGCACCTCCTTAGCTCCTAAAAAAGAAAACTGGGAGCCTATCACCGGCCGCATCACCTTTGAGGATATCACCTTCCGCTATCCGGACGGCACGGAAAATGTGCTGGAGCACTTTGATCTGGAGGTTCCCGCCGGCTCCACAGTAGCCATTGTGGGGGAGACCGGCGCGGGAAAATCCACTTTAGTCAATCTGGCCTGCCGGTTTTTCGAGCCTACAAAAGGGCGCATCCTCATTGACGGCCGGGACTACCGGGAGCGCAGTATGCTGTGGCTTCACAGCAATATCGGCTATGTGCTGCAAACCCCCCATCTGTTCTCCGGCTCCGTGAAGGAGAATATCCGCTACGGAAAGCTGGACGCCACAGACGAGGAGATCATTAGGGCGGCAAAGCTTGTCAACGCCCATGACTTTATCATGCGTATGGAAAAGGGCTATGACAGCGATGTGGGCGAGGGAGGCGGCCAGCTTTCCACCGGAGAAAAACAGCTGATCTCCTTTGCCAGAGCCGTTCTTGCCGATCCCCGCATTTTCGTGCTGGACGAGGCCACCTCTTCCATTGACACCCACACGGAGGCCCTGATCCAGAACGCCATTTCCACCCTGCTGCAGGGCAGGACCTCCTTCCTCATTGCCCACCGCCTTTCCACCATCCGCAAGGCAGACCTGATCCTGGTGGTGCGAAACGGGAAAATCATGGAGCAGGGCACCCATGAGGAGCTGATGAGAAAAGACGGCTATTATGCCGGCCTTTACAACAAACAGTTTGAAGCGGAATCCACAGAAGCGGCTTTCCGTTAAAACTGGGCTTCTTCCGCATAAAAGCGGCCACCGCCAATTTGTAAAGCGCTCCCAATTTGTACAAGAGTACAAATTGGGAGCGCTTTCTGGTTTTTGGAGGGTGCTTTTTATTGGCTCCTCTGTGATACGGGGCTTTGAGCGGAAGAGCTTTCCGGGCTTTCGCTGCTGACCTCCGAAGAGATGGACATGGCCTGGCGATACTGAGACGGAGTGGGCGTGCGCTCCTGCTGAGGCAGGGAAAACGCCCAAAAGATCATGGCGATCCCCAATGCCAAAAGCAGCAGCACCAAAGCAATAATTGGACCCAGCTTTCTCCGCCTTCTCCTGGGCCTGCGCGAGATCGTTCTGCCGGGGCTGCCTCCAGTGGAGGACCGCCTTACCTCTAACGGCCTCTTCGCGGCAGAAGAACTTCCACGAGGCATGGCGCCCCCTCCTCCCGAAAAAGATCGATACCCCAGCTCCTGAAAAGCGCCTCAAACAGCCCAAAGACCTGCTTTTTCGCCAACAAGTCAGAATATCCTTCTTTTATCATACCGTTTCTCGCAAAAACTGTCAATTATTTTTATATTTTTTCTAATTTTTTACTGATTTGTCTATATATCTGCCCATCAGCGCAAAATTTCTCTGGCAAAAAAGCTTTTTCGCCTTCCGGCGGCCCTGTAAAGCTTCCGTAGCTTTCAAAGCAGAAAAGAAAAGCCTGCCGCAAAACAGAAAATGGTCCATTTCGCGGCAGGAAAACCGACATATTTTCCGCGCCCTCACTTCTGAGGTTCTACCAGATGGCAGGCCACAAAGTGGCCGGGGACAACCTCTTTGAGGGGCGGCTTAGAGGCTTTGCACTGGTCGCACGCTCTGGGGCAGCGGCCGGCAAAATTACATCCGGGCGGCGTATTGATGGGGCTGGGCACGTCGCCGCTCAAGATCTGACGCTTTTTCTGCGCTTCCTTGCTGGGGTCAGGAACCGGCACCGCTGAGAGAAGAGCCTGGGAATAGGGGTGCAGGGTGTTCCGGTAAAGCTCGTCAGAGGAGGCCAGCTCCACCACATTTCCCAGATACATCACCGCGATGCGGTCGCTGATATACTTGACAATGTTCAGGTCATGGGCGATAAACAGATAGGTGAGCCCCAGCTTTTCCTGTAAGTCGTGGAGAAGGTTGATGACCTGAGACTGAATGGAGACGTCCAAAGCGGAAATCGGCTCGTCGCACACGATGAATTCCGGCTCGATGGCCAAAGCTCTGGCAATGCCGATACGCTGGCGCTGCCCGCCGGAAAATTCATGGGGGAAACGGCTGGCGTGTTCCCGGTTGAGCCCTACCATCTCCAAAAGCTCATACACTCTCTCCCGGCGCTTTTCCTTGTCGTACATCTTATGGATGACCATGCCCTCTTCGATAATGGAGGCCACCGTCATGCGGGGGTCCAGCGAGGCATAAGGGTCCTGGAAAATGATCTGCGCCTTTTTGGAATAGGCAAAACGGCTGGAGCCCTTTTTCAGGTCGACCTTTTCCCCTTTATACTGGATCTCTCCTTTGGTAGGCGTGTAAATGCCCATGGCCACACGCCCCAGGGTAGACTTTCCGCAGCCTGATTCTCCCACCAGGCCCATAGTCTCCCCCTTCATGATATCAAAGCTCACATTGTCTACGGCCTTCAATACGCCGCCGGAGACCTTGAAATACTTGCAGATCCCATCCAGGGTGATCAGCTTTTCTGTTAATTCTTTAGCCATCTTCCCTATCCCCCCTTTCTTCCGCGCTGGGGCAATCCTCATGAAGCAGCCAGCAGGCTGCATAATGGCCCTCGCCTACCGGGAATTCCGGCGGCTGCTCCTCGTGGCACAGCTTCATACAGTGAGTGCACCGGGCGGCAAACGCACAGCCCTTGGGCGGAGCCAGCAGATCGGGGGGCGTTCCGGGGATCGACACCAGCTTATCCTTTTTATCGGCGTCCACAGAGGGAAGGCTCTTGAGCAGCGCCTGAGTATAGGGATGGGCGTTGCGGTAGAAAATATCCTCGCAGGTACCCATTTCCACGATTTTGCCCGCGTACATCACCGCTACCCGGTCGGCCATGCTGGCCACCACACCCAGGTCATGAGTGATGAGGATAATGGCGGTGTTGGTCTTTTCCTTGATCTCGGCCAGCAGATCCATGATTTGGGCCTGGATGGTCACATCCAGGGCCGTGGTAGGCTCATCGGCGATGAGCAGCTTCGGGCCGCAAGACAGCGCCATGGCGATCATGGCTCTCTGCCGCATTCCGCCGGAAAACTCATGGGGGTACTGATTGGCCCGCTCCTCCGGGTTGGGAATATTCACCAAAGTCAGATACTTGATTGCTTCCTTTTTCGCCTCGTCAGAGGAAAGCTTTCTGTGGTGCTTGATCGCCTCTACGATCTGCTTGCCCACCTTCATGGTAGGATTGAGGCAGGTCATAGGATCCTGGAAGATCATGGCCACCTCGTTGCCGCGGATCTTTCGCATCTCCTTTTCGGAAGCCTTTACGATATCGTGTTCGCCCAAGGTCACCTCGCCGGAAGGGATCCTGGCGGGGGGCATGGGATTGAGCTTCATAATGGTTTGAGCCGTAACGCTTTTTCCGCAGCCGGACTCGCCCACCACCGCCAGCACCTCCCCCTCATTGAGAGAGAAGGTGACGCCGCGCACTGCCTGTACCTCGCCGGCGTAGGTGTCGAAAGATACATGCAGATCTTTAATTTCCAGTACTTTACTCATCGTCGTTTACCTCCTCAGGCGCGGATCAAAGGCATCGCGCAGGCCGTCTCCCAGCAGGTTGAAGGAGAACATGGTCAAACAGATGCAGACTGCCGGAACGATCAGCTGCGAAGGATAGGTGCGCATGGCGGCGGAGCCTGCCTGAGCCAGCATTCCCCAGGAGGACAGGGGGACCTGCACGCCAAGACCGATATAGGAAAGGAATGCCTCCGTAAAAATGGCGTTGGGAATGGAAAGAGTCAGGTTAACGATAACCACCGAAAGAGAGTTGGGCAGAAGATGCCTTAAAATCAGCCTGGGCACTCCCGCGCCCAAAGCCTTCGCGGCCACCACAAACTCCTGCTCCTTTAAAGAGATGACCTGCCCGCGCACCAGACGGGCCATGCCCGTCCAGCCCGTAGTGGCATAGGCTACCACAATGGTGACCACGCCGGGAGGCAGGATCATCATCAGCAGGATCACGATGATCAGGTATGGGATCCCGTTGATCACCTCTACCACACGCATCATCACATTGTCCACTACGCCGCCGAAATAGCCGGAGACACCGCCGTATATCACGCCGATGATCAGGTTGCAGAACACTGCTGCAAAGGCAATGAACATGGACACTCTTCCGCCCTCCCACAGGCGGGTGAAAATATCCCGGCCCAGAGTATCCGTGCCGAACAGATGTATATGCCCTGTCTGATCGCACCGGGCGAACATGGGAGCGTTTCCGTGGGTAAGGTGCTGTTCTCTGCCCTCAAAGGGGGAGAGGATGGGGGCAAGAACAGAGCAGAGGATCAAAAGGATAATGATGACGCCGCAAACCACGGCCACCTTGTTCTTCATCAGCCTGCCCATGGAATCCCGCCAGAAGGTGATGCTGGGGCGGGCGATCCCCTCGCTTTCCTCCGCGTTGGGGCCCACCCATTGGAACCGGCTTTTCTCTATTTTTTCCATCACAGTCACTTGCCTTTTCCAAGTCTGCTGCGAAAACAAACTTTCAGGCTTCCTCCTTTCCCAGCTTCACTCGCGGATCGATAAATCCGTATACAAGGTCTACCACCAGGTTACAGGCGATCAAAAGGCCGCCGTAAAGGATGGTGGTACCGGAGATCAGGAAATAGTCCGTCTGCTGGACGCTCTTTACGAAATACTTGCCCATTCCGGGAATGGCAAAAATATTCTCCACCACAAAGCCGCCGGTCAAAATGCCTGCCGTGATGGGACCCAGCACCGTGACCACCGGCATAATGGCGTTTCGTACCGCGTGCCGCCAGATGATTCGCTTATTGGAGATGCCCTTGGCCCTGGCCGTTTTGATGTAATCCGATCCCAGCACATCCAGCATACTGGTACGCATCAGCCGGGAAATGGTGGCCAATGAGCCGAAGCCCATGGCAAAGGTGGGCAGCACTGTGCTTGCAAAGCTGTCCCACCCTGTAATGGGAAACACCTTGAACCCGATCAGCTTTGGCAGCTCCAGCCCTAAAAAGAGCTGCAGCACAGCGCCCACAATAAAGCTGGGCACCGAAACGCCTACCAGCGCTACGATCATCGTCACCGTATCCCATGGGGTACCTCGCTTCATGGCGGCCACGATCCCCAGAAGCACTCCGCCCACAAAGGCAAAAATCAACGCCCGCATACCAAGATCAAAGGAGACGCTGAAGGAACCCAGCAGCAGCGTTGTGACAGGACGCCTGGTCACCATGGAATCGCCCAAGTCTCCGTGCAGACAATTCCCCATATAGATGATGTACTGTTCAAATACCGGTTTGTCTAAGCCATATTTTGCTTTGATGCTCTGAAGCACCTCTTCCGGAACCTTTTTCTCTCCCGTGAAGGGATCGCCGGGCAGAAGCTGCATGGTAAAGAAGGTGAGCGTCACCAGAACAAAGAGCGTGATGACCGCATACCCCAGCCTCTTCAGGACATATCTCCACATATGGCCTGCCCCCTCTCATGAATTATTTCTACACAGAACTTGCAGATATAATAATATTATATCATAAACGCAGGGGTCTCCACAAGTGTTTCCGCATATTTTTGAGAAAACTTTCGATTTTTCCTTCGGGAAACTTTCATTTCCCGCTTTTCTTTCCCCTAAAAAGCTTTTTCTTTGGGGCGGACGCTTAAAAAGACAAAAAAGAAATGCGGCGCGGCGCCCCTTCGGGCGTGCCGCGCCGCACAAAACAAGCTTAGCTCACCGTTCTTTGAGAGAAAAAGTTCTTACTTCAAAGTGGTGTAGGTAAAGTTGTAGTCAGTAAAGGTGGTTCTCCAGAATCCTCCGGCGATCTTCTCGCTGACTACATAGTCTCTCATTCTCCAGTAAACAGGAGCGATGGGGCACTCGTCAGCAATGATCTTCTCGCACTTGAGGAAGTTCTCCTGGCGCTTCTGCAGATCGGCAGTGGAGCCGGCCTCAGCGATCAGGGCGTCATACTCGGGGTTGGAGTACTTAACGGAGTTGTTTCCACCGCCGGTGACCCACATATCCAGGAAGGTCATGGGATCGTTGTAGTCAGGTCCCCAGCCGGTGAAGTCGATGGCGTAATCGCCGTTGTCACGGGCATCGGACTGAGCCTTGGTAGCCATGGAGTGAACGTCTACCTCGATGCCCAGGTTGGTGCGGAACTGCTCCTGCATGAACGCGCCCTGCGTCACAGCGTCGTCGCTGTCGCCGGTGTTGATGAAGATCTGCTTGGCAGCCTCCTCACTGGTCATGTTCAGCTCCTTGAGACCAGCTTCCCAAGCAGCCTTAGCCTCTTCGGGCTTTGCGTTCTTCTCGAACAAAGTGCCGTACTCAGCAGCCACATCCTCGCGGAAGGGATTGCCGTTTACGCCGTTAACACCGGTGGTGAAGCTGGCGGCGGCCTCGTTGCTGCCCTTTACAATGGCGGCGATAAAGGCCTCACGGTCGAAGGCCAGAGAAAGGGCCTTGCGGATATTGGCATTCTTCAGAACGGGGTTCTCGTTGTTGAACAGCAGGTGGAACTCGGCGCCGTCGGAGTAGTGAAGCATGGGATAGCCCTCGTTCTCGATCACTTCACGGCTCTGGGCGTTCAGGCCGCACACATCCAGCTCGCCGGCCTGGAAAGCAGCCAGCTGAGCGGCGCTGTCGTTGATCATCTTGCAGTTGATCTTGTTGAGAGAAACCTTATCGGCGTCCACAAAGTCAGGATTCTTCTCCAGAGTGATGTGGTCGTCATGGACCCACTCGGTGAGATTGAAGGCGCCGTTGGTGTTGAAATACTGAACCTCGGTCATGTAGTTGTCCGCGCCCACTTCCTCATAGAACTTCTGGTTCACAGGAGCCAGAGAGCCGAAAGCGAAGGTGAACAGGGCATAGGGGGTGGGAGACTCCAGAGTGACTTCCAGCTTGTAGTCGTCTACAGCCTTGAAGCCCAGCTCGTCAGCTTTGCACTCGCCCTTATTATACTTCTGGCCGTTCTTGAAGATGAAGGCGAAGTAAGCATAGTTGCCGCCGGTTTCGGGAGCAAGCAGTCTCTCCCAGGCATAAACAAAGTCATGAGCGGTAACAGGCTCGCCGTTGGTCCACTTCATGTCGTTGCGCAGGTTGAAAGTGTAGTTCAGGCCGTCCTCGGAAATGGTCCAGTCGGTGGCCACGCCGGGAACCACGTTATCGTTCTCGTCCAGCTGAACCAGGTTGACCATGATATGCTTCAGAAGAGAGAAGCAGTGGCTGTAGGTCATCACCAGGGTATTCAGCTTCTCCTCTGCGCCGAAGTTGATGGTGATCTCATCGTCGCCGGGAGTGCCGGGATACATGCCGGTACCGGTGTTGGCGGCAGATACCTCGCTGCTGCTGTCAGCAGGGGTGCTGGCATTGTCGCTGGAAGCGGGAGCGCTGCTGCTGTTATTTGCAGGCTTTTCTCCGCAGGCCGCGAACGCGGTGCATACCAGAGCGAGAGCCAGAACCAAAGCCAAAATCTTTTTGAGCTTCATTTCTAGATTCCTCCTAATTATTTGTTTCGGGAAAATTTTGCGGACTTCTTTGGGCAATGTCCACAATGCAGCTATGATACACCACGATTTGTGGTTTTGCAATTGTCAAACTTTCAGAATTCACCTGATCTCTTTTTCTCTTTTTGTGGCAAATGCCCACTTTCTTTGGATTTTAGCCAATCATTCCGTTTTTGTGTCAAAATTGTAACCTTTTCAAGGGTTTCCGGGATCTCCCTCTCTGATATAAAGAAGGAGAAAACCGCGGCAGATCTTTCCGGGAAGATATATCTCTTGCAGTTTTTGAAAAAGCTCCTGCAAACCGGGCTGTTAGACAATATATAAATTTCACAGAATTCTATATCTATATGGAATAAATATTGCCCTATCTATCACAAAGCCCTTTGCGCCCTCCCGTTTCTGCCGGAGCGCCCTGAAAAAGCAGCCTCTTTTTGCAAAGCAGGCCCCGAAAATTCTCTTTTCTCTGGTAAAACACTGTTTTTTGTGATAGACTTATATTTATCACAAGTATTCGTTTCCTCGCTATCCTTTGCCGCCGGATTTATTCTGATATGAGGGGGATCATATGACCGCCATCAAGCTTTTGCGAAAGCATATCAAGTGGTTTATGGACCGCACCGCGCGGGACCGGCTGGATTCTTCCGCCGCCCACGGCGCTTTTTTTCTCATTATCTCTTTTCTTCCCTTCGTGGCTTTTCTGCTCACTTTAATGCAGCAGATCCATTTTTCCGGCATCACCCTGATCGAATCGGCCCTGCGGGCCTTTCCGGACAGTGTGGCCCATTATCTGCGCAATCTTTTGCCCAGCCCCTTGGAGTCCGGCGGGGTCCTGCCCGTGGCGGTCATCGCGGCCGTCTGGTCCTCCTCCATGGGCATGGTGGCCATTATCAAAGGGCTTGACCAGATCTTTGAAGTGCCGGAAACCAGAAGCTGGCTGCGCCTGCGGGCAGTGGCGGTGATCTATGTGCTGGTGTTTGCCCTGGTGCTGATCGTAACGGCGGTGCTGCTGGTATTCGGCTCTACGATCTACAATTATCTTTTGAAAAAAAGTCCGCCCTTTTTCGCCACGCTGCTGATGAATTTCAAATCCTTGGCGGGCTTTATTCTTCTCTTCTGCTTTTTCACCCTGCTTTACAGCGCCGTTCCCCGGCGCCGGGTACGCTTCCTGCACAATCTGGCCGGAGCGGCCTTTTCCGCCGCAGGCTGGGTGCTTTTTTCCTTTTTCTTCTCCTTATTCGTGGAGAACTTTTCCAACTTCTCCATCTACGGAGGCCTTGCCACCCTGGTGACCCTGATGTTCTGGCTCTTTTTCTGTATGTATATCATGTTTCTGGGAGCCGAGGTGAGCATGTGGCTGGAGCACAGCGGGATCGGCAAGGATCTGCGGGCTCTGCTGAAGCTGAAAAAGAAAGAAAAGGATCCTTCTGGGTCCTCAAAGATCAAAAAAGAAAAAAAGAGCGGCACCTTCTCTTTAAAGGAGTGATCACTTGGCTTCCTTTTCCGTCCCTTCCAAAGAGCTGCGGGCTCCTTATTTGGAAAACGCCCAAAACCTTTTTTCCCTGTGCTTTTTTTATACCGCCGATATGCAAGCGTCCTTTTCTCTCATGCGCACGATCCTTTCGGACCTTTGCTTTGAGAAAAAAAGCTTCCTGCTCTCCCAAAGGGGGACTGCCGGATTTTTTGAGGCCGCCCTGCGGGGCTGTATGGACTATTTCCGGAAAAAGCTCAGAAAGCCCCCAAAAGTCCAGGAGCTCAAACGCAGGAGCGCTCCCTTCCCCATCTCTGACGCGGCCGTTTCTCTTTTGCGCCTGCCCTATTCCCAAAAAGGGCCTCTGTTTTTTTCCTTGATTCTGGAGCTTCCGGAAAAAGAGGCCGCAAAGGCGCTGGGGCTCAGCGAAAGCGCCCTTGCCCGCAAAACCCGGCGGGCCCTTTCCCGCGCCGGGCTCAGCAGGGAAGCCGCCAAAAAAGCGCTTCTCTCCTTTTCGCCGGGGCAGGAGGCGATAGAGCGCACCTGGGACCGGTTCGAAACGGAGCGGATGGAAGAGGGCTTTGAGGGGAAGCAGCGGCTGAGGCTTTTCAAAAGAAGCATGGACCTGGCCGCTCCCTGGGCAGCCCTCTGTATCCTGCTTTTCTGCGGATTTTCTTACTTAGCCGTTCATTTCGGCCTTTTGAACGGGATCCCTTACGGGCAGTCCAATCAATACCGCTCTGAAATGAGCGCAGACCCGGCCAACGACCCCCTGCGGGAGATCGAGGCCTATCGAAACGGGGGAGTTGTATCCTCCTCAGAGGGAAGCTCCGCCTCTCTTCCTCTGGAGCAAAAGGATTTTCCCGTCTTTGTGTGGGAAGAAGGAGAATTTCACAAATACATCGTGAAAAGCACCCCGGCAGACCCCTCTCTCGCCGCTTTGCAAATGGTGGCGTTAGGCGGGATGCCTGAGGGGGGCGAGGTGCTTAGCTGCCGGTTTATCAGGTCAGACAGCGAAAGCTCTTCTCCGGCGGGATCCTCTGCAAAAGGCGAGTCCTTTTCCCTCACTCTATACTTCAATGAAGCCGTGAAGGAATATCTCTCGGATGCGCAAAACCTTCCAACGCTTCAGGCAATGGTCTACAGCTTCCGCTGTTTTTACGAGGACAAAAAGCTTTCCGCCATCTCCTTTTGCTTTGGGGATGAGGAAATCCTATGCGGCGGAAAGAGGGCCTCTGACTTTTTAACAGACCCTCTTCCCGAAATCGACGGACAGGCCGTCCCCTACCGCAGCCTTCGCTGACCCTCTTTTCATCATCGTGATCGGAATCCACCAAGAATCAAGGAGAACCCCATGAAAAAAATCGTTATCATAGACGGACAGGGCGGGCGTATGGGCGCCGCGTTAGCGTCTCAACTAAAAGCAAGCGCGCTCCCGTGCAAGATCGTGGCTATCGGCGCCAATTCCTCCGCCACTGCAGCCATGCTTAAGGCCGGGGCGGACGCCGGCGCCACCGGAGAAAACCCGGTGGTGGTAAACTGCGGGGACGCCGATCTGATCCTGGGACCTATGGGCATCATCACCGCCAACGCCTTACTGGGGGAGATCACCCCGAAAATGGCCGCCGCCGTATCGGAAAGCAGAGCTCAAAAGCTTTTGATCCCGGTAAACCGCTGTTCTGTCACCGTAGTGGGCGTGGAGGAGCTTCCTCTGGGAGACTATGTGAAGCTGGCGGTGGAAAAAGCAAGAGAGTTGCTCACAAAGCCAAAGGAGAACTCATGACGCCTCAGGAAGCCATTGACCTGTGCCTTTCGAAAAGAGGCGCGTACTTAGACTACCCCTTCGGCCCAGATTCCGTCATCGTAAAGGTGGGAAAAACGAAAGAGCGCCCCGGCAGGATTTTTGCCCAGGTCTTTCCCCGGCTGGGAATAAACTGGATGACCTTGAACTGCGACAGGGAGACCGGGGAATTTTACCGGGCCCTTTTTCCCGGCGTTGTCACCCGCGGCTACCACTGCCCTGCGGTGCAGCAGCCCTACTTCAACACCTTTCCGCTGGACGGCCGTGTGCCCGATGAGATGATCCGGGAGATGGCGGAGCACAGCTACCGCACGGTAGTCAAAAAGCTGACAAAACGCGTCCGGGAAGAGCTGGGGTTGGGATCATCTTTTTGAAAGGAGACAGCCCATGGAGCTGATCGATATTTATAATGAAAATGGAGAAAGGACAGGCCTCGTCCGGGATCGAACGCTTCCTCTGGCGCCCGGAGAATATCACCTGGGGGCCATTGTTGTGATAGGCAGCAGCAAGGGCGAGGTGCTCTGCACCCTGCGAAGCCAAAAGAAACACATTTATCCCGGCCTATGGGAGAACACAGGCGGCGGAGCCCTGGCGGGAGAAACCAGCCTGGAAGCCGCCCTTCGGGAGCTAAAAGAGGAGACTGGGATCCACGCCAAACCGGAGGAATTGACCTTCCTTTACCGCAACCGGGCGATCGCCGCAGACGGCAGAGGGGTCATCAACGATATTTACGGGCTGCGCCGGAACCTAGATCCCAGAGAGCTTACTCTCCAGCCCGAAGAGACAGAGGACGCAAAATGGATTCCCTACGAGGAATGGGAAGCTTTGGGCCGTTCGGATCAGATCCTGACCCCGGCAGGGCCGGACAACAAAGAGTTTTTTCAGATCCTGCGGAAATTCGTAGGAATACAGGGAAAGGAAATCTAACTATGTCGATCAAAGTGGGAATGGTCAGCTTAGGCTGCGCGAAAAATCAGGTAGATGGGGAGATGCTGATGGCCTCCCTGAAAAACGCCGGGTTTGAAACGGTGGACGACGCCGCCCTGGCGGATATTGCCATCGTCAACACCTGCGGCTTTATCGAAAGCGCGAAAAAGGAATCCATCGAGGAAATTCTAGAGCTTGCCAGATTAAAGCAGGAGGGGCGCATCCAAAAGCTGGTCGTTACCGGGTGCCTGTCTGAGCGCTACCAGAAGGAGCTTCACAAGGAGCTGCCGGAGGCGGACGCCGTTTTGGGCATCGGCGCAAACAAAGACGCGCCGGAGCTTTTGAAAAAAATGATGGAAGGCTCCTTTGTGGAAAGCTTCCCCGAAAAAGAAAAAATGCCCCTGTGCGGGGAGCGGGAGCTCTCCACCCCCAGCTGGGCTGCTTACTTAAAGATCGCCGAGGGCTGCAATAATCGCTGCTCTTACTGCGCCATCCCTCTGATCCGGGGAAATTACCGCAGCCGCACCATGGAAAGCATTGAGGAGGAGGCCAAAGCGCTGGTGGAAAACGGAGCCCGAGAGCTGACCCTCATCGCTCAGGACACCAGCTGCTACGGCATCGACCTTTACGGGGAATATTCTCTCGCGAAGCTATTAAAGCGCCTTTGCAGGATCGAAGGCCTTTCCTGGCTGCGGGTGCTTTACTGCTATCCCGATTCCATCACCGATGAGCTTTTGGAGGTGATGGCCGGAGAGGAGAAGATCGTAAAATACCTGGACCTGCCTTTGCAGCACGCCTCCGGGAAGATCCTTTCCGCCATGAACCGCCGGGGCGACCGGGAGAGCCTTACCGCTCTTTTGAAAAGGATCCGGGAAAAGGTGCCGGGCATTGCCCTTCGCACCACGCTGATCACCGGCTTTCCCGGTGAGACAGAGGAGGATTTCACAGAGCTTGCGGAATTTGTAAAGGAGATCGGGTTCGACCGGTTGGGGTGCTTTGCCTACTCTCAGGAGGAGGACACCCCCGCGGCGCAGTACCCTCATCAGCTTCCGGATGAAATAAAGGAACATAGGGCCGAGATTCTCATGGAGACCCAGATGAACCTGATGCAGAGAAAAGGAGAGCAGTTCATCGGGAAAACGCTCACCGTATTGACAGAGGGCTTCGACCGCTACGGAGAGTGCTGGTTCGGCCGCTCCTTCCGGGACGCCCCGGATGTGGACGGCAAGGTGTTTTTCACCACCGACGGCAAAAAGCCCCGCCTGGGCTCTTTTGTACAGGTGGAAATAGAAGACTGCATGGACTGCGACCTCATTGGCCGCATGGTCCCCTAAAAAGGAGGCTTTTCGATGAATTTACCCAATAAGCTTACGCTTCTGCGCGTGTGCCTGGTTCCTTTTTTCGTCCTTTTCCTGCTTTGTGAGGCGATCCCTCACCGGTATCTTATTGCCCTTGTGATCTTTTGTGCTGCCTCCTATACCGATCACCTGGACGGGAAGATCGCCCGGCGGGACCACTTGATCACCAATTTTGGAAAGCTGATGGACCCTCTGGCAGACAAGATCATGGTGATGTCCGCCCTGATCTGCTTTGTGCGTTTAGGGCTTGCCTCCACCGTCTGCGTGATCCTCATTATGGTGCGGGAGTTCGCCGTCACCTCCATCCGGCTTTTGGCGGTGGAGCAGGGCAGGGTGATCGCCGCCAATTTCTGGGGGAAGCTGAAAACCGTGTCCCAGATCACTGCCATCATCGCCATCTTATTTTTGCAGTACCTGCTCATCTTCTTCCCCGGCCTCTCCCAGTGGTTTTACTGGATCGGCCAGGCGCTCATTCTCATCTGCACCCTGTTCACCATCCTCTCCGGCGTGATCTACGCCAAAGATAACCGGGAAGTGCTGAAGGGGTGAGGTGCTGGATTCTAGATGCTAGATTCTAGATACTGGACACTGGATGTTAGAAAGGGCTTGGATCCCCCTTTGGGAATTGTTAGATGTTAGATATTAGTCGTTAGGCTTGGCTCCCCTGAGTAAGGGGAGCCAAGAAAAAAGCAAGCGACAGTCGTTTTTCATCTTTCTCACCCTTTGTTCATAAATTTATAAATTTCATTGTTGCTTCTCAGTAGATTCGATGTCAGGAATTCTTCTGTTTATATAAAAATTTTTAACCTTTTTATTTACAAGATGTGAAAAGCGCAATATACTATAGATAAGAACATAGTGGCAATATAGCTTTAGGAAAAGCAAGTGTTCCCGTGAATCGAAGCGCACAAAAAGCCATTGCCGCCTTGCTTTCACTGACTCTTATGCTCCTTTTGTTCTCCTGCGGGTCAAAAGCCGGCTCTTCTCAGGAGGGGGAGGGACCATTAAGCCTATCGGAAATATCCGAGTATGAAGCCCTTTATGGGCAGCAAAAGGATAAGGCTCTCAACGCTTTGGGGCTTTCTCAGGAAGACATTGAGACAGAGGATCAATTTGCCGCCAGAATAAAGAAGCAGAGGGTCATTCTCGAGAAAGAATCTGTCACAGAGCTTCTTTTTGATGTGGTACCTCAGGAGGGAAGCTTTGCCGGGATCCTGTTCGCGTTTCAGGAAGAGGACGAGGATAAGGCAAAGGAACTGATCGAACCCCTGTACCAGCTTTCCAAGGAGCTCTACGGAGAGCCCTCCACCTATGTGGGATCTAATAACAGCATTTCAAACTGGCTTTCCGGAGACCGGAAACAGCTCCTTGCCAATTACTTAGAGACATGGAGCATCGAGAAAACCGAATATTCTTTGAGGATAGACAAAGCGGATACGGGCATCGTTTTTACGCTTCATTACCGCTTTGGGGGATAGGCTCATTCCCGCAGCCGGAAAGAAGGTGTTTCCCATGCAGTATTTTGGGAGGATAGTAAGCCTTAAAACAATTTGGAGGGGTACCTTGTGAAAAAGCGATTGTCCGCTCTTATTGCTCTTTGTCTGATCTTCTGTCTCGCCGGATGTGAGAGCGAAAGCGAAAACAAACAGGCAGACCTGGGGCAAAAATTCCTGCAAAAGGCGCTGACCTTGCCCATTCCGGAGCTGAAGGAGCTGGAGGATCAGGCTGTGAAAAACGGCGCGCCTTATACCGATGAGGAATTTTTCGGCGCTGTGACCCAGTGCTTCTCCGAATTTGTGGAGGAGGAGCAGTGCAAAACGGCCACCAGCCGCCTGCACTCCTCTGTCATCAACCTGCACCATGAATCTCTCATGAGAAAGAAGGCCCTCGCTCCCAAGAGCATCGTGCTTTCTCCTTTGGAAGGGGAAAATCTATACTCTCTGGAGGCGGTGCTGACCCTGGAAAAAGAGGGGGAAGCGCCCAGGGAGATCACCTTTTCCGGCAGTTTGCAATTTAACGAAAAAGGGATGATCGACTATGTGGAATTCAAAGGAGAGGGTTTCCAGGAGTTTTTAAAGGCCTGAGGGCTTAGTTGTTGAAAAAAGGCCCTTCTCTAACAACTAACGACTAACGGCTAACAACTCTTCCCGCACTTTTTCCCTTTTTCCCGCATACCATAGGGCAAAAGGGAAAAGGGGAGGACAAGACCTTGAAGGAGGAAGCGCTTACGAAAGAAGCCCTGCAAGGGCTTTCCCTGCTGGAAAACTCTCAGGGCCTGATCCGCGCTGTCTTTCTGGGGATCGCCATGCAGTATCGGGCCCTGGAGCTGCAAAAGCAGCTTCTGCTTACGGGAAATCAGCCGGAAGATCCGAAGGCCCTTCAAATAGCCGCCTCTCTGGTGATCCTCTGCGCGCTGTTTGGCTTTCAGGCTCAGGACGAGCGCCTCGCTTCCCAAGCCCTGGCGGCAGAGGATGTCCCGGACCTGCTGGAGCCCCGGCTCAACGCCACTGTTTTGCTGGTAGCTCTCTTGAGGCTGTTCCGCCTGCTTTCACAGCACACAGGGGAGCCTGAGAAAGAAATTTGAAAGGAACCCGCCCAGGCTTAGAAAAGAGGCTGTCTCTCTTTCGGGAGACAGCCTCTTTTTAAGTTTCTTACCGGGTCCTTCTGCCGTTCATCGTTTCACCGTTATTGCCCGGCAGGATATTGTAGTTTACTCTGGGATGGTCCCCCGGCATATAGAAATACACGAACTTGATGGAGAACACATCGCAGACAATGAAGTTGTTCACCGCTTCATCATAGAGCGTGATATAGC
>CAZMFF010000019.1:0-50193 GCA_964565505.1 uncultured Acutalibacter sp. | reverse complement strand
CTCCTATTGAATTCCTGGCCTCCTTCTCTGTCCAAGATCATTGACAAACTTACAACTCTGGAAAGTCAGGAAACTTCTTCCCCAAAAGGAAGGAGAACACTGAAAACAAAACCTTTTTCAGCGTTCTCCTCCAAAGCTGTTTCATACTGACCAAGCAAAAACCCCTTTTCAAAGAAAGAGGAGCCCCAAAAAGCGTCAGGCCTTGTTGACAGAGCCAAACAGCTCCATCTTTCCCTTGACCGTGGCCTTGATCGCCTCAAAGCCGGGAGCCAAAAGCTTTCTCGGGTCGAAGCCCTTGCCCTGCCGGTCCTTTCCCTCTTCGATGTACTGGCGAGTCGCTGCGGCAAAGGACAACTGGCACTCTGTGTTGACATTTACCTTGGAAACGCCCAGGGTGATGGCCTTCTTTACCATCTCGGCCGGGATCCCGGTGCCGCCGTGAAGCACCAGAGGCATAACGCCGGTCTTCTCCTGGATCTTTGCAAGCACATCAAAATTCAGACCTTGCCAGTTTTCAGGATATACGCCGTGGATATTTCCGATACCGGCCGCCAGCATGGTGACGCCCAGATCCGCGATCATCTTGCACTCGTCCGGATCCGCCACTTCGCCGCCGCCGATCACGCCGTCTTCTTCCCCGCCGATGGCGCCCACCTCGGCCTCTACGGAAATGCCCTTTTCAGAGGCAATGCGGATGATCTCTTTTGTCTTCTCGATATTCTCGTTGATCTCATAGTGAGAGCCGTCAAACATGACAGAGGAGAAGCCCGCCTCCATAGCCTTGAAAGCGCCCTCATAGGAGCCGTGATCCAGATGCAGGGCAACGGGAACCGTGATGCCCAAAGTATCCATCATTCCCTTGACCATTCCGGTCACAGTGTTATAACCGCACATGTACTTTCCGGCGCCTTCCGATACGCCGAGAATCACGGGAGAAGCGTTTTCCTGCGCGGTAAGCAGGATTGCCTTCGTCCACTCCAGGTTGTTGATGTTGAACTGGCCTACAGCATACTTTCCGGCCTTGGCCTTGGTGAGCATTTCCTTTGCAGAAACCAACATAATATTGCCTCCAAATAACAGATTTTAAGCTTGTCCTCATTATAGACAAATTCTTAACAAAAATCAACGGGGAATTCACTTCTTCCCGGTTTTGGCCCGCAGCCGCTTCAAAAGCTCTCTTCCCGCCTGAAAGAAAACAGCTTTTATGACTGATTTCTCCTCATAAAGGGAAGCTTAATAGGGTGCGCTGCCGTCCAGGTATGCTTCCCGGTTCTCCCGGTCTGCCAGGAGACACGGGACCCTTTGAACGCCTCTGTTTTCCTGCCCTTGGATTAAAGCGACTGCCGCGTCTATTGCCTTTCCCGGCACCAGGGAGGAGCAGATCACCGTCTGCTGCCAAAGCCCGGCGTCCTCTTCCATCATTCTGAGATACTCCTGACTTCCGCTGCCCGCGCACACCACCTTGATGTCCGTGCGCGCGGCACCCTTAATGGCCTGAAGCGCGCCGATGCCCACCTCATCATTTGCCGCGTACACCCCGTCGATCTTCGGCGTGGCCGCCATAATTTCCGAAAAGCGCTTGACAGCCTCTGCCCGGTCAGGCTTTAAGGGATAAACCTCCACCTGACTGTCCGGAGAAAGCTCCATCAGCTTGTCCTGAAAGCCCTGTTCCCTGAGTGCGCAATCCTCCTGGGCGGATGTGCTCAAAAGGATCACCTTCCCGGAGGCTCCCAGCTTCTCAAAAAGATATTGAGCAGATTTTTCCCCCATATCCCGCTGATCTTCCTCCAGCCTGAGAATGCCCTCAGCCTCAATTGGAGGCCCAACGCTCACCACCTGGATCCCCTCATCCAGGCAGGCCTGCGCCGCCGCCTCCACCTCTCCCCAGTAGGGATAAACCACGATGCCCTGAGCGCCCCAGTCCCGCAGGCTGTTCATTTGGGCACACATCTCCTCCCGGTCAGAGCTTTCAAAAAGCTTATACTCGATCTGCCGCCCCAGCTCCCGGCATCTTTTCTCGGCATAATAGGCAAATTCCGCCTCTTTCCCCTGTGTAAGCCGAGGGGCCAAAACCCCTATTTTATACTGCACAGAGGTATCCGGACGAAAGCTATATTCCCAGGAGCTGTCCCCGGCGGAGACGGGGGGAGTTCCCCCGGTGCTGCACCCTGTCAGGCCAATGAGAAGGAAAGAGAAAACCACTGCCCATATTGCCCGCATTTTTTTCATCCGCGATCAACCTCCTGAATTTGACGCGCCTGCGCTTTGCTTGGGCCAAGGCCGCTTTTCCGCCTGGCCTCACCGCTTTCACACAAAAGATCTCCCTGAAAGATCCGGAGTCTGCGCCAAAGAAAAATGACGCCGCTTCCCCGTCAAAAGACTTCAGAGAAGCGAAATTCTCCCATTCATTATAACAAAGCCCTCCCCGCTTTTCAACCGTTCCCGCTCCCAAGCTTTGGGGGTTGAAGGGAGATTTTCCAATTCCGGAAAAGTTTGTCCGCCCAACGCTTGACAGGATAGAAAATTTCTGCTAAATTAGCCTTGAAAATAAAATATACAATTTTAGTATACATTCCACCGTTTGAAAGGAGTCAGTCATGACCAAAGAAAAATTTTCTGTCACCGGAATGAGTTGTTCCGCCTGCTCTGCCCATGTGGAAAAGAGTGTTGGCGCTCTCTCAGGAGTCAGCGCCGTCGCCGTCAATCTGCTCACAGGCAGCATGCAGGTCGAATATGACGAAAAAACCGTTTCTCCGAAAAAGATCATTGAAGCCGTAAAAAAAGGCGGCTACGGCGCCTCTTTGGTCAAGGAAGGCGGGAATGGAAAAGAGGAACGAAACGCTGCAAAAGAGAGCGCATCGGAATTAAAAAGTATGAAGCGCCGGTTTCTTCTTTCCCTGTGTTTTTTGATCCCGCTGATGTATCTTTCCATGTACCATATGTTCTCCGAATGGTTCGGCCTTCCCGTCCCACCCTTGATCCATCAGCTGTTTCACGGCCCGGAAAACGCGGTCAGCTTCGCGCTTACACAGCTTTTGCTGCTGACGCCCATCCTCATTGTGAACAACCATTATTTCAAAAACGGTTTCAGAAGCCTGTTTTTGAGAAGCCCGAATATGGACAGTCTGATCGCCATCGGCTCCTCTGCCGCCATTATCTACGGTCTCTTTGCGCTCTACCGGATCGGCTATGGTCTGGGTCATGGGCAGCCGGAGGTGGCCGAGCATTATGGGACCAATCTCTATTTTGAATCCGCCGGAACGATCCTGACGCTGATCACCCTGGGAAAATTTCTGGAAGCAAAATCCAAAGGCCGTACCAGTGAAGCCATCGAGAAGCTGATCGACCTGGCCCCGAAAACGGCTTTACTGGTAAAAGACGGTGAGGAAATCGAGGTCCCGGTCAGCGAAATTGCTGCAGGCGATTTGATCTCCGTAAAGCCCGGCTATTCCATTCCGGTGGACGGAGTGATCGAAGAGGGCAGCACAAGCATAGATGAATCTGCCATTACCGGCGAAAGCATCCCGGTCGAAAAGACAGTGGGCGACCCTGTGATCTGCGCCACTGTAAATAAAACGGGAAGCCTGCGCCTGCGGGCCACCAAGGTCGGCGAAGACACCACACTGGCGCAGATCGTCAGGCTGGTGGAGGAGGCAAGCTCCAGCAAGGCCCCTATTTCAAAACTTGCCGATAAGATCGCCGGCATTTTCGTGCCTACCGTAATGGCCATAGCCCTGCTGGCGGCAGTTGTCTGGCTTATTCTGGGAGCGGGGGCGGAATTTGCCCTTTCCACCGGCATCTCTGTTCTGGTGATCTCCTGCCCCTGTGCTTTGGGGCTGGCCACGCCGGTGGCCATTATGGTGGGAACCGGCAAGGGCGCCGAACAGGGGATCCTGATCAAATCGGGAGAAGCGCTGGAGACTGCTCACAGCGTCGATGTTGTGGTCCTGGACAAGACCGGGACCGTCACGCAGGGGACCCCAACGGTCACTGATGTCATCCCCATAGCAGTGAAGGAGGATGAGCTTCTTTCCATCGCATACAGCCTGGAGGAGCAAAGCGAGCATCCCTTGGCCCAGGCCGTGGTCGCTTATGCAAAAGAAAAAGAAGTCTCTCTGCAGCGGGCAGCTGAGTTTGAAGCTCAGTTCGGCAAGGGAGTGCACGCCCAACTGGACGGGAAAACCTATTATGCAGGGAACGCTCTCTACCTTCAGGAGCTTGGGATCCTAAAAGCGGAGGACAGCAGCATAGCCGAACAGATCACAGCCCTGGCGGATGAGGGAAAAACGCCTCTCCTTTTTGCGGATGAGACTGCTCTTTTGGGGATCATTGCCGCCGCAGACACCATAAAACCCACCAGCAAGGAGGCCATTGCCCGCTTTGCAAAAATGGGGATCGAAACCGTGATGCTGACAGGCGACAACGCCCGCACTGCCGAGGCCATCCGGAAAAAGCTGGAGATCCCCCAGGTCATTGCCCAGGTGCTGCCCCAGGAAAAGGAGCAGAAGATCACTGAACTTCAACGGGAAGGGCATAAGGTCGCCATGATCGGAGACGGAGTGAACGACGCGCCCGCACTCACAAAAGCCGATGTGGGTATCGCCATTGGGGCAGGCTCTGATATTGCCCTGGAAAGCGCGGACATCGTACTGGTGAGGAACGACCTTCTGGACGCCGTAACGGCTGTGCGGCTGAGCAAGGCGGTGATCCGCAACATCAAGGAAAACCTGTTCTGGGCTTTCTTTTATAATTCCATTGGGATCCCTCTGGCCGCCGGAGTGTTCTTCTCTTTGGGCCTGCGGCTCAACCCCATGTTTGCCGCTGCCGCCATGAGCCTTTCCAGCGTATTTGTTGTGACAAACGCCCTGCGCCTGAAATTTTTCAAAAAATAACGCTTCCCCTGTCTCAAAAGCCGTCCGGATTTTCTGGGCGGCTTTTCCCTTTTGGGGAAAATCTTCCGCGGACTCTTGCGGCAGAGGGCGGTTGCGCTTATAATGGGAACGACCCGTTCGTTTCTTTTTACATCAAGGAGGAGATCTTTTGAATACTTACCTGGGAGAAAATTTTCTGCTTCACAGCGAAACCGCTTCCGAGCTTTACCATCAGTACGCGAAAAACGAGCCCATCTTTGACTACCACTGTCATTTGAGCCCGAAAGAGATCCTCGAGGATCTGCGTTTTGACAATTTGACCCAGGCCTGGCTCTCTGCCGACCACTACAAATGGCGCCTCATGCGGGCCTATGGTGTGCAGGAGGAATACATCACCAAAGAGGCAGACCCCTACAAAAAGTTTTTGTGGTGGGCCCGCACCGTGGAAAGATCCATCGGGAACCCCCTTTATGACTGGACTCATCTGGAGCTGAAAAACTACTTCGGCATCACGCAGCTGTTAAGCGAAAAAACGGCCCCCGAGATCTGGGAGCGCTGCAATCAAAAGCTTTCCGAGCCCGGGTTTTCCGCAAGGGGCCTGATTGAAAAAAGCGGCGTCAAAGCTTTATGCACCACCGATGACCCTACCGACAACCTTTCCTGCCATCAGGCTCTGGCCAAAGACGCCTCCTTCTCCACTCGGGTGCTTCCCGCCTTTCGCCCGGAAACTGCCCTGCATCCGGAGCAAAAAGGGTTCTCAGGGTGGATGGAAAAGCTTTCCGAGGTCTCCGGGCTGCCGGTGACAAACCTTTCTCAATTGGAAGACGCGCTGGAACAGAGAGCAGTCTTTTTCCGGGAAAACGGCTGCCTGATGGCGGACCAGAGCCTTTTGTCCCCCGACTTTCTATCCGGGAGCCGGGCAGAAGCGGAAAAGGCGTTTTTAAAGGCACTTTCCGGAAAAGAACTCACCCCCTATGAGCAAAACGCCTATCAGACCCAGCTGCTTATCTCCCTGGGAAGGATCTATCATAAAGTGGGATTTGCCATGCAGCTCCACTTGGGAGTGCTTCGAAACTGCAATTCCAGACTTTTCCCGCAAACCGGCGCCGACGCGGGCTTTGACAGTGTGGGTGACGGCGTAAGCGCCGCTTCCCTATCCGTCTTCTTCGATGCGTTAGACCGCACCGGCGAGCTGCCCCCCACGGTTCTCTACTCTCTGCACGCGGGAGACGACGATAAGCTCGCAAGCCTTTTAGGCTGTTTCCAGGAGGGAATGTTCCCGCAAAAAATGCAGTTGGGAGCTCCCTGGTGGTTCTGCGACCATCAGGACGGCATGAGAAAGCAGATGAAAGCCCTGGCAAACACCGGCCTGCTTTCCGGATTCATCGGGATGCTCACAGATTCCAGAAGCTTTCTCTCCTACGCCCGCCATGAATATTTCCGCCGGGTCCTCTGCGACCTTTTAGGCAGCTGGATGGAGCAGGGAGATATCCCCGCCGAAAAAGAGCTGATCGGCAAGATGGCGCAAAATATCTGTTACCGCAATGCCGCCTCCTATTTCAAACTTTGACATCTGTGAAAGGAGAACAATGAGATGAAGAAATGGCTCCCTCTGGCTCTGTTCCTGCTGGTTTTCTGCTCAGGCTGCAGTGCAGCCTCTCAGGAAAGCGCCTCCTCTGCAGTGGACACCACCGCAGTCACTGAGCTTGCAAAAAAGAGGCTGGAAACGGTATTCGCCAATGTTCCGGGATTTCAGATACAGAGTACGGACACTGCCCTTTCCGCCTCTGACAACGAACATATCGTGGTGTTCTTCACCTACATCTCCGATCAGGGAAACGGGGAATACGGCTATGAATACCGGGGAAATGTCCAGGACGGCTATGAGCTGATCCAGGAGGGCGGCAAGGTCTCCATAGAGATGCTGGATCCCTGAAACCGTTGGATAGAGGGAGATTTTATGAAAACATTTCCGCAAAGAGTCTATCGGCTCGTCTCCAAAATTCCGAAAGGGTCCGTCGCCACCTACGGGCAGCTGGCGGCTTTGGCAGGCAGCCCCAGGGCCGCACGGATCGTAGGGGCCGCCATGTTCCGGGCGCCCGCAGGGCTTCCCTGCCATCGAGTGCTCTATTCTGACGGCTCCCTGTGCTGTGAAAGAGCCTTCGGAGGAAAGGCGATCCAGCAAAAGCTTTTACAGGACGAAGGTGTTTCCTTTCTGCCGGACGGGCGGGCAGACCTGAAAAAGCATCTGTGGCCCGGGCCGGAAGAGACCGTCGAAAGCGAAAGAGGATAGACGCGCTGCAAAAACCATAAGTTCATCACAATAGTCTGCAAGAAGTGTAATTTCCCGTCCAAAACATAAAATGCGGGCCATTCTCATGGCCCGCAGCCGGCTTTCCGAGGCGCTGCTGCAAAATGAAACATTTTGCAGCAGCGCTTTTTTACCATTCTTTGATCAACTGTTCCGCGCATCGCAGTCCATCCACAGCGGCGGAAACGATCCCTCCCGCATATCCGGCTCCTTCGCCGCAGGGAAAAAGCCCTTTGCAGACCGGCGACTGGAAATCTTCTCCCCTGAGGATCCTTACGGGAGAAGAGCTTCTGGTTTCCGGCGCCGTCAAAACGGCGTCGCCGTCATCAAAGCCATGAAGCCTGCGCCCCATTTGGGGCAGCGCCTCCCGCATGGCCTGGGTGATAAAGTCCGGAAGACAGCCGTCCAGTGAAGAAGGCACTGCCCCCGGCTGATAAGTAGGGTTCACGCCGGAAAAGGATCGTGAGGGCCGCCGGGACAAAAAATCCGCCACCCGCTGTGCCGGCGCGGCGTAATTGCCTCCCGTAAGGCGAAACGCGGCCTGCTCGATCCTGCGCTGAAAAAACATCCCCGCAAGAGGGCCTTCCGCTTTGTAATCCTCCGGCCCTACGCCTACCAGCAGTGCGGAATTGCTGTTTTCTCCGTCTCTTGAAAAGCGGCTCATTCCATTGGTGACCACGCCCCCCGGTTCAGAAGCCGCCCCGGTCACCACACCGCCGGGACACATACAAAAGGTGTAGACGCCTCTGCCTGTGGGCAAATGACAAAAGAGCTTGTAATCTGCGGCTCCCAGCGCGGGATGCCCGGCAAAGGCCCCGTACTGAGCTCTGTCGATCAGGGCGGCAGGATGCTCGATCCTGGCCCCCACGGCAAACGCCTTTGCCTGCATGGGGATCCCCAGCTTATCAAGTGCGGAAAAGGTATCTCTTGCGCTGTGTCCCACTGCTAAAATCACCTGAGAGCACTCTATCGATCCCTGCGCTCCCCGGCTGTTTTCCACTTCCAGCCCTGAAAGCCTGCCCTGTTCAAGGCGAAGCCCGGTCACAGTCGTTTCAAACATTACCTGACCGCCTAAGGAAATGACCGTCCGGCGAATTTCTCTTACCACCTTGGGAAGGCGGTCTGTCCCTATATGGGGCTTGGCGTCTATCAGGATCTCCGGAGGGGCTCCCGCTTTCACCAATTCTTCCAGCACTTTTCGGATCCGCATATCTCCTGTGCCGGTATTGAGCTTTCCATCGGAAAAGGTCCCTGCGCCCCCTTCTCCAAACTGCACATTGGAATTGGGAGACAAAACTCCTTCCTGCCAAAAAAGCCGGACTGTCTTTTCCCGCTGCTCCACCGCTTCTCCCCGCTCCAGCACCAGAGGGCGAAGCCCCTGCTGGGCGAGCAATAAGGCGGCAAACATTCCCGCCGGGCCAAATCCCACTACAACGGGCCTGCGCCCTGTCTTTTGAGGGACAGGAGGCTCATAGCGGTAGGGCACAGCCTTCTGTACCCCCTTGCGGTGAAGAAGCCTGCCCTCATCGGCGTCCACCGAAACCTCCGCCGTGCAGACAAAATGGACCTCCTGCTTTTTTCGGGCGTCTACCGATTTTCGCACCAGAGAAATTCCGGTAATAGCCTTTTGGGGAAGCTTCAGCTTCAAAGCGGCCGCCGCCTTGAGCTCATCCTCTCCGAAATCCAGAGGAAGGGAAAGCTCAGAGATCCTCAGCATCTTCCAGTTCTCCCCTTTCCAAAAGGCTTCCCGCGGCATTTTCCCCTGCACACAGGCCGCTTAAAAAAGCCCAGTGCAGATTATATCCGCCGCAGTCGCCGTTGATATTTAAAAGCTCTCCCGAAAGGTAGAGCCCTTCCTGTCTTTTAGACTGCATCGTGCGAAGCTCTACCTCAGAAAGGGGAATTCCTCCCGCTGTGACCTGGGCCTGTTCAAAGGAGGCAAGCCCCTTTACCTGAAAACGCCAATCCTTTGCCCTGCCGGCGGCAAGGCGCAGCTGAGCCTGGGAAAGAGAGGAAAACGGACTGCCGATATCTATATCCAGGCCCTTTGCCACTTCCTGACCCACCTTCAAATTGATCAGCCCCGCAAAAAGCTCTCTGCACGCTCTGTGCGGATGTCTTTTACAAAGCTTTTTCAGATAGGAAAAAAGCTCTGCTTCCTCCATTTCTTCTACAAGGTCCAAAGAGATCTCCGCCTGCTTCTCCACACCCACCGCAAGAAAGGAAGAGAGATTAAAAATGCAGATCCCAGAGAGAGCTCCGGCGGTGAAGATCACCTCTCCCCGCTCTTCGGCCACCACTCTTCCCTCTTCCAGAAGGGAAGCCTTACACCGGCACCTCATCCCCTTCAAAGCGGACAGAGCCCGGTTTTCACAGGGAATGGGCGCGAGAGCCGGGCGGCAGGGCACAAAGCTGTGCCCCAGACCCTTTGCCAGCCTTTCTCCGAAGTCTCCGCAGGAATGGCGCGGAGAGGCTTTCCCTCCTGCAGCCAGAATACAGCGCCGGGCAAAAATGCTTTTCCCACTCTTCGTGCTCAGAAGGAATCCCTGTGAAACAGGTTCTATTTTTTCCACAGGGTCCCCGCAGCAGAACTGTACGCCCTCCTCCTCGCAGCCAAGCCACAGCGCCTGCAAAACAGCAGCCGCCTGCAGGCTTCTGGGATACACCCGCCCCTGGTCGTCAGCCACTGTCAGGATCCCCATCTCCTCCAATTCCTTCTGAAGCCTTTTTACAGAGTATCGTTCCAAAAAGGGAGACAGCGCCTCCCCGTCCCCGTGGTAATGCTTTTCAGAAAGAGAAAGATTGGTCAGGTTGCATCTGCCGTTTCCCGTAGCCAAAAGCTTCTTTCCGGGCTTTGGGTTCCCCTCCAGCAAAAGCACGGAAAAGGCTCTTCCCTTTTTTCTTCCCAGCAGTCCGGCGCACCTGGCGGCCATCAGGCCGGAGGCGCCCGCGCCCACTATCGCAATATCCCAACGCTCCATTACAGAACCATCCCCAAAACGCCATAGGAAAGCAGGCACATGATCACATCCGCCAGCAAGGTCCCCAAGGCCACCGAAAGCATGGCGGATTTAAAATCCATTTTCATCAGGGCAGCGGCCAGAGAGCCTGTCCATGCTCCCGTGCCGGGCAGCGGGATCGCCACAAAGATCAAAAGTCCCAGCGTTTTATACCGGTTGATTTTTGAAAACTTGCTTCTGCCCTTTTTCTCCATACGGTCTACCAGCTTGACAAACCGGGTATTGCGCATCCAGTCAAAGATTTTCCGGATAAACAAAAGGATAAAGGGAGTGGGTAAAAGAGTGCCGGTTAGGCAGATCAAAAACGCTTTCCACAATTCCAGCTGCAAAAGCTTTGCCGCTAAAATACCTCCCCGAAGCTCGATGACCGGCATCAGCGACAACAAAAACACCGTAAGCTCTGCCGGGATGGTATTGCTGAAAAAACGCACGAGCGCTTCTACGACTCCTTGCATATCAAAACCCTTTCATTGTCCTGTCTTTTACACATCTTCTCAGCTTTTCTTTTTTCTGAGAACTTATTTTGCTATTGTACAAAAAATCCTGAAAAAAATATTTCTTTCAAGGAATTATTTTTTAACTTTTGAAGAATTCTTCCTTAAGATATCTTTTCGCGGTTGAAAAAAGCTTTGAAACGAAACAAGCCCTTTCCCGGCGCTCACCGGCTCTGTGAAGCGCCCGGTATATCCCGATCTCACAAGCAGCAGTCCGGAAGCGGGCAGCGCCTTTGGGCCTGCTTCCGGGCAAAAATCTTACTGCTTCGGAAAAGTGCAAAGAGTTTTCACTGCTTTGCAAGAAACTCTGAAAGATCTCCGAAGCGATATCCAGCCTCTTCCCAGCGGGTCAACAGCTCATCCAGGATCTCTCCATTGGTTTTTGAAGTGCTGTGCAGCAGTACGATGGCGCCGGGATGGATCCTGGGCAAAAGCTTCTCAAACGCCTCTTGCTTTGTGGGCTGATCATTTTCATACCAATCCACATAGGCGAGGCTCCAGAACACGGTGTGATATCCCAGCTTTTGGGCCATTTTCAGATTGCTTTCGCAGAATTTCCCCTGCGGCGGCCTGTAGAGCTTCGGCATCTCTTTACCGATGATGCCGCGGTACAGCGCTTCGTTCTTTTGGAGCTCCTCCTGAAAGCTTGCCTCATCGGCGATCTTTGACATATCCGGATGGCTGTAGGTATGGTTCCCGATGAGATGCCCTTCCGCTGCCATCCGCTTGACCAGCTCAGGCTGGGTTTCGAAATAATTTCCCACCAAAAAGAACGCGGCTTTCGCCCCGTGTTTTTTTAATGCGTCCAAAATCTTCCCCGTATTTCCGTTTTCAAAGCCCGCGTCAAAGGTGAGGTAGAGCACCTTTTCCTCTTCCTCTGTACAGTAAAGGGCGTCATATTCTCCAAGATTTTCCTGGGAAACATTTCCAATGGGAGGCTTTCCCTCCTCCTGAAAGCTCAGCCCCCAGTTTGTGATCTCTCCGGAGGCTAAAAGCGCTTCTCCGCTTTCAGCCGACAACAGTGTCAGAATTCCGGACAAAAGCAAAATGGCTGCCAACGAAACCAGGACCGCCCTATGCCTTTTTAGAGTACGCCTTAGCTGCCTCATAACCTTAACCTCTCTTTTTCAGCTTTCCGGCCGTGATAAGATCTCAAAGAGCGGAAAAAGAAAGAGAAGCATTGCTTTACCGCTCAGAATAATGTATGATTTTCTTAAGAGATTAATAACATCCTTTTTAAGGAAGTTTTTTTAAAGTTTAATTCAAGAAAAGCACAAAAAGAGAGGAAGAGCGCAATTGGAAGCAGCAGAAAACAAAAATATCCTTGTTGTGGACGACGACAGGGAAATCGTCCGCGCCATCGCTTTAAATCTGGAAAGCGAGGGTTACCATGTACTGAAAGCCTATGACGGTATGGAGGCGCTGGACCTTGTCACCACAAAGGAGATCCATCTTATCATCATCGATGTGATGATGCCGAAACTGGACGGACTTTCAGCCATCATGAAGATTCGGGAAAAGAAAAATCTTCCCATCATCGTACTCTCCGCGAAAAGTGAAAACAGCGACAAGGTGATCGGACTTTCCATGGGCGCCGACGACTATGTGACAAAGCCCTTCAATCCCATGGAGCTCATAGCCCGTGTCAAATCCCACCTGAGGCGCTACACCAGCCTGGGAGACATCAATTCAAACGGAGAAAACACCATCCTCAACGGAAGGCTATGCTTTAATCTGGATGAGCATGTGCTCTATGCCGACGGCGAGCCGGTAAAGCTCACCGCCACCGAGACAAAGATCGTCGAGCTGCTGATGCGAAATCCCGGCAGGATTTTCCCCGCAGAAGAAATCTACAGTAAAATCTGGAATGAATCCGCCTATTCCACAGAGAACACCGTCATGGTGCATATCAGAAGGATCCGGGAAAAAATCGAACTCAATCCGGGAGAGCCGGAATATCTGAAGGTGGTGTGGGGGATTGGCTACAAAATCGAAAAGCACTGATGTGTTTAAGGGGCTCATATCCTGGCTGTGTATGATGCTGGTATTTTGCGCCGTCACAACTGCCATCACAGGGCTTGTAGGCGTTATTTTCGATCCGGTCCTGTCACAGGATGCCGCAAATCTGCTCAATTATGCGGAAAGAAACCAGAATATTCCCTCCGAATTTCTGGTTTCCGCCATCTGCTCTATCGCGCTGTTTATCGCTTCTCTGCTTTTCATCTTTCTCTTCCGAAAGGACCGAAAACAATTTGAGGCCATGATCGCAAAGGCACTCGCCCGAGTCTGGATGGAAGTCAAGCTCTTTCTCATTTTTCTTCTGCTGACCCTCTCCTTTTTTCTGGAAACTGCTGTGTCTCAAAGACCTTTTGGAAAATTCCTTTTTACAGGTCTTGTCCTCATCCTGTATTTTCTGTGTCTTGATATTGGCCACAATCGGAGATTTTTCAGCCAGAATATCATTCACTCCATTCTGAAAACCATGAACTCCTATTCCCATATGACCAGTTTTGAGCAGCGCAGCATCCGCAGACTGTTTTCCTGTCTCATTGTCATTGTCGGTGTAGGGGCCGTTTCTGTAATCGGGGCCGCCATTCTGAGCAACACGCCTTTCCATGGGATCTGGCCCTTTCGAGGTCTCAGCTTTTTGGGGATCGGTGTTTTCGCAGCTGTCAGTATCATAGGCACGATCTTCTGGTATACTCTGGCGCTGAAGCGAGACCTGCGGGATTGGAATATCCTGATGGCACAGATCAAAGAGATGTACGGCGGAAATCTGAACGCCGTGAACCATATCCCTCCCACCTCCAACCTCTACGACTGCGCCATGCAGCTGAACATGATCCGCACCGGGATCCAGAAAGCGGTAGAGGAGGGCGTCAAGGCGGACCGCACGAAAGTAGAGCTGATCACCAATGTCTCGCACGACATCAAAACTCCTCTTACCTCCATCATCAGTTATATTGAGCTTTTGAAAAAAGAGGAGGGTCTTCCTCCCCATGTGATGGACTATATTTCCACCATCTCCCAGAAAGCAGAGCGCCTTGGGATCATCGTACAGGATGTATTTGAGGTCTCCAAGGCGGCCACCGGGAATATTTCTCTCAATCTGGAGGTGCTGGATATCGGGAAGCTTTTGAAGCAGACCATGGCGGAGATGGAAGAAACCATGGCCGGCGCTTCTCTGGAATGGCGTATAGAGATCCCCTCCTATCCCATTTTAGTACACACAGACGGCCAGAGAATGTACCGGGTGTTCCAGAATTTGATCCGCAACTGCGCGCAGTATTCTCTGGAGGGTTCCCGTGCTTATGTGACGGTTTCCCTGGAAAACGGTTTTGCCAAGGTGTGTATCCGAAATGTTTCCCGCACTGAGATCACGGTCAGCAGCGAAGATCTGACCGCCAGATTTGTCCGGGGAGACCAGAACAGGACCACAGAGGGCAGCGGGCTGGGGCTTTCCATTGCAAAGAGCTTTACAGAGGCCTGCGGCGGCACCTTTTCTCTGCAAACGGACAAAGACCTTTTCATCGTCACCGTACAGTTCCCCGCAGTCATAAAGCAGTCTTCGCCTCCCCCCTCCGCCTTTTCCGAGCCGCTCCCCTCCCCCGGAGCTTCAGAACCGCTTGAGGCGGAAGGCTCTCTCCTCCCCTCCTCAAAGGACGAGGATCCATCTGAAAAGATCTTGATCTGAAAACCATTCCGTCATAAAACGCGCCGGTTTTTGAGACATTCTCAGAAACCGGCGCGCTTTTCTTTTTCTGCGCTTAACAGGGTCAGGGTTTCCCCCTCTACCTTGAATTTAAGCTCCAGCCCGTAAAAGCTCATACCGTAAACTCTTTTAGGGTCCGCGTGATAGGAGGGGCGCGGGTCCCGCTCCAGAACACCCTTTACCCCGTCTCTCAGCTTTTGTGGGATCCTTTCCAAAATCTCTGCCGGGATCACCACCTGCAGTCTGCGCTCCTCATAAAGCTGGGTAAAGCCTCCGGAAGCGTCCGGACGGCAGTCTGTAAAGGGGAGGTAGGGCTTGATATCAAAAATCGGCGTACCGTCCAGCAGATCGGCCCCGCCGATCAAAAGCACCGGCCCTAGCGAAGTATCCCACCGGATCTCCTTCAGCCTTACGCAGGAAAGGCCAATGGGATTGGGCCGGAAAGGAGAGCGGGTGGCGAACACGCCCATTCTCCTGTTTCCCCCCAGACGCGGGGGGCGTACTGTGGGCGACCAGCTTTCCCGGATGCTCTTGGAAAATTCCCAAATAAGCCAAAGATGAGAAAAATCCTCCAGCCCGCGGAAAGCCTCCTTAGCCCGATATTCCGGCTCGAAGACCACCCGGGCCTCCAGCTCCTCCACCAGACCGCTTTGCCGGGGAATTCCGAATTTTTCCGTAAATCCGCTTTGGATGCGGGCAATAGGCGTCAGCGAGACAGGCTCCATACCGGCTCTCCCTCCCGAAAAGATTTCTGCATATCAGGTCAGTTCATACCGCCTGCAAAAGCGCATCAGGATCTGGGCGGTCTGAGCCCGGGTGGCTTTGCCCCGCGGGTCCAGCCGCGACAGTGAAATCCCGCTGATCAGTCCGGTTTCACTCGCCCATGCCATCGCGTCTCTCGCGTAGCCGCTGATCTGATCGGCATCCGTGTAGGCAGAAAGCGCCTCTTCCTGCGCCTCTGAGAAATCCAAGCCTTTGACCTCACAGAACCGCCGTAAGATCACCGCCGCGTCCTGCCGTTTGATGTTCCTGTTCGGGTGAAAAAGGCCGTCGCTGTATCCCGTAACGATGCCGTTGCCTTCTGCCCATCCGACAGCGTCGCTGTACCACAAGCCATCGGGAACATCTCCGAAGCGGCTCTGGCTCACAGCACCCGGCTCTCCGGCGGCGCGGTAGAGGACCGTCACCAATTGGGCGCGGGTCATAGGCGTATCGGGGGAAAAGCTCTTTGCGCTGACCCCCTCCATCAACCCATGCTCCTTTACAAAACGCACGGCCTGCGCATACCAGTCCTTTTCCCTTACATCTTCAAATCCCGCGACAGGCGGAGAGGAGGGGGAGAGCTTGATTAGGATAAAAGAGGCCCCATACCCCTCTGCCATAGTCCCGATATCATTGTACCACGCGGGACTGTGCCAGATCTTATCCTCCGAGGGCTTATTTCCCCAGAAGATCATCATATGGTTGTCCATATCATCCTCTGTGAACTGATGGGTCCAGAACCGGAGAATGATATCTCCCTTTTCACATTTTCCGCTTTTCAGCATGGCCCCCTTGCTGGGGAACACATAAGCCTTCAGGTCTCCGAAGCGCACAAAATTGAAATAGTTGGTGGCAAAGGACAACTCATCGTACCTTAGCCCGCTCCCCCAGCCCAGGACCCCCTGGGTGTGCATCACCTTGAGGGCGGCCTGTGTATTGAGCCCGCATTTGCGCAGGACATAGCCAATAAATCCAGCACAGTTCATGCCGGCATAACCATTATAGGAAGTGTCGCCGTTTGGAGACTGGTAATCTCCCCCTATATAAGGCGTTCCCAGATAGTAGGCATCATGCTCGTGGGAAGAAAGCTCTTTTACCAGCTTTTCGCGGGTCACACCGTAATCTTCCAAATACTTGCTCCCGCCTTCGCAAACCTCTTTCACCCAGCTGTAGGGCATCAGGTCTGAAAATTCTTCCGCTTCGGAAACCAGCACAGAAGCCCCCTCCTGCGCACTTGCCGGAATGGAAGAAAAAACAATCAGGATCGCAAGAAGCCACGCTGCCGGTTTGCCTTTCTTTCCCAGTCGATCGTCACTTTTCTTTCCTTTTAGGAAACCCTTCACGCTATGATCTCTCCCTTTTCAGCTCTGAAAAATATCGGGGTCTGTGTTAAATTGTAAAGCAACGATCAATAAAAGTCAAACCCGCTCTTCCCTGCTTCTACCTCCCGCGTTTCTTTTGGTCGCGCCGGATCGCTTCCAGCGGCATCTGAGGCAAAACACAGGTTTCACGGAAATCGGCCACCGCCTTGCTCATCATCTGGAAATTCAAGGTGACCCCCTGTGCATCCGGCACATAGTCCGCCGCCCGGTCAGGGGAAATGCCGAACCGGCCCGCCGTCTCCACGGCATCGATATTTGCCCCCAAAAACACAAACTCCCATCCATCCTTTTCCTTCTTTTCCTCGATCATGGCCTTGATCTTGTCAGAAGAGTACCGCCTGCTGGAGTTTTCCTCCCCGTCTGTGATAATGACGAACATCACATTCTCCGCCCGGTAAGGCTCCGCCGTATTTTTCTGTACAGCCGCAAGCTTTTCAATGGTCAGGCCGATGGCGTCCAGCAAAGCGGTAGCGCCGCCTACATGATACTCCTTTTCCGTCATGGCGCTGACTGCTTTGATATCGATCCGGTCGTGAAGCAGCTCATAACAGCTGTCAAATAAAACCGTGGTGATCCGGCATTCGCCTTCCAGCTCCTTCTGTTTTTTCAGCATGGAGTTGAACCCGCCGATGGTGTCGCTCTCCAGCCCCGCCATGGATCCGCTTTTGTCCAGAATAAAGACCAGTTCTGTCGCTTTCATGAAAAAGACCTCCTGTGTGTTTTGATGGCTTCATTTTAAGCCGCACAGAAGGTCTTTCGGTCGCTTTGAAAGCGACAAACCGTATTTCCTGATTTTGACGCGTTCTCATTGGATCACAGCTGTTTTCGCTAAGGCTTTACAACGAACGGCAAATACAAAAAGCACTCAGTAAGCCAAATTCTGCGACGCAGCAAACAAAGAAAGAAAACAGTGAAGGCGGTCAAAATGACCGCCTTTACTATCGGCTAATCTGCTTAGACTGCTATACCGGTGTGTTGGACTGTACTGAGAAATCCGCTGGCATCGTCCTCATCGGTTAATAGAACAGGCTCAATCTCTTGCGCTACGGAACGCGTAAGCTTCCACAGAGTCGCCATTGTTTTCAGGTAATCTCCGGGAAGCTCGTCTACTACAACCGCAATATCAATATCGCTGTCTTTCCCGGCTGTTCCATTTGCTTGTGAACCATAAAGAAAAATGGCTCGGGTGTCCATAATGTTTCGCACAGCGGCGGCATATTCTCTTGCAACTGTTAATGCTTTTGCTTGATCCATACCAGCAACGCCTCCGTTTCCTGAATCAAATTTCTACATGTTTCTGGGGTCAGTGCTTGCAATAGCTTTTCTTTATACAAAGGATACCTGGCTTCTATATTCAAGGGACTAAGCGTATCCAGCAGTGAAAGTTGTTCCTCGCTCATCTCTTCAGACACCTCAGAAAGGTTTGCCAGCCGCATCAGTTTGTGAATATAGGGGATTTCTTCCTCCGGTTTACGCACTACGAGCAACCCCTTCAGAGCCTTTTCGATGGCTTGATGGCACATGAAACCTACATACAGTAAGCGCCCAGTATCCAGCATGGCCTGTGCTGTTTGAAAATCATACTCTGCGCTTTCAAACCAATACTCAGCTTTTGCAAAGGTGTTCACGCACATACTCCCTCCATCAATATTCTTTAAATGCAGTATACCACACTCAAATCGGATTAGCAAGGCAAGGAAAATCTGAGAAAAACTCAGATGAAAAGCGCAAAAAGGGCTTGCATTCGGCAATAGAGTCTCCGATAATTTGTACAGAACTTATCGGTGTTATAGAAAATTACTTAAAGGAGGACTTCTCTATGAAACTGCACCGCAAGCTCATTTCTCTGTTGTTAGTTTCCGTACTCTTGCTGGGCACTTTGACCTTGCCCGCTTCTGCGGCAGGGCTGCCTTTTACCGATGTACCAGAGAACGCCTGGTATAAAGACGCCGTAACTTATGTTTACGAAAACGGGCTGTTCAACGGTACCGGAGATACTACCTTTTCACTAAACTCTCCTATGATGCGGGCTATGTTCGTGCAGGTGCTTTCCAATAAAACCTCAAATTATAACAAGGCGGATTGGACTGGAAAGAGCAGCTTTCCCGATGTGAATAAAAACAAATGGTATGCTCCCGCTGTGGAGTGGGCTTACAGAGCCGGGCTGATCACCGGCGTGGGCGAGAGAAGATTCGCCCCGGAAAAGAATGTGACCCGGGAACAGATGGCGGTCATCATGTACAACTACGCCAAGAAAACGGGGAACGACGCCAGCTTTGACAGCAACGTCCTTTCTCAGTTCCCCGACAGCGGCTCCGTGTCCCGCTGGGCGAAGGAAGCCATGCAGTGGGCGGTAAGCCACAAGGTGGTAAACGGCAGTGAGGGCATGCTGAAACCCAGCAGCAACGCAAAGCGCTGCGAGGTAGCACAGGTGGCGGTGAATGCCGACCCCGTTCTGAAAAACACCGAAGTGGAAGCAGACCCCACCGTTACACCCGATCCCGATCCTAACCCTAACCCCAATCCAAAGCCCGATCCTGACCCTGGTTTTGGTAGGAAAGCACGGCGTTCTTGGAAACATCCAGGGCAGACTGGATAAAGCTTTGCACCTCGGTCTGGGCGCCGCTGTCCACGAAATTGCGGTAGGTGTACTTGCTGAAATCCACGCTTTTCCCCATGGAAGCGCTTTGTTCCAGCAGGTCTACCAGCCGGAAGGCCGCGTCAGAGGCGCAGTATTTATCGCTGAACCGAATGGAGAAGGCGGGCCCTCTCTCATGCAGAAAAGCCACAATGAGCGGCTCCAGACAAAACCCAATATTCCCAAAGAACAGCCCTGTATTTGATTTTGAAATCAAATACAGGGCTGTTTCGATATACTCTTTTTCAAACAATATACATACTACGCCATTCCGTCAAATCACTTTTTTATGCGGCGCTAACACTCCACCTGTTTCCTTTCAGCTTTTGGAAGCCTTTGACTTCCACCTTTGGTAAAACATCAGCTTTTCCATGGTGAGCTTCGGGCGGGACCAGTCCCGCGCCTGCCGGGCTTCTTCCGGATAGGGCGTGCCCCATTTCCAGCAGATTTCAAAGCCGCCGTCCTCCATCTGCTGCCTGTCCAGCGAAGCAAGCTCCTCCCCGATCAGTCCCAATAGACTTTCCGGCAGAAAATCACTGTCAAAATAAGAGGGCGTCGGAACATACTCCACCCCGTATTTAGAGCTGTCCCTGTAGACGAGCGCTTCCACTTTTTTCTCCAGAGAGCGTCGTACCGAATTCAAATCAATCACATCCTTGATTCCGGACTGCTTCAAGAGACGATAAGCCAGAATATAGCAATTCAGGCCGTCTCCCTTTTGCTCTTTTTCCAGGACCCCAAAGGCGTTTTGCACTACCTCACGATATTCTTCCTCGCCCATACACACTAAAAATGCCGCCAGAGATACCGCGGGATTCCAGGAGGAAAGCCCCTCTCTCACCTCCCACCAGATGGCGTGAGGATGCTCTTTGCTGCTGTCGATCACAGCGGGCCAGTACCCGTCCTTCGGGTCCGCGGATGCTTTGAGCCAGCGGGCCAACCCTGCTGTCATCTCCTTTGCATCTTCCAGGGCCCCGGTGCGAAAAAGGATCTCCAAAGCCATATTGGAGGCAATGGGATGAGAAGCCGGGTTCCAGTTATCCGGCTCCAATCCGTGCCCAAATCCGCCGTCCGGATTCTGATAGCGGCTCAAAGCCTCTATCACCGTCTGCCTGGAGCCGTTTTGAAAATAGCACTCAAATTCCGCCCGCTCAATGGGGCGTGCGTTTTTCAAAACAAATTGCTGTGCTTTTTGAATATCCATTCCAATCATTCCTTTCTCCTTTTCGGTTTCCTTGTTTTGCGCTGTGGAAGCTCAGGAAACATTTCCTCTACCATGGCGCACAGGGCCCTTGCATCCTCTAATATGATCACCGGCAGCATATTTTTTGCTCCCTGATAGGGCGGCCTCGAAACACTGTCGGGCATGGCTTTCCGCGCGGCGGGCACATCCTTTACGAGAAAATCCCCTGCGTAGATGCCGCCGAAGATCCGCTCCCGGTAATAAAAGATCGTTCCGCCCATCATAGGGATGCTTCGCACCTGTTCCAAGGTGCCCAGCTGCTCCAGCACATACTCCGTAAGCTCTCGATTCCCCATAAAACCACCTCCTTTTTCTCTATGATAAAGTGGGGAACATGACAGCTGCCTGTCATGTTCCCCGCTTATATCTGTTGCTTTTCTCTTTTTGATAAAATCAGCTTTTGATCAGCGCAGTTCAAAGATCGCCTCGATCTCCACCGGAATATTTCCGGGCAGGACGCACTGGCCAATGGCTGAACGGGAGGGCGCGCCCGCCTCTTCCCCGAACAGATCCATCAAAAGCCGGGTGCCGCCGTTTGCCACCTGAGGCTGGTTGTAGAAATCGGGAGCGCTTGCCACAAAGCAGGTGACCTTTACGGCGCTTTTCACCAGATCCAGATCGCCGATCTCCCGCTTGAGCACGGCCAGCACATTCAGCATACTGTTTCTGGCGTATTCATAGCCCTTCTCCTCTGTCACCTCTGCCCCCAGCTTACCTGCCACAGGGGCGCCGTCTATCGCGGGGCCGCAGCCGGAAATATACACCAGCTTTTCTCCGAAGCGCTTGGCGGGAGAATACAGTCCTCCCTTTGCGGGGGGCTGCGGCAACGCAAGCCCCATTTCCTTCAGCTTTTCTTCGACTTTGCTCATGATCGATCTCTCCTTTTCTTGTTTCATGATAAAAATCATGATTTCCTTCTTAAAACTTTCCCCTGTCTTTCACCGGCCGGCGCTCCATTTACCAGCACCAGCTCAAGGCCCTCTGAAAGCCGCTTAGGCGTCTGCCAGGTGGCTTTGTCCGTAAACTTGGCAGGATCAAACAGCAAAAGATCCCCATAGTTTCCGGGGCGAAGCGTTCCCCGATCCTTCAGCCCCAACCGGGCGGCCGGAAGTCCGGTCATTTTATGGATCGCCTCCCCCAAGGTCAACAGCTTTTTTTCTCTTACATATTCCCGCAGGAATTTAGGAAAGGCTCCATAAAGTCTGGGATGGGGGCTCTCTCCCCCTCCATACAGCGCGTCGGAAATCAATGAGACCCAGGGAAGACAAAGCACTCTGTCCACATCGGCCTGAGCCATGCTCATCACGATGACGCCCGCCTTCCCGCCGCTTTTGGAAACCAGCCTGCAGAAAAGCTCTTCTTCCGCTATATTCAGAGAACCGGCGGCAGCGGAGAAGTCCAGACCCGCCAAAGATTCATATTCCCCATTTGCCGCAGAGCTGATCACAATGCGCTCCCAGCCGATGGAAGACACCATATTGTCCCAATCCGGGAATTCCTTTCGGATCTCCCGGGTAAACACTTTTTCGCCTTCCCGGGTACTCAGATACTCCGCAAGGGGCCTGTTTGCCTCCTCCAGCACCGTAGGAGGAATCAGAGACAAAATCGTGGTAGAGCCTCCCGTATAGGGGTAGGCGTCCGCAGTGGCGTCCTGCCCCGAAGCCCTTGCCTGCTCCAATAAAGTGATGGCGCGCTCGATCCCTTTCCCGTGGTTTTTCAGCCCCGTTACCTTGAAGTGGCTGATGTTCACCGGGATCTGAGCCCTTCTGCCGATCTCCAGCACCTCTTCCACGGACTGAAAAAGGGAAGCCCCTTCTCCCCGGATATGGCTGGTAAGATACCCTCCGTACTCTCCGCAAAGCTTGGCGAGAAACACAAAATCTTCCAAAGTGCTCCAGCATTCCGGCGTGTACATGATGCCGCAGGACAGGCCCAAAGCGCCGGCCTCCATGGCGTCTCGCACATACCCTTCCGCCGATTTCCGGCTTTCCTTGTCAAAGGGGATATTGCCGAAGCCCTTCGCCGCCGTGGTGATTGCTCCGGTAGCCCCCAACACGCCCAGGTTTATGGGATGGCTGCGGGATTCCAGGGCTTCAAAAAAGCGGGAGACCTTTGGGAAAAAGCTATCTTTGGGAGCTGTTCCCAGACAGGGCTCCAGGAAGCTATACAGTTCTTTCCTGTTTTCAGGCGTGCAGGGCGCGGGAGCCAGCCCGCAGTTGCCCATCACCGCCGTGGTGATGCCCTGAGAAAGCTCGATCTCCCCGAACTGCTGGTCATAAAGAGCGGCCAGGTCACAGTGGCGGTGCGCGTCAATAAAGCCGGGGGCTGCCACCACTCCCGCCCCGTCGATCACCTGGGCGTCCACCTCTCCCAGGGAAACAGGAGAAACCGCTTCGAGCTTTTCTCCCTTGAGCAGAAGCTCTCCGGGATAGGGCTCTTTCCCGGTGCCGTCACAGATCAGCGCGTTTTTAATGTGTATCATACCAGCATCCCCCTGGCCTCTACCGCCATTCGCCGCATCTCGCCGTTTTCCCAGAGAAACACAGAGTTTTGCAGGTTGACGGCAGTGCATACATGAATGGGAACCAGCTCTAAAAGCTGCCCTACCCGCAGGCCGGTGACACCGTTTTCCGCGGTGAGGATTCCATGCTCCTCATTCATGCGCCTGAGATGTAAGTTCCCATTGGGCAGTCCAGTGGCGGGATCGATGGGGATGGCGTAGCCGGGATAGTCCTCCAGAGAAATGTCCATGGGAAAGGTCTTGGTACCCCCATCGATGACGGCATAATCCGGAGCAGGGGTGCTGACCACCGTAGCGTACAGCCGCACAGCGATCTGTTCGAAGGTTGCACAGTGTTCCTTTGTCAGCATCCAATCTCCGAAAATATAGGTGCCGGGGCGCACCTCTGTAACCAAGCCCGTCCTTGCCGCCTGGAGCCCTGTGGGGGTAGAGCCGGCGCTTACTTCCTGAATGTCCACGCCGTTTTCCCCAAGGGCCTTGGCCATTTCATTCATCAGCTCCGCTTCTTCCCGGGCGGCAGCCTCATTATCCTCTGTAGGCTTTCCCTTTAAGATCAGGCTTTTAAAGGTGTAAATACCAGTCAGGTTCAGGTGAGAGAGGGCGGAAATTTGCTTGCCAAGCTCCAGATAATGCTCCCGCAAAACACCGGTCCGTTTGGCGCCGGTGTCGATCTCTAAACGCACCTCGCACACAAGCCCTTCCTTTTCCGCCGCGGAATTCAGAGCGAGGGCTCCTTCTAAGCTATCCACTGCCAGGATCAGCCGGCGGATCTGCTTTTGAAGGGCTAACGCCCGGCGGATCCGGAACTCTCCCACCATGGGATAGGCGATGAAAATATCCTGTGCGCCGCCTTTTGCCATCACCTCCGCCTCGCTTACCTTAGCGCAGGTGATGCCGTCTGCTCCCGCGTCCAGCTGCAAGCCGGCGAAATAGGGCATCTTGTGAGTTTTCACATGAGGGCGCAGCTTACAGCCCGAGGCGCTTACCTCGTGCTGCACTCGCTCAATATTTCGTTTTGCGATCTTTTCGTCTATCAAAATGGTAGGGGTCTCCGGCAGGGAGATCTCGCCTTTTCGCACCAGCTCAAAAACCGTTGCCATATGTTCTCCTCCTCTATGATTCCTACCGCTATCATAGCACAGCGGGAAGGAAGGATAAAGTGTTTTTTCCCATATGGAACCACAGAGAATTTTCAAAAAGCTTTCTCGCGGCTTGGAAATATGTTAAAATAGAGGCGTTATTCTTCGGAAACTGTGAAAAAGGAGCGATAAAGATGGATCTTACTAAGATGAAGCGCAAATACGCCTACACCCTGGCCCGGGTAGGGCTCAATGTACAAAAAGGACAGACCGTTTTGGTGGAGGCCGCCATTGAGGGCTGGCAGTTTGTCAGCACATTCGCGGAGGAATGTTATAAGCTGGGAGCCGGGAATGTGGTGGTGCATTATCTGGATCTGCCCAACATGAAGGTGGCCGCAAAATACCGCAGCGACGAGGCTGTCCGCCGGGTGGAGGACTGGGAATACGCCATGCACCAGGGGTATCTGGACGAGGGGGCCTGCTATGTACGGCTGGAGGGCGTAAACCCCAAGCTGATGGAGGAGGTCAGCGAGAAAAACTCCAATGCGATCTTCGCCCATGTGGACACGGTGCGCAATATCATGCGCAAGGCCAGCCGGGAAAAGCACTGCCAGTGGCTTATCGCCATGATCCCCACCGTGGAGTGGGCGGAATATATTCTGGACAAAACCGGAAAGGAAGCGGAGGAAGAGCTTTGGAAGCTGCTCTTCAAGCTCTGCTATATTGACGAAGACAACGATGTGATCAAAGCCTGGGAGGAAAAGGATCGAAAAACCGCCCAGCGAGGCCGGGCGGTAGACGACTTGAAGCTTACGAAGCTTCACTATACCGCCTCCAACGGAACCGATCTCACAGTGGGGCTTACCCCCTGGTCAAAATTCGGCAGAGATGTGGCCGCTCCTGAGGAAAGCTCCGTTGTTTTCCATGCCAATATCCCCACGGAGGAGATCTGCACCACACCCAGCAAATTTGAGACCAACGGCGTGGTCTATGCCTCCCGCCCTCTGGTGCTGGGCGGAAAGAAGATCGACAAATTCGGCTTCCGCTTTGAAAAGGGCAAGGTGGTGGAGGTCATCGCCGAAGAGGGAAAAGAAATGCTGGAGGCATTGATCTCAACCGATGAAAACGCCGGATATCTGGGAGAGGTCGCTTTGGTGGAGTATCACTCCCCCATCAGCATGAGCGGGCTTACCTACTACACCACGCTGATCGATGAAAACGCCAGCTGTCATCTGGCCTTGGGCCGTGGCCTGAACGCTGCTTCCGAAGAGCAGAAGGCGGTCTTTAACGATTCCACCATCCATGTGGATTTTATGATCGGCACCGCTGACATGAACATCACCGGAACGACAGAGGACGGGAAAGAAGTGGAAATCTTCCGAAATGGGGATTTTGCCATCTGAAAAGCGGCTTTTCAGGAATGAGGCAAAGAAGCTTTGGAAAACAACTCCTGAAAGCTGATTCCCAAAACCTCGATCAAAGCCGCTACTTCTATATCCGTCACAAACCTTTGCCCGGATTCGATCCGCTGGACGGCGTTCTTGTCAAGGGACAGCCCGCAAAGCTGCAGCCGGTCTGCCAGCTCCCTTTGGGAGAGCCCGAGCTGCTTGCGCGCCACCGCCACATTTCGGCCGCAAAGATTGTTTCTTCCATCTGCCGCTTTATTGATAAACAACTGTTTCTCCACCCTTTTGACATTTGGTGCTTGTCACTAAATGGATTATATGTTATTCTATTTTTGGAAATGACATTCAGTAAATGTCATTTCCCAAGTTCCATACAAAACAGTCGGACCGCTCCCTGTTCCACACCGGCTATCTTATCTTCGAGGAGAGGTGCAGATGAAAAAATACTGGATCGTATTTAAAAAATCCCTGAAGTCTGAGCTCATCTACCGCTGGGCGGCACTGTGGAGGCTCTTAGGGTCCGTGTTGGGCTTTCTCATCCAGATGTTTCTCTGGCGGGCGCTGCTGGGTACAGAGGCCCACAACGGCGTCAGCTTTTCCGATATGCTTTTGTATGTGCTCATCAACTCCTTCATGATACAGCTGACTCACACCAATGTGGCGGGAATGATCGAGAACGCCATGATAGACGGCACCGTTTCCATGGAGCTTTTGCGGCCCATTTCCTACAAGGGCTACCTGCTGTCCCAGATGCTGGGGAAAAACATCTACGGCTCTCTCACTGCTACAGTGCCGGTCCTGCTTTTGAGCTTTCTTTTCCTTTCCGGGGCTGTTTTGCCGGACTTTGTACATATCCTGCTGTTTTTTCTGTCTGCGATTTTGGGCATTGCCTTGCTCTTTGAGGTCACCTACCTTTTTGGCCTCACGGCCTTTTGGCTCCAGCGCTGCTGGTTTATCCGTTTTTACCTGTATGGATTCGAGAACATTTTCGGCGGGACGCTGGTGCCTATCTGGTTCTATCCGGAGCTTTTGAAGACATTGAGCTATTGGCTTCCCTTTCGCTACATGACCTTCGAGCCCATCAATCTCTTTCTCATGAAAACTCCGGCAGATACGGCGTGGATCCCCATTTTGGCGGCGCTGCTGTGGCTAGGCGGCCTGAGCTTAATAGACCAGCTGGTATGGCGGGCGGCGGCAAGAAAGCTCACCGTCAACGGCGGATGAAAGGAGTGTAGACGATATGAAAGACTTCTGGCGGCTGTTTTCCAGCTTCTTTAGGGTGGCCCTGCGCCGGGAGATGGCGTACCGGGGCACCTTTCTGGCAGGGATCATCGGGCAGTGGATCAGCTACGGCGCCACCTTTCTAGGCATCTATATCACGGTTTCCAGCTTTCATGTTCTGGGGGGCTGGAGCGGCCCGGAGGTGTTGATCCTTTACGGGCTTTCCCTGATGTCCTACGCCGTGGGCGCATCCTTTTTCTTCAATTTTTCCAACGGGCTCATCGGGCGTATCCGCTCCGGCGAATTCGACGCCTCCCTGACAAAGCCCATCCACCCGTTCCTCCACGAGGTATTTTCAGCGGGGTATAACGTAGGCTATATCAGCCATTTTACAGTTTCGCTTGCGATCATGGTACTCGCTTTTGCTAGCCTCTCCTACACGCCCACTGTACAGAGCATCCTGTTTTTGATTTCCGCACTGCTGGGGGCGTCCCTCATTCAGGCGGCAGCGCTGATCGCCTCCTCCACTATGAGCTTCTTTTCAGTGGGAAACAACCCCATCGCAGACTTTCTGCTCTATGACATGAAAGAATTCACCAACTACCCCATCACCATCTTTCCCAGGGGGATCCAGTTTGTGCTCACCTTTCTTCTGCCCTTCGCGTTTATGAACTTTTACCCGGCCGCTGCCCTGCTCGGCAAGCCCATTCCGGAGGGCTATCCCGCGTTTTTGCCCTATCTCAGTCCGCTGGTGGGGGTACTGGTGTTCACGCTGAGCATTTTGCTGTGGAACTGGGGACTGAAACACTATAAGAGCACCGGCTCGTAAAGAGGAGGAGCGACATGAGTTTTATTGAAGTAAAGGATCTTTGTAAGGAATATCGGATCGCCAAATCCGAAAAGGGGATCGCGGGAGCCGTTAAGTCTCTGTTTCACCGGGAATATACGGTAAAGGAAGCAGTCAAAAATGTGTCCTTTTCTCTGGAAAAGGGCGAGATGGTGGGCTATATCGGCCCCAATGGAGCGGGAAAATCCACCACCATCAAAATACTTTCCGGCGTGCTGCTGCCTACCAGCGGCACAGCAAAGATCGGGGATATTATCCCCTACGAAAACAGAAAGGAAAACGCCAAGCGGATCGGCGTGGTATTCGGCCAGCGCTCTCAGCTCTATTGGGACCTGCCCATTTCAGACACCTTTGACCTATATGAAAGCCTTTACTCCGTTCCAAAAGAGCGCTTCCGCAAGAACTGCGATTATTTCACCGAACTGCTGGACATGAAGGACTTTCTCCATCAGCCGGTAAGGCAGCTGAGCCTGGGGCAGAAGATGAAGGCCAATATCGCCATTGCCCTGCTCCACGACCCGGAGGTGCTGTACTTAGACGAGCCTACCATCGGGCTGGATGTCACCAGCAAAAAGGTGCTGCGCGACGCGCTGAAAAGCATCAACGAGGAAAAGAAGACCACCATTATCCTCACCACCCACGATATGGACGATATCGAGGCGGTGTGCAAGCGGCTGATCATGATCGACCGGGGGCAAAAACTGTTTGACGGGACTCTGGGGGACTTCCGGGAAACCTATAACGACGGCTTTACCATCAAGCTGGAGTTCGAGGATGCCTTTCCCCCCTGGCAGGAGGACGAGGCCTACGAGCTTCTGGAAGAGGCCGAGCGCCATTGGCTTGTCAAGGCCGGAACGAAGATGACCGCCAAGGCCGCCATGGTTGAGCTGATCGAGCGGTATGACCCCACAAATCTCTATGTGCAGGAGGAACGCATCGAGGATATCGTGCGCAGGGCTTATGCCTTAGACCGAAAGGTCCCGGGAAACGCCTGATCACACATTTCAAAAGAGGCTCCACCGAGAAGCGATAACGATTCTCGGTGGAGCCTTCTTCGGATACCCGTTTTATTCCCCGGCCTGTTCGCTCTCCTTTTTCCCCAGAGAGCATTCCCACAGCCGAGAGGCCGTAGGCGACCAGTTTCGTGCGTAAGCCTCGCACTTTTCGCAGAGATGCTCCGCCGTTTCCGGGGACTGCAGGTCCGTAGAATGTGCTCCGGTGCGCTCCACCATTTCCCGCAGCTTATCCGGATTCTCCAGCATGGGACAGGGCATCAGATGATTGTCGTTAAAGGGCTGCCCATCGTGATAAGCCATGAAAATCGGAGAGCGCAGCACATCCAGCAGGCTCATCTCTCGAATATTGGCATTGGAATAATGGATGAACACACAGGGGTCGCAGTCTCCGTTGGCATTGATATGAAAATACCGTCTTCCCCCTGCAATACAGCCCTGCACAAATTCTCCGTCATTTTGGAAATCCATGGCGAAAATGGGCTTGCTGCGCCGTGCCTCCCGGATCTTATGATACATAAACTCCCGCTGCTTCGGCGTGGGCAGCAGCTGGGGCACAGCGTCGTTGCCAATGGGCATATAGTGAAAATACCACACAAAGGACGCGCCCCACTCTACCATCTGGTCGAAATATTCATCACTGCTGATGGAGGCAAAATTCTGGCTGGTATAGCAGCAGCTGATTCCAAAGGGCAGGTGTTTTTCCTTGAGCAAAGACATGGCCTCCACCACCCTGCGGTAGGTGCCTGACCCGCGCCGCTCGTCTGTGGCGGCCTCGAACCCCTCCACGCTGATAGCGGGCATAAAATTCTTGACACTGAGCATTTCCTGCGCAAATTTCTCGTCGATCAAAGTGGCGTTGGTAAAGCAGAGGAACTGACAATCGCTGTGCTTCCTGCACAGCGCGATGAGATCGCGCTTTCGCACCAGAGGCTCTCCGCCGGTGTAAATATAGATGTACACGCCCAATTCCTTGCCCTGGGTAATAATGGAATCGATCTCGTCAAAGCTCAGGTTGAGCCGGTTTCCGTATTCCGCCGCCCAGCAGCCGGTGCAGTGCAGATTGCAGGCGGAGGTGGGGTCCAGCAGGATAGCCCAGGGGATATTGCAGCCGTACTTTTCCCGTAATTCCTCCTGGCGGGGCCAGCCTGCCAGATTGCCATTGATGATGAAATTCTCAAAGACCGCCTTGAGCACCTCCTTGTCCGTCTGGGTAAAGATGCGGATCATCAGGCGGTGCATGGCACAGTCTCTGTCTTCAATCACCTTTCGAAAGGCCGCTCGCTGGACAGGGAAGCCCTCATCCCCTTTAGGCGCAAACCGGTCTACCCAGTCCATAAGCTTGGGCAGATTCTCCTCCGGGCCGCGTTCGATATACTCAAACGCTTTCTTCAGTCCGAACCGTACCATTCTGTTTGACGTATCCATGAGATAACCTCCATCGAGATTTTTTCTGCTGCCAGTATATCCCATGAAAACCTTCGACATCAATCGACAAAATCCGCCCTTGTCTGAATTTAAGACAAGAACGGATTTTGTATAAATACTTTATTTCAGAAATTTCTCCAAAGCGTTTTCCATGCTGCCGTCCATGATCACAAAATAGTCCTCCAGCTTGACATGGCGTTCATCCGGCATGCCCGCCTCTACCCACTCCAAAAACAGCGCGGTGATCCCCCGGGCGTATATCATACAGATAAACTCCCGCTTGTCCTCCGGGACTCGCTGCGCCTGGGGATACAGCTCTATGATCTCCCCCACCGTTTCCGCGGCCCGCTTCACCATGATCCGTTCGTATTGGATCCGGTTGGTGGAATCATAAGCGTGCAGGATCACAGGCTTGTGCAGGTAAAAATAGTGAAACAGCAGTCTGATTTTTTCCTGCCAGTCCGTCTCCTTTTCAAAATGCAGATCGATGTAGCTTTCGATCTCCCGAACCAGCGTCCATTCGATCAGGTCGTAAATATCGTGAAAATGATAGTAAAAGGTCTGCCGGTTCACTCCGCACTGGGCCGCGATATCCTTCACGGAGATCTTTTCAATGCTCCGCTTCAAAAGCAGCGTTTCCAGCGCTTCCGCCAGCGCCTCCTCGGTGGTCTGCCGCATATAAAAACCCTTTCCCTTTAGTTATGAAAACTATTATATGCCGGAAAGAGGCAGATTTCAAGCGTTTTTCTCCTGATAAGGCGGGGAAACTCCGGCCGGTCTGCGACAGCGGAAAAAGATTATGCTAATGGGGCGCTGGTGACGAACTCAGCCGCACGGCAGCTCCGGGCCAGCAATTACTCCGTACGAAGCGCCACCACAGGGTCCTTTTTCGCTGCGCTGCGGGAGGGGATGATGCCGGAGATCAAGGTCAGCAGCATGCTGATCAGCACCAAAGCGACTGCCACCGGCACAGGCAAAAAGGCATTGAGCCCGGCGATGCCTGTAAAGTGGTGCAAAACCTGATTGATGGGAATACAGAGCAGATAGGTGACCATCACGCCCAACAGTCCGGAAATAAACCCGATAATGATGGTCTCTGCATTGAACATGCTGGACACGTTGCGCTTGGAAGCGCCGATGGCTCTCAAAATGCCGATCTCCTTGGTGCGCTCCTGCACGGAGATCAAAGTGATGACGCCGATCATGATGGAGGAGACGATCAGCGATACCGCCACAAAGGCGACGAGTACATAGGTGATGGCATCAATGATAGAGGTCACAGAGGACATCATCAGCCCCACATAATCTGTGTATTCGATCTTCTTCAGGTCATCCACCGTATCGTTATAGGCAGTGATCGACTCTTCGATAATATCCTTGCTGCCAAAGGTAGCGGCATACAGGTTGATAGAGGCGGGGCTTTCCGGATCCACATAGCCCAGGGTCAGCAGATTGCTGTCATAATCCGAGTCAGAGAATTCCAGCACCTCGTCATAGTACCGGGCGCAGTCGGCGTCAGTATAATCCGGCAGCTCCTGTGCTAAAGCCATCGCCAGCTGCTGTGTGCTCAGAGAGGCCAGCTGTTCACGGACCCCGGCGGAATACCGCGCGTAAAACTGCTCCTCCCACATCTGAGAAAACAGCTCTTCCAGATCCTCATCGCTCATGGAGGAAAGGTATTCCTGGATATTTTCCTCATTCATGCCGGCCTGCTGGGTGATGCCCGTGAGCAAAGTCTCTTCCATTTCGGCGCGGGTCATGGAGCCTATCTGTTCTTTTCTCGCGTCCTCCACCTGCTTCTGTGTGGGAAGGCTTTTGATGGTGAGATAAGCCTCTCCCCGCTGTCCTTCGTCCAGCGTCTCGATATGAGCTCTGAAGTCCGCCGCTTTGCTCCCTTCGTCAATACTTTCCGTATTGTCCCGGAAAGGAAGGCCGGTAAAGATATCCGTATTCGGAGAATCCTGCTGGGCTTTTACCGTTTCAGAATCCCGAGCCTTTTCCATCAGGTATTCCGTAAGCCCATGAGTATAGCCGATAGACCCTGACAGCATGGAGGAGGCGGCCTCCTCATTGGGGCGGATAATACCGGAAACCTTCAGGGGAAGGCCGTTATCATAGAGGTATCTCAGCCCCGCCTTGGTGTCTCTCAAATCGGTATAACAGCCGGTGGCCTCATCCAGGGCATAGCAGTCAGAGCTTAGAATGGTACGAAACTCCATGCCGCAGATCTCTTCATAGCTCCAATTTTCCTCTTTCTTCTCCGCCTCTGTCTTGTCCTTCACCGCCTGCATCAGGGCATCGATATCCTCTTTGGACTTCAGCCCCAGCGCGTAAAGGGTGATATCGTCGATCTCGTTGTTCTCGTCCACCACCAGCACGATTTCATTATATTCCTTGGGCCAGCTGCCGCAGATCAGATCATACTGCTTTTCAAGCAGAGGATTGACAGGGCCGCCGTCCATAGCGGGAAGCAGCTCTTCCCACAGGATCATGGAGCCCCCCATCGGCATAAAGGCGCTCATGGTCTCCATACCCATTCCGTACTCCTCGCTCATTCCCAGCATGGAGGACATATCCATCCCGAAATACTCCAGCAGCAGCTCCTGCATCAGGGCCTGAGGGTCACAGCGCAGGATCTCCTGATCCACGCTTTCCGTGTAGACCAGCAAATCGGCGTCATAGGTGTACTGCACGCCGCTGACTGCCTGGGCAAGCGAAGATTTTTCTCCTTCTTCATCGGTTTTTTTCAGCTCTTCCTCCAGATATTTTCGAAAGGAGGCAAGGTCGTTCTCTGTTTCAGAAGAGGAGTTCAGGGCATTGACCATGTCATATACCATAGACTTTTCATAAACTTCGTCCCGCGGATGCTCCTTTCCTGAGTGCGCAGCCCCGATAAACGAGGCCATCAGGCTGCCCAGATCCATCGTTTGGGCCTCCAGGGTAATGGGATAAGAGGAAAGAGTGTCCTCCTGCAGGGCGTTGATATAGGCAGTCATTCCCTGAGACACCGCAAAAATCAGGGAAATTCCGATGATTCCAATGCTTCCGGCAAAGGCGGTGAGCGCCGTGCGCCCCTTCTTGGTAAAAAGATTCTTCAGCGACAGGCCGAAGGCAGTGGCAAACGACATGGAGGGCTTTTTCATAGTCTTTCCCCGAGAGGCGGCAGGCTCCTCGTTTTCCTCCCGCATTTCCTCCTCTGTGAGGGGCGCTGAATCCTCCGTGATAAGGCCGTCCAGCATACGCACGGTACGGGTGGCGTATTTCTCCGCAAGCTCCGGATTATGGGTCACCATGATAACCAGGCGCTTTTCAGAGATCCGCTTTAAGATCTCCATCACCTGCACGCTGGTTTCCGTATCCAGCGCCCCAGTGGGCTCATCTGCCAGCACGATATCCGGGTCGTTGACGATAGCCCTGGCGATGGCTACCCGCTGCATCTGTCCGCCGGACATCTGGCTGGGCTTTTTCCGCAGCTGATTTCCCAACCCCACCTCTTCCAGCGCCTTTTTCGCCCTGGCTCTGCGTTCCCTTTTGGACACACCGGAAAGCGTTAAGGCCAGCTCCACATTCTGCAGCACGGTCTGGTGGGGAATCAGGTTATAGCTTTGAAAGACAAACCCGATGGAATGATTGCGGTAGGCGTCCCAATCTCTGGCCTTGAAGCCTTTGGTGGAGCGGCCGCCGATCAGCAGTTCTCCGCTGTCATAGCCGTCCAATCCGCCGATGATATTCAGCATGGTGGTCTTTCCACAGCCGGACGGACCCAGAACGGCCACAAATTCGCTTTTCCGAAAACACAGGCTGATTCCCTTCAAAGCATGGACCGTTTCACCGCCCATATGGTATTCCTTTTGGATCTTCTTCAGCTGCAGCATTGACATTGCCCCTTTCGCACAGTAGCCGATCAAGAGAGGTAACCCAGCCCAAGGCCTGGCCGGCCGCGGAAGGGATCTCGTGATTTTTCAGGAGATTATCATACTCTTCTTCTCTTCGCAATGTCAATGTGTGGAGAGGATTGTTTACAGTTCTTTTACAGCTGAGCTTTTTCCTCCTTAGAGCGTCCCCGCGTTTTTCCCGGGAAAAGTGTAAGGGGAAAAGCGTCCGTTTCTGAACGCTCTCCCCCTCCGCAAAAGGCAGACTGAGAATTTTTATTTCTTCAGCAGTACCTTTTCCACATCAATGGAACCGGAAACCACTTTATAGTAGGGCTCGCCGTTTTTTACGCCTACCAGGCCGTAGCCGGTATCGGCAGACAAAAATGTTTCAAAATCTCCCTTGATCCTGGGGTCGATATACAGGGTCTTGCGGTAGGCGTCATAACGGACTCCTGTCATGCCCTCCAGCAGCGCATAGGACGCCAGGGCTCTGGCATACCAGTGGCCGCACTCGTACTCGTCAAAGGGATTGCGCACATCCCCCTGATATCTGCTGCGGCAGGCCCGCACGATATCCAGGCCCTTTTCCACTTCTCCCATAAACATCAGGTGAGACGCCACCTGGTACTCAATGCCCGTCCAAACCTCATCACTGTAGACAAAGGGCAGCGCGGGCTTCTCGCCATGAGGCCAGGAGCACAGCAGCAGCCCCGCCTCGTCCCCCAGGCAATAGCCCGGCCGCTGAGGATTCGCGTGCTCCAGCAGGCTTTCCAGCAGATTATAGCGGTGCACACAGTTCAAATGGCTCTTGATTTTTTCCCGGTCGCCCACTACTTCCAATCCGCTTACCTGTGCCAGCCAGAAGCCCAGCACTCCGTCGGAAATACAGCCCTTGCCGTACTGATATTTCGGCCCGTCTTCGGCGATCAGAGCCTCCGCCTCCGGAGAGATCCGGTCGTTGATGGCCGCCTGGCCGGGCTTCGTATGCAGGGTTTTCCACTCCACCTCCTGATAGAAATACTCCCCGTTACGGAGGCCGCTTTTGCCTGCGGCTTCAACGACCTGAGCTATTTTATCCGCGCCTTTCATCGCAGCAAAGGGCTCACGCCGAAGCAGTACGCCCTGCATCATGCCGCAAATCAGCAGAAAAGCTTTCCTTCTCCCTAAAAAACGGGCAGGAGCCAAGACCCGAAAACCTCTCCTACTCCACCTGCAGCCGGTAATATTCCCAAAAGCTCAGCTTTTCCATATCCGCTTCATACTGCGGGGGAAGCTCTTCAAAAAGCTCTCCCCCCTCATTCATTCCCGTTCCTTTATGATAGACTGGAAGACTGCGGCGCAAGTCGTTCAGATAAGAAAAGAAGCTGTCTGAATCCCGGCGCCCGGTAAGCTCCAATACCACGGCTCCCAGATAGTTCGCGTTGATCACACCGTTTTCCGGCAGCTCCAACGCTTCTTTCCTGGCAGAAAAGTCCAAAGCCTTTTCTGCCGCATCGTTTACCCACAGCACAAAGGGCGTCTCGTAGGTGTAGAGCGTGGTAGCGGGATCTTTTCCCTCTCCTATGGGGATCCCCAGCTGCCGGTAAGCATAGTAGCTGTCCCCCAGATTGGGCAGGTGGTCGCCGAAAAACACCAGCAGTACCGGCTCCTCCCGTTTGGAATAATACTCTGTCAGCTTTTGCAGCATGGCGTCAGCGTCCCGCACGCCCTTGGCATAGACCGAAAGCATACTCTGCGCCTTTTCCTCCACCTCATGGGAAAGGGGCGCCTGTTCTATAGGCAGATCTCCATATTTTGCCTCGGAATAGCTCATATGGTTCTGGATCGTCACCGTGTAGTTGAAATAGGGCTCACCCTCTGAAACGGCGGCCTCAAACTCCTCCTTCATGATCTCCAGCACCGCTTCATCCGACACCCAGTTACCCAGGCGCTCAGGGTGATCCATATCGTCGATAAACATCTCTTTTTCCGCGCCGAAATACCGGTATACGTTCTGCCGGTTATAAAACCACGGCTCTCCCGGATGAATAAAGCTTGTCTGATAGCCGTCCTTTAAAAAGACCCGGAAGATGCTGCCTATATCCTTGTTGAGCACCCGGAAGGCAGAAGCGTTGCTGCCGCCGATCAGGTTCGTCTGCATCCCGGTGATCACATCGAATTCCGTATTCGCCGTACCCGCGCCGAAATTGGGCACCACGATATGCCCTGTCAAAGCGTTTTCATCGTTTTCCAGGGAATTGAAAAAACGCAGGGGCTCTTGCCCCTTGGGATAGGCGAAGGCGGAGGAATTGGTCAGGTCCGAAAAGGCCTCGTTCATCACCATCACTACATTTACAGGGGCTCCCTTTTCCTGCTGTACCGGGTGCTGGGAGGCATATCCGGCCGCCTCTCCCGCAGAAAAGCCCTGAGGCTTTTCCACCAGATACTGGTTGAAATTGTAGCAGAAGCAGTAGGGAAACCCCAGCTGCTCAAACACTCCGGCAATATAGTATTTTGCCCGCACGGGGAAAGAATTGTACAGCTCCTTGGAGGCGTACACCGTACGAATACTGCCCACCAAAACGCACACGCAGGCTGCGGCTCCCCCCAGGGAAAGACACAGGCTTTTCCAGCCTTTTCCGAAGGGCCGCTTTCCACGAAAGAAAAAGCCCAGCAGGAGCATGAGCGCAAGAAAGCATAAGATCATCATAAGGGAAGGAATATGCAGGCTCAGGTCATAGCTCTGCACGGCGTTTCCGGCCTCCTTGATCAGCCGGAAGTCCTTCGGTGTCAAGGGCTCGTCCCGCTTTTCCACCATAGTGCGGTTAATAAGAGACAACACGCCGCCCAGGGTCCCCACCAGAGCGGCCCCATAAAAAGAATTGGAAAACAGAAAGGCGGCGCAGAGCGTCAGAAGCCAGAAGGGCAGAAAATTGAGAAGCAGCAGATTGAGGTGGGAAAGAAAATACCGGCAGATCGTCCCCAAAGGCCCCGGCTGGATATACAGGGCCAGCCCGGTCTCCAAAAGCGCCAGCGGGACCGTCAGCACAAGCTGCCAGATCAGCCCCAGCTGCCGCCGGGGCAAAGAGATTTTTCTGTTCATAATATTCATAAAAAGGATCACATCGCTTCAAAAAATAGCGGCAGGTCTTTGTCTTACCTACCGGGGCAAGTATAGCATTTTCCCAGGGGAAAGTCAATTTTCCCGATGGAACTCACCCTCTCTCTTAACCTTTCAGGCGGTTTTTTGTCCCGTATACAAAAAGCCCCGCCCTGTCTCTGCCGAAAGGCAGGGATGGGGCGGGATTTTGCGTTGAGAAAGTGATTTCGTGAAAGAAAACTCTCCTTGCGGCTCAAGGCTTCTTATTGTTCGTAGCACAAAAACACAGTGGAGGTAAACTGCCCGTTCTGATAGGTGTTCCGCAAGGTGCCGCTGTACTTTTCCGCGGTTTCCCGAATGCTTTGAAGCCCCAGGCCGTGAGGCCGGGCACCGTCCTTTTTGTAGGAGGGCAGCTGGCCGTTCTCGTCAAATGGGTTTGTGTCCACGGGATTTACTACCCGGAAGAAAACCATATTCCCGGTTTTCTGCCAAATGTGAACCTCCACCTTCCGTCTGCTCTCGTCTTCGATCCGCTTGCAGGCATCAAAGGCGTTGTCGATCTGGTTCGCAAGGATGGCGCAGAGATCTACCGGGTCGACGGAAACGGGCACGGAAAAATCTGCCTGCCAGTGAAAGCTGATATGGGCGTCATGAGCTTCCGCCGCCTTGCAGTTGATAATGGCGTCCACAATATCGTTTCCGCTGTGGCACAGGGCGATTTCCTTGTAGGTGGTGGACAGCAGAGAGTCTACATAGGCCCCGATCTCCACCTCTTTCCCGTTCCGGCACAAGCTGCGGATGGCGGCAAGATGGTGGTTGAAATCGTGGAGTTTTTTTGCGTATTCCACCTTGTCGGCATGAAGCTCCTGATAATTCTTTGCCATCAGCGCGTTGGTGGACTGTAAAAGGATCTGTGACTGCTTGTCCTGTTCCGCTTTGGACCAGGCAGAAAACAGCGCCAGTATCACGGCGGCAAAGCAGAGCTCAAAGCACCAGGTAAGCACTGCGGCGACCTGCATGGTGACAAGGCTTGTGGTGATGATGGCCGAAAACAGATACTGCATAAAGGCATAGGCGGCAACGCTGAACAGGAAAAGGACGGTCTGCTGCTTCCCTGACAGCTTTCCGAGCCCGCTTAAGCGCTTGCGAAGCAAAAGATAAAGGCCCACATCGCACAGCTTGTCGATCAAAAGAAAGACCGCTCTTTCCGGCCCGGGCGTTACAAACACGGAGAAAAAGGTATCGGAGATCCCATAGAAAAGGCCCAGCAGCACAACGACGCAATAATCTATGGTCTGGATCACCAGAAAAGTGAGAAAGCAAGCTGTGGCCCGCACAAGTAAGGGACCGGCGGAGGTGATTTTTGCAAGGACAAACGCCATCAGGGCAATGGTCAGCAGCGGCGTTAAAAAAGAGAAAACCGCCCATTCGTTCATCAGCGCCGTAAACACCGTGTTGACGACTGCCAAAAGAAACAGGGAAAGAAAATGTTTTGAGCCCCGATATCTTCTTCCGGCCGCCGCGGTCACTGCAAAAAGAGCCACGGCGTTCTCTGTGTAGGTGGCGGCAAGCTCCAAGAGCGGGAAAAAACCTTCCATCAGCCTGCACCTCCCCAAAGCCTGACAATGGCGGCTTTCACCTGAGGCAGCAGCTTCCGGCTGACCGCCAGCCTTTCTCCGGTTTTCAAAACCAGATCTGACTCCGCTATTTGGGTGATAAAGTCCAGATTTACAAAACAGCTTCTGTCTATCAGCAGAAACCTCTCGTCGTTCAGCGCTGCAAGCAGATCCTTCAGCCCGCGGTTATCCTTGAGCTTTCCCTGGCGCTGGGTCACAATTTCCAGAGAGCGCGCCACCTTATGTACGAAGATGATCTCGTCCAGGGGGATCCGGACGGCGTCGGTATAATGGGTGACGGTCAAATAGGAACCGGCGGTTTTCCGGCAGAGGGCCACGGCGGCCTCCAAAGCTTCCGGCAAAGCCCGGCCCATATCCAGCTTATTGACATATCGCAGAGTCCCTACCTTAAAGCTTTCCTGGATCAAATGAGGCTCGATATGAGAGGTGAGAAAGATCACGGCGGCGGCAGGAAGCTGGAGCCGGAGCCGGTCTGCCAGCCTGAAGCCGTCCATTTCCGGCATTTCCACATCCAGAAGAAAGGCGTCAAAGATTTTGCCGTCTGTCACATCGTCGCAAAGGAGCTGGGAGGATATATATTTTTCCGTATGAATGGCCTGCCATTCCCGGTGAGATGCATTGAAATCCTGTACCGCTCTTTCGATCTGCTCCACAGCGATGGTATCGTCATCGCAAATCGCCAGTCGTATCATTGGCAGTTCTCCTTTTCGGAAAGTTGTCTTCCAATAGGTGCAGAACGCGCCCACTGAAATGATTGCTTGCAATCATTATAGCATATACCCTTTCGGCTTGCAGAGTTTTTGTCTGAACGGTAGGAGAATTTGTATTGAGCCGATTTGTAAACACCATTGAGGCAAGAAACTGCTACTGCTTAGACAAAATCGCGGCACGGGAAAAAGAAACATGCTATCCTTTAAGCGCAGTCAGGAAAGGCGGGGCAGCCGCCGAGCAGACTGCGAGGTATCTTTCTCATATTTTTCCTCCTCCCGGAACGGAATGCTTCCGGGAAATGCCGAAAAATGTATCTCACCGTGAGACGCATTTTACATAGAACATGTTCTGCAAAACCTTACTTTGTACAGAAAAAGGAGAGATTCCAAATGCGAAAGAAAAAATGGAGCAACAAGGAGATTGCCGGACGGATCGTGGCGCCCATTCTGGCGGTGACAGTTTTATGTGTTGCTATTGCTGGTATGTACACCTTGTTCAACAAACCAACCGGCATAGAACCTGCCGCAAACAGCAAAAGCTTCAACGAGAGTTCGACCACAATGGGCCAGCCGGAGACCAGAGAGCAAATCTGGACCAGCAAATCCGGCACAACAGTTGTGGGCATTGGTACACCCATTACCCTCAGTGTGGAACAGGATGAAGAAACCAAAGGAAATTCCGGGTATACCGCAGCCCTTCCGTGGAAAAGCGGCAGTATGCGTTTAACGGTAGACAAAGCAGATATCTTCCCATCAGTGGCAGAGTCCGGGATCGACCCTGCAGAGCTTTCTTACACTCCTGATGAGGATATTCCCTTTGTGCTCGCTACCATCACTTTGGAAAATATCGACGCGCAGTTTGATGAAGATATGCACTTTGCCCTTGGTTCATTGATATCAGCGGAGGCTTTCGAGGAAAACAATGTCCAAAATGGTGATTTGTTCAGTTCGGGGCCGATCTATTTCAGTGACCATCGGAATTCGTCGGAGGGAAGTCGTGACTATTTTCATGGAGAGCTTCCTATCGGCAGTACAAAGACATTCCAGCTTGGATTTCTTTCCTATGAGCCGCAGAAAGAGCTGGCCCTTAAGTTAGGGATAAACGGTGACTGCCACAAATACGGCGTTAAGCTGGGACTGACTTCTTGACGGGAGGGGACAAGTGTGAAAAACACGCTGAAAACGGAGCTGCACCTTGCCTTTCACAACCGCTTCTTCTGGGTCAGTTTTCTGCTGATGACTGCCCTTGCAGTTTTTGGGGTTATCTTTATGGAAATTACGCGGGAACAGGGCTTTGAGATGTGGCAGGAGTTCCGTTTTGATGAAAACGGGAATCCTCTGCAGTCCTTCTTTCTCCCGGCGACAAGTCTTTATTGCAAATGGCTGGGCGGTGATGCGGGTCAATTTACAACAGCAACCTTTTATTTTCTCGTATATCTTGTCTGTACGGTGCCGTTTTCATGGTCTTTGGTTTCCGAAAAGCAAAGCGGCTATGAGGCTCATATGGTACTCAGCGCCGGAAAGCCGGCCTACTATCTCTCCAAGTATGTTTCTTCCTTCCTATCCGGTGCCTTTGTAGTTGCCGTGCCCTTGCTGGTGAATTTCGTGCTGTCGGCCTGCTTCGTCCCAGCTTTTAGGCCGGAGCCTTACGCAGATCTGTATTACGGTGTTTCCTCCACCTATTTATTGGGAGATCTCTTTGTTTCACACCCGTTGTTCTATGTAGCTTTCTATGTTCTACTGTCCGGTTTTATGGCAGGGTTATGGGCCACAGTGGGCGTTTCTTTGGCATTTCTGGTGCAAAATCGATTTGTGGTGATGATCTGCCCTTATCTCTTCCTCCTGTTTTTCCATGTGCTTTGGACCAGCTTCGCCGGTTCTGTTTTGGATGTGTATGTTCAGATGTCTCCTATTTACTTTATCATACCGAGGGCGTTGGGCTATTCCAACAGCGGATGGGCGATTCTGCTCTGGATCGCAGCCATATTGGTGTTTGACCTATTAATTTTCCGGCACAAGGGGTTGAAAGCAGATGTTCTCTAAGTTTGTCTTATTCGATATCAAAAACGGTCTTCTCAGGGAATGGAGAAAATACCTGATTGCCTTTTTCGTTTTTCTCGCCCTTCTCTCCATTCACTGTTTGAGAATTTCTGCCGAAAATACCTCGCTGCGCACCGCAGGGGAAAAAGAGCTGAGCTTTACAGTGGGTGACTTGATTCTTTCCGTTCTTGGGGGAGTAAAGGTGTTTCACGATGGGGACGGAAAAGCCTCTCTGTTTCCTGCTTTGTGGGTATTTTTCTTTCTGCTCCTGCTGTTCTTTACTCTGTATTACCCTGTAAACGATTTGGGCGGCATGGGGAAAAATATGCTGCTGCTCTCCCAAAAGCGTCGTACATGGTGGTTTTCAAAATGCGTCTGGTGTACCTGCTCCGTGTTCGTGTATTTTGCGGTATTCTACCTTGCGTCCTTCCTGATGGGGCTGTGTTTGGGCGGTAAGCTCACACTTCAGCCCAGTGAATATGCACCCGCCGCATTAGATGGGGGAGCGCATTTGAAGGACCCGCCCTGGGATATTCTGCCCGGTCTGATACTGATTCCCTGTGTTTCCTGCGGGATTGCTCTGCTGCAAGTGGTTTTGACGCTCTTTGTCCGCTCCATCTTTGCCTATGTGTTTTCCTGTGTTTTTCTCATTTCTTCCGCCTGCTTTTTCTCTCCCTTTCTTGTGGGAAATTACGCAATGCTGTTTCGGACGCACATTTTTTTGGAAGAAGGCCTCAGCCTCACAGGTGGATTTTTTGCCGCATTTATACTGATCCTTGCAAGTGCCGTGATCGGCTGGTTGCGCATGGAGCGCATGGACATCTTGGCAAGAGCATGAAAGAAGGGAATATGAAATGAAAATAGAACTGGACCATATCTCAAAGACGATCAAAGGAATTGATATCCTCATTGACATTTCAATGACACTGAATTCCGGGACAATTATTGGGTTTCGTGGAGTGAACGGTTCCGGGAAAACAATGCTCATGCGGGCAATCGCCGGTTTGGTACGCCCTACAAAGGGCACGGTCACCATTGACGGCAAGATGTTGGGGAAGGATATTTCCTTTCCGCCAAGTGTGGGAGCATTGATTGAAAGCCCTGCCTTCCTTGAAGAGTATTCGGGGTTTGAGAACCTTCGCATTCTTGCTTCTATCCGCAGCCGCGTTGCCGATGCCGAGATCAAGAAAACCATGACAGAGATGGGATTAGACCCTGAAAGCAAGAAGGCGTATAAAAAGTATTCTCTCGGTATGAAACAGCGGCTGGGGATCGCCGCCGCCATCATGGAGCGGCCTGAGCTTATTCTTTTGGACGAACCTACCAATGCTCTGGACATAGACGGCGTGGAGACAGTCAAGAAAGTGCTTCAGAAAGAAAAGCGCCGGGGAGCACTCATAGTCCTCTGTTGTCACGATACGGAGATGTTGGAGTCAATGGCAGATGAGATTTACCAGATTCAAGAGGGGAAACTGACTGCTCATACTGTCGGGGGAAATAAATCATGAAAAGAATCTTTACTGTACTCCTGGCCGTTGTAACAATCCTGGGGGCAGGCACTCGAATTTGGTATGTGAACACCCATACAGACCCGCAATTTACACCGCCTGAAGCTCAAGTGTATCAAATGGGAGAATGGGTAGAGTTGGATGGCAATTTCCAGTTCAGCGCAGACGAAAGCACAGACGGCTATGCCGTAAAACTTGAAAATGTGGAGTTTATGACGCCGGAAGAATACTGCAAGAAATATGAAATGGACATCAAACTGTTCCAGATCGGCTCAAACGGAGAAGTGCCGGAGGCAGTCGCCGACCTGACCTTAAATTTTCGCAATAGTGGAAGCGAGGACGGGTATATCCAATTTCTCTATTACCGGCTTTATTCAGAGGAAGATTTAAGATCTTTTTTCCCACTTGCAGACGTCAATGCAGCGCTTCACCCGGAAATGAACGATAAACTGGGGTTTATGGTCTACCCGGGAACAGAAAGCGGCTCCAATCACTTTTGCTTGATCTCTTCCGTGGAAATGAGTGGCGCAGTAACCGGAAATTACAAGCATTTCCCAAAATACTTACAGGTTTCTATGACGCCAAGCAGAAAGGTGATTGAAATCCCTGGGGGTGAGCGTAAAAAAGAAACGAGCAAGTAAGATATACCGTTCGAGAAATAGACTGCGGAGTTTTGTCTAAGAAAGGGGGCAGATAAAGTACTTCCCATTTTGAGCCGCTTTTTCAAAAAACATATTATTAGGAGGAACCATAATGAAAAACGCTTTGAAAAAAACAGTTTGCTGTCTGCTTTCGGCTGCGGTTTTGGCCGTATCAGTCCCCCCTGCTTTTGCGAAATCTTCCGATTTTACAGATGTGCCGGCAAAAAGCTGGTACGCAAAGGCTGTAGACTATGTATCAGAGGCCGGGCTGTTTTCCGGTAAGGGGAACGGAAAATTCGATCCCGATGGAGTTATGAATCGCGCCATGATGGTACAAGTGCTGGCAAATGCCACAGAGAATTACAAAAAAGAGGACTTCACCACCGGCGGGTTCATCGGCACAGGAATAAATTCCTTTGACCTCCTGCCTTACACCGATGTGGACGAGACGCAAACCTGGTACGGCCCGCCGATCCGCTGGGCGACCATGTATCAAATCGTCAGCGGCAAGGGAAACGGAAAATTCGCACCCTTTGACGCCATTACCAGAGAAGAAACCGCCGTTATGCTTTACCGCTATGCTCAAAAAACGGAAAACGATGTAAACCACCGGGGAACCTCTCTCAAGAAATTTTCAGACGCAAACGCCGTTTCTTCCTGGGCAAAGGACGCCATGGACTGGGCGGTGGAAAAGGGGATCTTAAAGGGCTATCCCAATGGCAGCCTGCGGCCGAAAAAGCGCACCACCAGAGCGGAAGCGGCCATGGTTTTTCTGAACGCCAAAGATGTCCTGAAAAACCGCACGGCGGTCTATCCTATGACAGAAACCGCTCAAGAGCTTGGGATCACAGCGGACACCTACCCAAAAGTGGACGGTTCAGGGCTGACACAGAGCTTGGCGGGGGGTCTGTACCGTACCATGTACGGAACCTACGACCCTCATGGAATCCATCATTCCAAAACTCGTTCCGCCTATGAAAAGCTGATTGCGGGAGATACGGATCTGATCCTGGTTCCAGCCCCTGAGGATAAAATACTGAAAGAGGCCGAAAACGCCGGGGTACAGCTGGAAAAATATGAAATTGCCAGAGAGGGGCTGGCGTTCCTGACGCCGAAGCAAAACACGGCAAAGAATGTCTCTGTCGAGCAGCTGCAGCAGATCTACGGCGATTATTCGATTCAAAACTGGTCCAAGCTGGGCGGTGAAAATCAGGCTCTCTTCCCTCTGTGCGGAACGAGCGGACTGGACGACGACCGTCAGGCGCAGCTGGAAGACCGGATCCTTCAGGGACTTCCCCTAAGCGAACGGATACAGGAGCAGTACGCCTTTGACAACTGGAACGAGGTGATCTACCGCTTGCAGGAAACTACGCAGGCGGAGGTTGACGGTTTTGGAATCGCACCCTGTGGTTATACCATGCATCGCAATTTCTCCAACTACCAACATAGGGGATTAAAACTGCTTTCCGTAAACGGTGTGACGCCGACTGAGAAGAATATCTCGGACGGCACCTATCCCCTGACATACAGCTATTATGCTGTGATCTGTGGGGATGAGCCTGCGAATTCTCCTGCCAGAAAGCTGGCTCAGTGGCTCCAGACCAAAGAAGCCGGTAAGCTTATCAAGCAAAGCGGATTTATCCATCTCTTTTAACCTCTAACAGTGATTTGATTCGACAGAGTAAGGCTGACAAAGTTATGACCGCTCTCAAAGAGCGTAGGATGACCCATAGCCCAAAAAGAGCACAGCTTCACCGGAAGCGTTTTTGGTTTTCAAATTGTCTGCCACGGCGCCAGTAGTCTGATTTGCCCCCCTCCCGCTGCCGGCTCATGCGCCGACAGCGGGCATAAAAAACGCCGGCAGTTACACCATTGCAATTTTGTTGGTTTTTTCCTCAGAAGTGGTATATTAATACTTCTCTTTCCCTGTAAGCCGCCGGAAACATTCCTCGTAAAGCCTCTCAGTAGTGCGCGCGATTTCCTCCGGCAGCACTGGGCCAGGCTCTGTGCCGTCCAAGCTATGGTCTATAAGCCAGTCCCGCACAAACTGCTTATCAAAAGATTTGGGAGAGATACCAACTCGATATTCTTCAGCCGCCCAAAACCGGCTGGAATCCGGCGTGAAGATTTCATCGCCCAAGGTGAGCACATCATTTTCATCATAGCCAAATTCAAACTTCGTGTCCGCAATGATGATGCCCTTTTCCAGAGCATATTTTGCACAAACCTGATAGAGCCGCAGGCATATCCGGCAGATCTTATCCGCCTTCTCATCCCCCAATTCCCGCCGCAGGCGTTCCATGGAAATATTCTCATCGTGCCCGGTGCTGTTCTTTGCTGCGGGCGTCAGGACAGGCTCCGGCAGTTTTTCTGCCAGTTGATATGTATTCCCATGATAACTTCCAGCCGCCTGGTACTCTTTCCACAAGCCGCCAAATAGATATCCCCGCACGATGAATTCATAAGGCAGCATTTTCAGCTTCTTTACCAGGACAGTGCGCTTTTCATATTCTTCAGGCAGCCCTGCGGGGGCCGCCTGAAGAATATGATTGGGCACGATGTTACGGGTATAAGTAAACCAGAAATTGCTGATTTGTGTAAGCGCAATTCCCTTGTTCTTGATAACAGAACCCAAAATCACATCAAAAGCGGAGATCCTGTCCGTAGCCACGATAGCCAACTGGTTTTCACTTACTTCATAGACTTCTCTTACTTTTCCGGAAATGAGTTTTCTCATATTCTGCTCCTTTCTCAAAGCATCAAACAGGCGCGGTCTGCTTAACAGCGTACAGGGTGTCCATACAGTGCCGGTGAGGTGATCCGCCGCTCATACAGTCAAAAATTTTTTCTTCACAGTGGGCGATGAGCCAGTCGGCATAGTAAGAAAAAAGCTCGCCGGACACCCATTTATAGCGTCCCTCCCGCCTGTCAGATTCCGTGATCAGAAAAGGCTTCCTCACAAAGACATTCAGGGCGTGAAGTCCCAAGTTCGCTGTGTGCTCCTGATAATTTTTCAGGATCTCACCCCGCAGCTCCTCCGGGACATAGTGCAGAGAACCGGAACAGAACACAATGTCGAATTCGCTGTCCAGCCGGAAGTCTCTCAGATCAGCCTGAAAGAAGTTGATATCCGCCTGAGCCTTTTCGGCAAGCCGTTTCGCCTTGTCGAGTCCCAAACGCGCCGCATCAAAAGCTGTCACGCGGTAGCTGTTTCGGGCAAAAAACACGGCGTTCTTCCCTTCTCCGCAGGCCACGTCCAGCAGGCGCATAGGATTTACCGGCGGGCAGAGCTTCATCACTTCATAGCACATGAGAGACGGCTGTATGCCCCAATAGTATCCATCGGCTTTGTAGCGTTCCTCGTAGTCCGTGATGCGTTTCTGTTCAGCCGCGTAGCCCATCAGCTGGTCAATGCTGCAATGCAGGGCATTGGCCAGCAGCGGCAGTGTGGAAACATCCGGCAGCGAATTGCCGTTCTCCCACTTGGAAACGGCCTGGAAGGATACTTTTACCAGAGTGGAAAGCTCCTCCTGAGTCAGTCCCTGCTGTTTGCGAAGAGTATGTATGTTTTTGCCGATTTGATTATTCATAACGCCAGCCCCTTTCCTCCCCAGTATAACACAACCTGGCAGACAGAGATATCACTTGATTTTTGGGTTGAGGCAGGGGTTCAACCAGAGATAGAGTAAAAAGCCTTTGAAGGAAACATTGTAAAAAAGATCCATTGGGGATATTGTTCAAATTCAGGGAATTCGCCGTTTTTCTTAAAAAGTGCGTCAATGGCAGCGCTTTCATAGGAAGTCCGGCACGCATATCCTGGCGCTCTTTCACTATTTTTATGATAAAAAGCAGGACATAGCGATCGCTATGTCCTGCCGCATGCCTTTTATGTTCAAATTGTATAAAAAATTTCTGCCTTTCAACCTTAAAAAGTAACCTATTGCGCTTTCCGATAAAGAGGGATTTTAATTTGTACTTCGGCCTGCTCCGCCCAATCCAGCAACGTATTGGTGGCCGTACGAGTGATCTGAGCCTCTTCCTTGAGCGTCTCAAGATCAGCCCGGATCTCTCTTTGGCCCTTTTCCAGCGCATCAAGGCGTGTATCTACCTTATCAAGGCGTGTATCTACCTGATCAAGGCGTGCATCTACCTTATCAAGGCGTGCATCTACCTTATCAAGGCGTGCGTCTACCTGATCAAGGCGTGCGTCTACCTGATCAAGGCGTGCATCTACCTTATCAAGGCGTGCATCTACCTGATCAAATCTACCGTTCATCTGCTCCAGCAGACCCAAGATTTTATCTTCGTTATTCATAAAAACGGCTCCTTTCCATGAGACAGCTGCTTTTGACGGCCTTCCGATTTCGGGTACTCAAGACCTTATGAGCTATATTATAGCAGATCCCTACAGTTTGGCAACCTGTTTTTTGAAATATCGCATACTCACAAATGGGACTTTTTCTCAATTAATTTATTAGGTGGCGCCAGCTTCCTCTGTTTCTTGCCATCCGAGAGATGTGGAACAGGCTACATTTTCATCTTCCTCATCCCATTTAGCTTTTGGAATTTAAAAATGCTTCTCTATCAATCGAGAAAATGTAATCTCCGTTTTCATAAAAGGAATTTTGAACCATTCCGGCCTTTTGCATTACTCTATATGACCCTGTATTGCTTTTTGCGCATCCTCCGTAAATGACATCATATTCCAGCTTTTCAAACGCGTAATTTATTAATTCCTTGGCGTATTGCGTGGCATAACCTCGATTGCGGTATTTTTCATCGATCATATAAAAAAGAACGGTTTTTCCTATCTCGGCTTCTCCGTCCAAACCGCACCAGCCTATGATCACATTTGGTTCTTGCCTTTGAAAAACGCCTAAGCACAAATGACAGATCGATTTCTTTCGGTTCTTACTATGGGTGTCTTTCATGTACTTCAATGCGTTATATGCCTTATCTACCGTTGTTTCATGGGGGTACTCCCACATTCTTGCTATTTCCTTAATGTCGTTCTCTGTCACAGTCCGCAGTATCAGATCATCCGTTTTCAACTCCATCACTTATCCCCCCGCTATCTATGATAGCTGCGTTACTTACTCAGCTCTCAGTTCCACCACGCAGTGTACAAACACACCATGTACAAGCTCTTTCTTGCAGGCCATCATGGGCTGACACTCACTCCGCCGCTTGAACGATTCAGTTCAGAAATTTGAATCCCATAATAACGATTCCGAGCACCACCAATACTACACCTGTAGCACGATTCAAGGTTTTGGGTTGTGCTTTGTTGGCAAATACAGCGGCTATGCGTGCCCATATAAGCGTGAAGAGCACGCACAATACCCATGTCAGCATATCCGGCGTACCTCCGATTGCAAAATGAGACAGCGTACCTGTAAACGCAGTAAATGTCATGATAAATACGCTGGTCCCTACAGCTGTTTTTAACTCATATCCCAGAACGCTCGTCAGAATCAACAGCATCATCATGCCGCCGCCTGCGCCTACAAAGCCGCAGATAAAACCAATCAAAACGCCGCAAAGCAAGGACTGAAGCACGCGTTTTTTTGCGGATACAGTTTTCATGGATTCCTTGGTGGTCATGACAGGCTTCACAATGAATTTGACGCCGAGCAGGAATGTCATAATTACAGAAAAACCGCCCATTGTCGTCGAGGGAACAAAGCTTGCTGCATAACTGCCAACTACTGTAAAAGTCAACACACTGGCCATCATGACCAATCCATTTTTTATGTCCAGATTTTTGTTCTTATGATAAGTGTAAGCTGAAACCGCACTAGCTAACACATCTGAAGAAAGAGCAATTCCCACCGCCATATATGGATCAATATTCAAAAAGGTGATCAGCATTGGACTGATGACCGCGGCGGCGCTCATTCCAGCAAATCCAGTGCCAAGTCCGGCGCCCATGCCTGCAAAAAATGTCACTAAAACCGTCAACAGAACTTCCATATGTTACTGTTCCTCCTCCAAAATTGCGTCCAGGCTTTCTCCTATCACGCGCATCACGCCATAAAAAGCGCTTCGCATATCGTCATCTGCGTTTGCAAGCAAATTCTCTATAAATGAATTTTGAAGCTGCCGCCCCCGGTCTATCACAGACTGTGCCTTATCTGTACAAACCAATTCTGTTTTGCGTCGGTCACCTTTTACGGGCCGCCTGATCAGGTATCCCTCATGCACCAGCCGCTCTACATGGATAGATACCAAGTTCGCTTTAATATGGCGGATCTCTACAATATCTCGGGCTGTTTTGTAGGCGGGATTGTTTCCAAGGAACATCAATATGTCAAAGGCTGTCTGTGGAAGATTTAACTCTTTGCAAAGCGGTTTGCACACTGCGCTGTATGCCAGCGAGATCTTTCTGAATATCTCAATATTCGGATTCACATCGCATCCTCCTATGCGAATATATTCCTTTTTTGAACTTTTCATTTTTGAAATATTGTACCGCAAGAGGCAGCTATTGTCAACAGCCAAAAACCCTTACCGATGTTGCCGTCGGTAAGGGTTTTTTCATATAGCTTTTGTCCTCCACAAGCCGCAAAAGAGCACTTGCAATCCGCTGGAGATACAGAATAACAAGACCTATGGGGAACGCTATCAGGCCATTTTTAAAGGAGGGCGCAAAACTTAGGAGACGCCAGGGTGCAACGGGTCTGGGGCTTCAGAGGCTCACTCCCACTCGCAAAATGAAACTTAATTCTAAACGCTTTTGTTTGGGAGATTTGATA
>CAZMFF010000018.1:18167-50611 GCA_964565505.1 uncultured Acutalibacter sp. | reverse complement strand
AGGCAATTCTTCATAGGTCCATTCCTTTACTTCCACGCTTAGTCCTCCTCTTCATTATTTTTTATGGTGATGCCCTTGCCCGAAAAAAGTTGGCAGTGCACCGCAGGGGAGAGAGTGAGGCAAGGGGTTTCTGCGGTTCGCGGCTTCGTAGTCACCACTTGGCTCCCCGTTTGGTAGTTGTTAGATATTAGATATTAGATATTAGATGTTGGACTTGGCTCTCCCTATGGGAGAGCTGTCAGCGAAGCTGACTGAGAGGGCGTTCCTTGGCTCCCTCGTTTGGTAGTTGTTAGATATTAGATATTAGTTGTTAGACTTGGCTCCCTCTGAGGAGGGGTGAGTACGCCCCGGTGGGGCGTTGCCACGAACTGTTCTACGCTTCCGCTCCGGTCGTTGCTGGACGCATGCCACTGGCATGCAGCAACCGAGCCGGCAGCCGAGAGAGCGAGCGCCGGTGGCGACCGTTCAGCGCTGACCGCAACCGGCAGGTGAGACGGTGTCACCGAAGGTGACTGAGGGGATACGAGAAAGCTTCTGACCTCTCCGTCAAAATCTTCGATTTTGCCACCTCCCCTTAGAAAAGGGGAGGCAAGCGATTTCTGCGGCTCACTGTTTAGTTTTCCTTAAGTAAACCGAGAAGGAATTTGCAGCTACCCCTTGGCTCTCCCTATGGGAGAGCTGTCAGCGAAGCTAACTGAGAGGGGTGAGCGTGTCCCAGTGGGACACAAGCTGCGAGCCGTTCTACGCTTCCGCTCCGGGTGCAAAGCGCCGGTGGCGCTTGTTCTGACCCGTTCTACGCTTCCGCTCCGGGTGATGGCCTCCGGTGGAGGCCGTTCATCACTGACCGAACCGGCAGGTGAGACCGTTGCTGGGCGTGCCCCACTGGGGCACAGCAACCGAGCCGACAGGTGAGAGGCAGCAGACGAGCGTAACAGGTGGCATTTCTGCAAAGAAATGTCGCCGCAAGAGCGAGTCTTGCGGCGACGTGGTGGGCGCTAACGGACTTGAACCGCTGACCCCCTGCACGTCAAGCAGGTGCTCTAGCCAGCTGAGCTAAGCGCCCAAATATAACTCCATTATTCTAAATGATTTTTCCGGAAAAAGCAAGCCATATTCCAAAAATGCTTAAAAAATTTTTTTGAAACGGAAATTTCGTTATGAATTTGTAAGGAAATCATTGTGTTGTTATTAATTTGTTCACAATATCATAAAACCATGGTATAATGATCGCAAGCGATTATTTTGGGAGAACCCCCAACTGCGAAGCCGTTCTCTTTTGCTTCGCAAAAGTATCGGGCTTCTCCGATTCAGCGGGCGTTTTTCGCGCCTGTGATAAAATGGCCTTGCAGATTTTAATATTACACGCAGTGATGCGTTGAGGAAAAATTGAAAATTTTCTTGGAAAATCAGAGAAGCTTCCCCGAAGGGGCAAAAGCCCGGGAAGCTTCTGAGGAAAGGACGGCAACGAAAAAATGAAAACGCTTTCATATTTCAATTTTGTTTTTGCGGCTATTTTTGCCGCCTGCTACTGTTATCAATTTGTATTTTTCATCGTTCGGCTGATGCGAAAAAAAAGGACCTTTCAGGCCAAAAAATACTGCCGGTATGCCGCGCTGATCGCCGCGAGAAACGAGGAGGCGGTGATCGGCCAGCTGATCGACAGCATCCGCGCCCAGAATTACCCGGAAGAGCTTCTGGATGTTTTCGTGGTGGCGGATAACTGCACGGACAACACCGCTTCCATCGCGGCTTCAAAGGGGGCCGTTGTATTCTGCCGGCAGAATAAAGAGCAGGTGGGAAAAGGATATGCGCTCCGGTTTTTGCTGGAGAAGATCAAAGAGGAGCTTCCAAAGGAAAAATACGACGGCTATTTCGTGTTTGACGCGGATAACCTTTTAGATCCTCATTATGTAGAGGAGATGAACAAGGTCTTTTCCAATGGGAACCGGATCGTGACCAGCTACCGGAATACGAAAAACTTCGGAGACAATTGGATCACGGCGGGGTATGGGCTTTATTTTTTAAGAGAATCGGAGTATTTGAACCGGCCGAGAGATTATTTAAAGACCAGCTGTGCCGTTTCCGGTACCGGATTCCTGTTTTCCGATGAGATATTGGAGGAGGCGGGCGGCTGGAATTACTTCCTGTTGACCGAGGACCTGGAATTTTCCGCAGATATGATCGCCCGTGGGGAAAAGATCGCCTACTGCGGCAGCGCGATGATCTATGACGAGCAGCCCGTAAGCTTTCGCCAGTCGATTGCCCAGCGGGCCCGCTGGGTAAAGGGCTATTTGCAGGTAGTGGCGAAACGGGGCGGAAGCCTTGTGAGAACCATGCTCAATACAGGCAGCTTTGCCTGCTACGATATGCTGATGAACACCATTCCCATCGTCGTGCTCACCGTGTTGGGGATTCTGCTCAATACCGTCATGTTCATCGTGGGGGTCACCAGCGCAAGGCAGGAGATGGGGATCTTCTTTACCTCCGTTATGGTGGGAGCGATCAATTCGTATGCGCTGATGTACTTATTGGGGATCGCGACGCTGGTTACCGAGTGGAAAAAGATCCCTTGCAGCCGCGGGAAAAAGATCAAATACTCCTTTACCTTTCCCCTGTTCCTGTTTTCCTTCGGTTTCGCCATGCTGGCGGCCGTATTCGGCACTGTCCAGTGGAAGCCCATCAAGCATACGGCGGCTCTTTCCATCGGAGACCTGGGAAACCGCTCCCGCAAGTAAAAGAGATCGCCGTGGAAAAACTTTGGGGAAAATGCAGAAGAAATAAAAAAGTGGAAAAGAGATATTTATAAAACGGGGCTCTTGTGATAAAATGAGGTAAAACCGAGTTTTATCCCAAGGGCTTCTTCTTTTAGAGGAAGCGCTTACAGGCGGGCTGGTCATTCTCAGGAAGGAAAGGACGGCAGAAAATGGTAACGAGAGTTTTTGTGGAAAAGAGAAAGGGCTTTGATATCGAGGCCGGAAAGCTTACGGAGGATATCAGAGAAAACCTGGGAATCTCCGGCGTGGAGGAAGTGAGGATCTTAAACCGGTACGATGTGTCGGGGCTTTCCGAAGAGCAGTTTGAGGCTGCGGCTGAAACCATACTTTCAGAGCCCAATATGGACACGGTCTATCGGGAAGAGGTCTCCTTTCCCCCGGAATACCGCGTATTCGCCATGGAGTACCTTCCCGGACAGTACGATCAGCGGGCGGATTCGGCCGCTCAGTGCGTGCAGCTTTTGACTCAGGGAGAACGCCCGGCCGTTCTGACAGCGAAGGTGATCGCCGTCAAGGGCGCGGTGACGCAGGAGGAATTCCATAAGATCCAGGCTTACCTGATAAACCCGGTGGAGTCCCGTATGGCTGCGCTCGATAAGCCGGACAGCCTGGAGCTGAAGGTCCAGAAGCCTGAAAACGTACAGCGGGTGACAGGGTTTACCCGCTGGAATGAAGAGGAGATGAAAGCCTACTTTGATTCCATGGGCTTTGCCATGACCCTCTCTGATTTGCTTTTCTGCCGGGACTATTTCCGGGACGAGGAAAAGCGGGACCCCAGCGTTACAGAGCTTCGGGTCATCGATACCTATTGGAGCGACCACTGCCGCCACACCACCTTTTTGACGGAGCTTTCGGAGATCCAGGTGGAAAAGGGCGCGCTGAGCGAGGCGGTAGAGGCGGCCCTGAAGGAGTACCTTGAGGTGCGGGAAAAGCTTTACACCCAAAAGAAAAAGGCGGTATCCCTGATGGATATGGCCACGATCGGAGGAAAGTATCTGCGCCGGGAAGGCTTTGTGCCGGACCTGGATGTGAGCGACGAGATCAACGCCTGCTCCATCGAGGCCCCTGTCACCATTGACGGGAAAACAGAGACCTGGCTGATCCAGTTTAAAAACGAGACCCACAATCACCCCACGGAGATCGAGCCCTTCGGCGGGGCCGCCACCTGCCTGGGCGGCGCGATCCGAGATCCCCTTTCCGGAAGAGCTTATGTGTATCAGGCCATGCGCGTCACCGGCAGCGGGGACCCCACCGTGCCCTTTGAGAAAACTCTCCACGGCAAGCTTCCCAGCAGAAAGATCACCACCGCAGCGGCGGCGGGCTACTCCTCTTACGGCAATCAGGTGGGCCTTGCCACCGGCCAGGTGACAGAGCTCTATGACCCGGGCTATGTGGCCAAGCGCATGGAGATCGGCGCGGTGATCGGCGCTTCTCCCAAGAAAAATGTAAAGCGCGAGGAGCCGAAGCCCGGAGATGTGATCGTGCTTTTGGGAGGCGCCACCGGCCGGGACGGTATCGGAGGCGCTACCGGCTCCAGTAAAGCCCACACAGAGCAGTCCGTGGAGGTGTGCGGCGCTCAGGTGCAAAAGGGCAATCCGCCTACGGAACGGAAGATCCAGCGGCTGTTTCGCAAGGAGCAGGTGGCAAGGCTCATCAAGCGCTGCAACGACTTCGGCGCGGGCGGCGTCTGCGTGGCCATCGGAGAGCTGGCGCCGGGCTTAGAGATCGACCTTGACCGGGTGCCCAAAAAATACGAGGGGCTGGACGGCACGGAGCTTGCCATCTCGGAATCTCAGGAAAGGATGGCCGTGGTGCTTTCTCCGGAGGATGTGGAGGAGTTCTGCAAGGAGGCGGCAGAGGAAAATCTGGACGCCCAGAAGGTGGCGGTGGTCACCGAAACGCCCCGGTTGAAAATGAGCTGGCGGCAGGATGAGATCGTGGACCTTTCCCGGGCTTTTCTGGATACCAACGGGGTCACCCAGCACGCCAGGGCCAAGATCCAGGCGCCCAAAGGAGAAAATTACCGGGAGCAGGTCCCGGAGGTTTTACGGGATAAAAAGGGAATCGAAGCCTTGAAGGCGGATCTTGCCCGTTTGGAGGTGTGCAGCCAGAAGGGCCTTTGCGAACGGTTCGACGCGAGCATCGGGGCCGCAAGCGTGCTGATGCCGTTTGCAGGCGCCTATCAGCTGACGCCGGAGGAGGCCATGGTGGCGAAGATCCCCGTGCTTTCCGGGGAGACGGACGACGCCACGGCCATGGGCTATGGCTATGTGCCCGGGATCGCCAGATTCTCTCCCTTCCTGGGAGCGGCCTACGCAGTGGTGGAAAGCCTTTCCAAGCTCGTCTGCGTGGGGGCAGACCCCTTGAAGGCCAGGCTCACCTTTCAGGAATATTTTGAGCGGCTGTATGAGGACCCCGCCCGCTGGGGAAAGCCCGCCGCCGCGCTGCTGGGCGCTTTGACCGCTCAGCTGAAGCTGAAGCTTCCCGCCATCGGCGGAAAAGACAGCATGTCGGGCTCCTTTGAGCAGCTGGACGTGCCGCCCACTTTGGTGAGCTTCGCAGTGGCGATGACGAAGGCCAGCGCCACCATCTCTGCCGCTATGCAGGAAGCGAATTCCCGAGTCGTGCTGCTGCCGGTTCCGGAAACGGCTGACGGAATGCCTCACTGGGAAAAGCTCAAAGTCTATTATCAGGAGATTTTCCGGAAGGTCCGATCGGGAGATATTCTTTCCGCAGGCGTGGTGCGAGAAGGGGGCGCAGCTGCCGCAGTCATGAAGATGTGCTTTGGAAACCATATGGGATTTTCCTTTGCCCCCGGGCTTTCCGAAGAGACCCTTTACGCTCCCAAGGCGGGAAGCATCGTGGCGCAGCTCAAAGAGGGCGCAGAGCTTTCCGGCCTTGAGAAAATCGAATTGGGCAGCACCTGCGAGGGAGAAACGGTGACCCTCCAGGGAGAAACCTGTTCGATCGGGGAATTGATCGACGCCTGGAGCAATACTCTTGAAAGGGTGTTCCCCAGCTTTTCAAAGCCCGTCCCCGTTTCTGCTAAGGTCCCGCTGCACGAGGAAGCTTACGGGAAGGCTCCCGCCATCAAGCAGGCGAAGCCCAGAGTGTTCATTCCCGCCTTCCCCGGCACCAACTGCGAGGTGGATTCGGCCAGAGCCTTTGAAAAGGCCGGGGCCCAGGCGGAGATCTTAGTGGTCAAAAACCTTTCGCCGGCAGATATCGAAGAGACCATCAGCCGGATGGAGCGCTCCATCCGCAATTCCCAGATCGTCATGCTGCCCGGAGGCTTTTCCGGGGGAGATGAGCCGGAGGGCTCCGGAAAGTTCATCGCCACCACCTTCCGCAATCCGCGGATCGCCGAAGCGGTGTCTGAGCTTCTGGAAAAGCGCGACGGGTTGATGCTGGGGATCTGCAACGGGTTCCAGGCCCTTGTTAAGCTGGGCCTTGTCACCTACGGCAGGATCACGGTTTTAAAAGAAAACGACCCCACCTTGACCTTTAATACTCTGGGCCGTCATGTGTCCCGCATGGTCTATACCAGGGTAGTGAACAATCGCTCTCCCTGGCTGCAAAAGACCAAAGCGGGCGAGGTATACGCCATTCCCGTCTCTCATGGCGAAGGGCGGTTTGCGGCGGATGACGAAGCGCTTTCCCGTTTGATCGCCAACGGCCAGATCGCCACGCAGTACACGACGCCTAAGGGCGAGCCCAGCGGCGATATCCAGTGGAACCCCAATGGCTCCGTGTGCGCCATCGAGGGGATCACCAGCCCGGACGGCAGAATTTTCGGGAAAATGGGCCACTCTGAGCGTAAAGGAAAAGACCTTTACAAGAATGTTCCCGGAGAGAAGGATCAGCTTCTCTTTGAATCCGGCGTGGAGTATTTCAGATGATCTTGGCGAAGGGCTGAAAGCTTGGGGCTGCCTGCAAAAGGGCTCCGGAAAACTTTTAAGAGGGATGAGGCGCAGATGAAAGAGGTTTTAAGGCGCACCTGGGCGGAGATCGATCTGGACGCGCTTTCTCATAATTTTTCTCAGGTGAGAAGGGCGGCTGACCCGAAAGCGCAGATCTGCTGTGTGATCAAGGCGGACGCCTACGGCCACGGAGCCGTGCGTATGGCTCAGGAGCTGGAAGCCCTGGGGACGGACTGGTTCGCCGTATCCAACCTGGAGGAGGCTTTGCAGCTGAGAAACGCCGGGATCCAAAAGCCCATCTTGATCTTGGGCTATACTCCGGCGGAAGAGGCCGCTTCCCTGGCGCAGAATCAGATCTCACAATGCGTTTACTCTCTGGAATACGCGAAGGAGCTTTCCCGCCTGGCCAAGCAGGCCGGCTGCAAAGTAAAGATCCACATCAAGGTGGACACCGGCATGGGGCGGCTGGGCTTCTGCTTTCAGGACATCAGCAGAGACCTGGACGCTGCCCGTGAGATCAAAACAGCCTGCTCCCTGGAGGGCTTATTCCCGGAGGGGATCTTTACCCATTTTGCCGTTTCCGATGAAGGACGAAAGGGAGACAGCTTTACCATGCGCCAGTTCGGCTGTTTTAAAGAGCTGCTGGAGCTTTTAGGTCGGGAGGGCGTTTCTTTCCCGGTCCGGCACTGCGCAAACAGCGCGGGGATCTTTGACTATCCTCTCTCTCATCTGGATCTGGTAAGGGCCGGTATCATCCTTTATGGGCTGTACCCCTCCTCACAGGTGAGAAACCGGCCTCAGCTTGTGCCGGTGCTGTCGCTGCGCTCAGTGGTGTCCCATGTGAAGACTGTTTTGCCGGGGGCTACGGTAAGCTACGGAAGAGAATTTACTGCCCAAAAGGAAATGCAGGTGGCCACGATCCCAATCGGCTATGCGGACGGCTATCCTAGGAGCCTGTCTCCGGGGGGCGCCCAGGTGTTGATCCATGGAAAACGCTGCCCGGTTTTAGGGCGTATCTGCATGGACCAGCTGATGGCGGATGTCACACATCTGGGGCAGGTAAAGGTGGGTGATACCGTCACGCTGATCGGCCGGGACGGGGAAGAATGGGTGAGCGCGGATGAGCTGGCCGCCTGGGAGCACAGCATCAATTACGAGGTGGTGTGCGCTCTTTCCCGGCGAGTGCCCCGGGTGTACCTGAAAAACGGAAAACCGGATGGGATCTATCATCAGCTTTTGCTGTTTCCCGACGACAAAGGGATCTGAAGGAAGGCTGTAAACGAAAGATTACAGCCGCATTTTAGAAAGGAGAGAAGTTTGTGAAAAAACGAAAGAGCGCAGGGCCGGCGGAAGAGAAGCCCATAGAGGACAGCTTTCTCGAGTCCTGGTTTCGGAAAGAGGCGAAGGCAAAAAAGAGGCGGAAGCTAAGAAAGGTGATCTGCTGGAGCTTTCTCGGTGCGGCAGCAGTGGGGGGCTTGCTTACGGTAAAGCTGCTGATCCCCTCTTATCAGTATCACGAGGCGGAAAAAGAGCTGAAGGCCGGGAACTCCTTTCAGGCCGCGGCGCTGTTCGGCAAGGCCGGAGGCTTCCGGGACGCTTCACAGCGCAGCGAGGCTCTGTGGAGCGAGCTTCGAAGCACCTCCGGGACGATCGCGGCGGGAGAACGGCATACCGCAGCCGTCAGAGAGGACGGCACAGTCCTGGCCGTGGGGAAAAGGACCAACGGCCAGTGCGAGGTGTCCGGCTGGAAAGAAATCGTCGCCGTATCGGCAGGGGAAGATCATACCTTGGGCCTCAGGGAAGACGGTACCGTGACAGCGGCCGGAAAAAGCGAAAACGGGGAATGTGATGTGTCCGGGTGGAAAGATGTCGCCGCCATCGCCGCCGGAGGGAATTTTTCTCTGGGGCTGCTTAAGGACGGCACGGTGCTTGCAGCCGGGGAAAACGCTTCGGGGCAATGCGAGGTTTCCGATTGGAGCGAGATCACGGCCATTGCCGCCGGGGCAAGGCACGCCATAGGGCTGAAAAAGGACGGGACTGTGACAGCAGTGGGCGACAACAGCTGGGGTCAGTGCGAGGTCTCCCAGTGGAAGGATATCTGTGCCGTCGCCTGCGGCTACTATCACACAGTGGGGCTTCGAGCGGACGGGACCGTGGTGGCCGTGGGAGAAAACGACTGCGGACAGTGCAGGGTATCCGATTGGGATAATGTGGTTTCCCTGTCTGCCGGGCATTATCACACAGCCGGGCTTCGGGCTGATGGGACGGCTGTTGCCGCAGGGGCTGACAGCGATTGGCAGTGCCATGTTTCCAAATGGGAAAACCTGACAGATCTTGTGTGCGGCGCCTCTCACACAGTAGGCCTTCGGGCGGACGGGACGCTGATCGCCCTGGGCTGGAACGACGACGTGCAGTGCTCTGTGGAATCCTTTACGAGGATCCGCCTCCCCGGAGAGAGAAACGGGGAAGAATGACTATGGGAAGATTCGGCTTCTCTTATATCGGAGCGCTGTTTTTGATACTGCTCTTTCTTCCCAATCTGCTCTGGACCCAAAACCTGCCTCAGAGTTATACGGCAAAGGGTGAAAATCGGATCTTGCAGGGGCTGGAACGGCTGGGAGAGATCCTCACCTGCTGCTGTGCGCTGATCTTTTCCGATTATGACCCCAAGGGGTTTTCTCTTTGGAGCCTCTGGCTGATGGGGGCCTTTTTCCTCATGGCTTTGTATGAGCTTTGGTGGGTTCGCTATTTTCGAAGCCGCAAGAGTCTCGAAGACTTTTACAGCAGCTTCCTGGGGATCCCCCTTGCGGGGGCGGTGCTGCCTGTAGTTGCCTTTTTCCTTTTGGGAATCTACGGAAAAGTGGTGTGGATGCTCCTTTCGGCCGCGGTTTTGGCGGTAGGGCATATCGGGATCCATATGGGGCACAAAAAAGAGCTTTTAAAAAACGCAAAAAGGCTTGACTTAAAGTAGGCTCTAACCGGTATAATCATAAAAACCGCCCGGCGATTCTCCTCAGGAAGAGGACAGGCAGGTCTTGGAAGGACCGAGGGCGCAGTGACTCAGTGAAAAATAAATATTTGATATTTTGCAGGAAGCAGAAGCAAACGCCGAAAGCCGCCCAAGCGGCTTTGCGTTTGTTTCTTTTTCTTTCTCTAACGCTTTTCTCAAGGAGGGAAATTCTTTGGAGCTTTCACAGTTTTTTTCAGAAAATCCGGAAACGGCCCTGGCCTTCTCCGGCGGGTGCGATTCCGCCTATCTCCTTTGGGCCGCGGTAAGAAGCGGCGCAAAGGTGCGGCCCTACTATGTGAAAACGGCTTTTCAGCCGGAGTTTGAATTGCAGGACGCCAAAAGGCTCGCGCAGGAGCTGGGGGTAGAGCTTGCCGTGATCGAGCTTTCGGTGCTGGATCTTCCCCAGGTGGCGGCGAACCCGAAGGACCGGTGTTATCACTGTAAAAAGGCGATGTTTTCCGCGCTGCTGGACAGAGTAAAGGCAGATGGCTTTACAGTTTTACTAGACGGCACCAACGCCTCGGATGACGGAAACGACCGGCCGGGAATGAGGGCCTTGCAAGAGCTTGGTGTGCGCTCGCCGCTTCGGGAATGCGGCATTACAAAGGCGCAGGTCAGAGCCCGCTCCAAAGAGGCGGGGCTGTTCACCTGGAATAAGCCCGCCTACGCCTGCCTTGCTACCAGGATCCCTGCCGGCGTAGAGATCACCGAAGAGGCCCTAAGGCGCGTGGAAGCGGCAGAGGACGCCCTTTTCCGGCTGGGCTTTACGGATTTTCGGGTCAGGATGTTGGGAGATGCCGCAAGGCTTCAGCTTCCAAAGGAGCAGATCAAGGCGGCCTTTTCCCGCAGGGCAGAGATCAAAAAGGCGCTTTCCGAAGTGTTTTCCACAGTGCTTTTGGATTTGGAGGAGAGAAAAGGAAATGGATAAGGAAGAGATCAGAGACCTTTTGGAAAAGGTGCAAAGGGGAGAGCGCTCTGTAGAGGAAGCGCTGCTCAGGCTGAAAACAGAGCCCTTTCGGGACCTGGGCTTTGCCAAGGTAGACCGGCACCGCGGGCTGCGGCAGGGCGTCGCGGAGGTGATTTACGGCGCCGGAAAAACAAAGGAGCAGATCAAAGAGATCGCCTCTTCCATGCGCTCTGACGGAGAAAAGACCATCCTCATCACCCGTATGTCAAAGGAGGCGGCGGATTTTGTAGGCGCGCAGCTGCCCCTCTCCTATCATGAGCTGGGCCGGATAGGCATTGTGGGAGAGCTTCCGAAGCCTTCCGGCAAGGGATGCGTGGTGGTAGCCACCGGAGGCACCAGCGATATGCCGGTGGCGGAGGAGGCCGCGCTGACGGCTGAGGCTTTGGGGAATCAGGTGCTCCGCCTTTATGATGTGGGCGTTTCCGGGCTGCACCGCACCCTCAGCCATCTGGAGGAGATCATGAGCGCCAGGGTCATCATCGCCATCGCGGGGATGGAGGGCGCTTTGGCAAGCGTGATCGGCGGCCTTGCCGACTGCCCGGTCATTGCGGTGCCTACCAGTGTGGGATACGGCGCGTCCTTCGGGGGCCTGGCGGCGCTTTTATCCATGCTCAATTCCTGCGCAAGCGGCGTCAGCGTCGTGAATATCGACAATGGCTTCGGCGCGGGGTATCTTGCCAGTATGATCAACCATCTTTCGTAAGGGGAGGAACTGAAAATGAAAACGCTTTATCTGGAATGTAATATGGGCGCGGCGGGGGATATGCTTACGGCGGCTCTTTTAGAGCTTCATCCGGACCCGGAGGGGTTCTTGCGGCGCTTTGCGGCGCTGGGGCTCCCGGGAGTAGAGGTGAAAGTCTCTCCGGCGGTGTCCTGCGGCATCACCGGCACTCATGTGTCTGTCTCCGTGTTCGGCGAGGAGGAGGGCGTGGACGGGCATGAGCATTCTCACGGCCACGAACATCCCCATGACCATGAACACACCCACGATCACGAGCATCCCCACGACCACGAGCATACCCATGACCACGAGCATGCCCATGACCACGAGCATGCCCATACTCACCACCACACGGGCATGGAAGACATTCGCGGTATCTTTGAGCATTTGCCCGTCTCCCAAAAGGTGCGCAGGGACGCCATGGAGGTGTATGGGCTGATCGCCCAGGCGGAAAGCAAAGCGCACGGAAGGCCGGTGGAGGAGATCCATTTTCATGAGGTGGGAGCCATGGACGCTGTGGCCGATGTGACGGCGGTGTGTATGCTTCTGGAGGAATTGAAGCCGGATCGGATCCTCGCGTCCCCGGTTCATGTGGGAAGCGGACAGGTACGCTGCGCCCACGGGATCCTGCCCGTGCCCGCTCCCGCTACCGCTCATATCCTGATGGGCGTGCCCACCTATGGCGGAGCGGTGAAGGGAGAGCTGTGCACGCCTACCGGCGCCGCCCTTTTGAAGCATTTTGTGTCCTCCTTCGGCCCGGCCCCTGTGATGCGGGTGGAGAAGATCGGCTACGGGATGGGAAAAAAGGAATTTGAGGCCGCAAATTGTGTCCGGGCCCTGCTTGGCGAAAGCGAAGACAAGGCCGGTACCGTGCTGGAATTGTCCTGCAATGTGGACGATATGACAGGGGAGGCCATCGGCTTTGCCACGCAGCGGCTTCTGGAGGCGGGAGCGCTGGATGTGTATACCGTCCCTATCGGCATGAAAAAATCCCGTCCCGGGACCCTGATCCGTGTGATGTGTTCCGAAGAGGATCGGGAAGCTATGGTAAGGCTGATCTTTGAGCATACCACCACCATCGGGATCCGTGAAACACAGACTCGGCGGTATGTTCTTGACCGCAAGATCACAGAGCTGGAAACGCCCTATGGGAGGGTGTGCCGGAAAGACAGCTTCGGCTGCGGCGTCGCTCGCTCCAAATATGAGTATGAAGACCTTGCCCGGATCGCAAAGGAAAAGGGCGTCAGCATTTTTAAGGCGGCTTCCCTGTTGGATGAGCTGAAGCTGTGAAGCCGGACTGCGGTCTTAGGGCCGGACCGGCAGACGGTCAGGGAGGAGCCAAGCGCTTCAGGAAAACGGAAAGGACAGGAGAAATATGAACGCAGTTCTCAAAAAATATTTACTCTGCCTTTTGGCGGCGGCCGTGTTGTTTACAATGTCTGCCTGCAAAACGGCCCCGGGGGAAGAAGACCGGGCGGCCGAAAAGGGCGGCGAAAGCTCTGTCAGCGCTTCGGCCGGCAAAGACAGCGTTGTGATCGCCATCGGCTCTGAGCCTGAGACGCTGGACCCCACCAAGGGCTGGGGCCATGGAAACTCTCCTATCGTGCAGAGCACGCTGGTCAGGTATACCTCGGAGCTGAGCTTTGAAAACGATCTGGCCACCGGCTATGAGCTGTCAGAGGATGGGCTGACATGGACCTTTACCATTCGCGATGACGCCTATTTTACAAACGGCCAGAAGGTGACTGCCTCCGATGTGGCTTTTACACTGGAAACGGCCAAGGCGGCTCAGGGCTCTGTGGACCTTACCTATCTGGAAAGCGCCGTGGCCCGGGACGAGGAGACCGTTGTCTTCACCCTTTCCCGGCCCACCTCCATTTTCCTCAATACCCTGGCGTCTGTGGGGATCGTGCCGAAGGACGCGTATGGAGACGATTACGGCACGAATCCCGTGGGCTCAGGCCCTTACCGGTTTGTGGAGTGGAAGCCGCAGGAGCAGATCATTTTTGCCGCGAATGAAAATTACTACGGCGGCGTTCCCAAAATCAAGCAGGTGACGGTGGTATTCATGTCTGAGGACGCCGCGCTGGCGGCAGTCAAGGCCAAGAAAGTGGATGTCGCATATTCCACCGCCGCCCTTGGCAGAACGGCGGCAGACGGGTATCATGTGGAGGCCATCCCCTCTGCGGACAACCGCGGATTTACTCTCCCGGTCCTTCCGGACGAGGGCAAAACCACGGAAAGCGGCGCTCCCATCGGCAACAATGTCACCTGCAATCTGGAGATCCGCCAGGCCATCGCTTACGGCATCGACCGCAGGCAGATTGCGGACGTGGTCTTAAACGGGTTTGGACGGCCCGCCTATTCCGAAAATGACGGGATGCCGTGGAACAACCCGGAAACCGTGATCGAAACCGATGTGCAGTACGCGAAAAAGCTGCTTTCCGACGCCGGATGGGCCGATACGGACCAGGACGGCATTGTTGAAAAAAACGGCTTGAAGGCGGAATTTACCTGTATTTATCCCTCCGGAGACTCTGTGCGTCAGGCCGTTGCGATGGCTGTCGCCGAGCAGGTGCGCGGGATCGGCATTCAGATCCAGGTGGAAGGGGTCAGCTGGGATGAGATCATGAGGCGGATGTTCTCCCAAGCGGTGATGATGGGGTGGGGGTCCGCGATCCCCAATGAAACCTACTATCTCTATCGCTCTGAGGGCGCTCTCTTAGACGATTTCTACAACCCGGAGGGCTATCAAAGCGAGCTGACTGACAATTATCTGGACGCGGCAATGAAGTCTCTCACCGCCGAAGAGGCAAATGAAAACTGGAAAAAGGTCCAGTGGGACGGCACGAACGGAACCGCCATGAAGGGGGCGTGCCCCTGGGTATGGATTGTCAATCTCAGTCATGTTACCTATGTCCGAGACGGGCTTTCCATCGGGGACCAGCCCATCCATGGCCACGGCCACGGGCTGCCTCTGATCCAGAATCTTCAGGAATGGGCTTGGACAGAATGACCTGTGTTTCGCTGGAAAAGGGCCGCTTCTCTTTTGAAAAGCGGCCGCCGCCTGGAAACAAAAGGCTTTGAGGTGTGTTTTATGAAAGAGACGCTGGGGCGGCTTGCCCATATCCTTGTTGCCTGCGGGCTCAAGATGATCTCTCTGCTGCTGGCGGTGAGCGTTCTCTCCTTTGCGTTGGTGAGTGCTTCTCCGACAGAGCCGGTGCAGCAGTATATTCTGGGGCTTGGAACTGCCGTTTCGCCGGAGCAGCGCGCGGAGATCGAGGCCTACTGGGGCGTGGATGAGCCGCCGGTCGAACGCTATTTCGGCTGGCTTTCAGAGCTTCTGCGGGGGAATTTGGGGGAGTCTGCCATCTATCGCAGGCCGGTTGCCGATATCATCGGCGAACGGTTTTTAAATTCGTTGGCACTGATGCTTTGCGCGTGGGTGCTGGCCGGCCTGATAGGCTTTTTTCTCGGATGTATCATGGGGCTTTATGAGGGCCGGTGGCAGGACAGGCTTCTGAAAAAGATCTGCTATGTTTTAAGCGCTGTGCCTACCTTTTGGTTGGGGCTCCTGCTGCTTCTGGTCTTTTCCGTATGGCTTGATTGGTTTCCGGTGGGCTTTTCCGGCCCTATCGGAATTCTCAGCGAGGAGGTGAGCCCCTGGCAGAGGATCCATCACCTGATCCTGCCGGCTTTCACATTGGGCATGATGTCTTTTTCCAATATAGCGCTGCATACCCGGCAAAAGCTCATCGATGTGTCAAACAGCGAGTACGCCCTGTTTGCGCGGGCCAGAGGGGAAGGAAAATGGACGGTCCTGCGCCGTCATGGGCTGCGGGGCACTCTGCTTCCTGCGCTGACTTTGCAGTTTGCCTCCTTTGCGGAATTGTTCGGAGGGTCGGTGCTGGCGGAAAATGTGTTCAGTTTCCCCGGCCTCGGCAGCGCGGCGTCTGCCGCGGGATTAAACGGCGACGTTCCGCTGCTGCTTGGGGTGACGCTGTTTTCCGCTGTGTTTGTGTGTACTGGGAATTTGATCGCCAATTTGCTTTATGGGGTCGTTGACCCGCAGATACGGGAGGTGGGCGGATGAAACAAATCGATCGATCAAACCGCCGTACCAAAGCGGCCCTCCTGACAGGGCTTCTGGCGGTTGTCCTGATTTTCCTGTTTGTTTGCGGCGGGGTGATTCCTGACAGCGCTGCCGCGGGAAGCTTTCTGGAGGCCGGGCAGCCGCCCTCCTGGGAGCATCCCTTCGGCACGGACGCGCTGGGGCGCGACCTGCTGGCGCGGACACTTAAGGGAATGTCCGTCAGTATGACCGTGGGGCTTTCCGCCTCGCTTGCCAGCGCGGTGATCGCCGTGCTGGTGGGGGTGATCGCGGCCGCCGGCTCTAAATGGGCAGACGCTTTGATCAACTGGCTGATCGACCTTGTGATGAGCGTGCCTCATACGATCCTTGTGATCCTGATCTCCTTCGCAGCGGGGAAGGGGCTTAGGGGCCTGCTCATCGGCATTGCGGCGACTCATTGGTGCAGCCTTTCGCGCCTGATCAGAGGGGAGGTGCTGCAGCTTCGTGCTCAGCAGTATATAGCGGTATCCCGCAGGCTCGGAAGATCCAGCGGATGGACCTTCACTCATCATCTGCTTCCCCACCTGTTTCCTCAATTTCTTGTGGGACTCATTCTGATGCTCCCTCACGCTATTTTACATGAGGCGGCTATCTCGTTTCTGGGGTTTGGGCTGCCTCCGGAGCGCTCTGCCATCGGGATCATTCTTTCCGAAAGTATGCGGTATCTTTCAGCAGGCATGTGGTGGCCCGCGGTATTGCCGGGGCTTTCCCTTGTGCTGATCGTGCTGCTGATCGATCAATTAGGCGACCATCTGCGCAGGATACTGGATCCCTACAGCGCGCAGGAGTAAGGAGGCGGACATGGAACAGGAAAAAAGACCTTTGCTGGAGATCCGCGATCTTTCCGTCACCTTTCGCATGTACGGACATGGCCTGGAGCAGGGAGATCTGCAGGTGATTTCTGACCTGCATCTGCGGGTGTATCCCGGAGAGATCGTGGCGGTGGCCGGGTCCTCCGGATCGGGGAAAAGCCTGCTGGCTTCCGCTATTCTCGGAATTTTGCCGGAAAACGCGGCGGTGCGCGGAGAGCTGTATTACCTAGGGCAGGAGTTGAACCGGAGCCGCCAGGAGCAGCTTCGGGGAACAGAGATCGCTTTAGTGCCTCAGTCCGTTGCCTATCTGGATCCTCTGATGAGAGTGGGGAAACAGGCAGACGGCCATCGCACCCCAAGGCCTACCGCGAAGCGGGAGAATCTATTCCGGCGGCTGGGGCTGCCGGACCGGACAGAACGCCTTTACCCCTTCCAGCTTTCGGGAGGAATGGCAAGACGGGTGCTGGTCTCCACAGCCTTGATCACAGACGCAAAGCTGATCATTGCCGATGAACCTACCCCCGGCATGAGCCTGAAGGAGGCTTTAGAGGCTTTGAAGCTGTTTCGGGAGATGGCGGATGCCGGGAAGGCGGTCATCCTCATCACCCATGATATTGACCTTGCCTTTGAATTTGCAGACAGGATCGCCGTGTTTTACGCGGGGACCACAGTGGAGACCGCCCCCGCTTCAGATTTTAAAGCGGGACCCGAAGCGCTTAGACACCCCTATTCAAAGGCCCTGTGGAGGGCGCTGCCCCAAAACGGATTTCACCCGATCCCCGGAGTTCAGCCGTATGCGGGGAACCTGCCAAAGGGCTGCCTTTTCGGGCCGCGCTGCCCTTATAGAACGGAAAAATGCACGGAAGAGCTGCCCTTGGTGCGTAAGGTCCGAGGAGGAGAGGTGAGGTGCTGGCGTGAAGCTTGAGGCAAAGAACATAGGCTTTCGGTATCAAAAAAAGCTGCCCTGGGTCCTGGAAGGAGTCGACCTCGCGGTAAACTGCGGCGAGCGTCTGGCTTTGCTTGCACCCAGCGGATATGGAAAAACCACGCTTGCAATGGTGCTTTCCGGATATCTGAAGCCCCAAAGGGGAGAGGTCCTGCTGGACGAAAGGCCGCTTGCGCAAAAAGGGGTCTGCCCGGTGCAGCTGATCTATCAGCATCCGGAAAAGGCCATCAATCCGCGCTGGAAGCTGCGCAGGGTGTTGGAAGAAGCGGGAACATTTTCTCAGGAGATGCTTTCCTCCTTTGGCATTGAGCCGGATTGGCTATCCCGGTTTCCAAGGGAGCTTTCCGGAGGGGAATTACAGCGCTTTTGCGTGGCCCGGGCGCTTTTGAGCGAACCCCAATTCTTGATCTGCGACGAGATCAGCGCCATGCTGGATGCCGTCACGCAGGCGCAGATCTGGCAAAGGATCCTAGAGGAGGGAGAAAAGCGGCCGCTGGGGCTGATCGTCATCACCCATAATCTGTTTCTGGCAAAGCGTGTCTGTACAAAGGGGTACGACTTGGAAAAGGACGAATATACAGAGCTTTAGGAGCAGTCTCGGTATTTTCTCGGCGAGATACTCGCCTTTGCTCTTGCAAAAGGAGATCCTGCTCCCTTTTTGCGTATCTTCCTCAATTTTCCCCGTTTCCTCCATTTACCTTTTCCCGTGGCTGCGGTATACTGTAGGAAAGTAACCTGTTCCGGCAGGAAAACAGCTTTTTAGGAGGCGTAAAATGACAGACATCAGGAGAGCGGAGCACCCGTTTCCCCAGTTTCAGCGGGAAGCCTGGCGCAATTTAAACGGGACCTGGGATTTTGCCTTTGACATGAATCAAAGCGGCCTGGAAAAGGGGTATCAGAAGCGAGAGCAGTGGGAGGAAAGCATCGTGGTCCCCTTCTGCCCCCAAAGCAAGCTCAGCGGGATCGGGTATCGAGACTTTATCCCGGCAGTGTGGTATCACCGCACATTGGAGCTTACGGAACAAGAGCTTGCAGGCAGAGTGATCCTGCATTTCGGCGCGGTGGATTACCGCTGGCGGATATTCCTCAACGGAGAAGAGGCGGGAGAGCACCGGGGAGGCTACGCGTCCTTCGCCCTGGAGATCACCTCTTTTCTGCATCCGGGGGAAAACCATCTCACGGTGTTTGCACAGGACGATGAGCGCGACCCGCTGCAGCCTACGGGAAAGCAGAGCGGGCGGTATGATTCCTATGGCTGCTTTTACACCAGAACGACCGGGGTCTGGCAGACGGTATGGCTGGAGTTCGTGCCCGAGGCCTATGTGGAAAGTGCCCGGTATTTCCCCAATATCGAAGAAAGCACAGTGACGGTAGAGGCAAAGGTGCGGGGAGCGGGCACGCTTTGTGTGGAGGCTTCCTTTGAGGGGCGCCTCTGTGGAAAAGCCCGGGCCAAAACTCAGGGAGGCACCGTGTGCCTTACGCTGCCCCTTTCGGAAACGCACCTTTGGGAGCCGGGAGCGGGCAGGCTTTATGACCTGCGCCTCTCCTTCGGGGAAGATCAGGTGAAAAGCTATTTCGGACTGCGGGAGGTGCGCCTGGACGGATACCGGTTCCTCGTAAACGGCCGCTCTGTATTCCAGCGCCTGGTTCTGGACCAGGGCTTTTATCCGGACGGGATCTACACGGCCCCCGATGAAGAAGCGCTGGTAAACGATATTCGGCTTTCCATGGCGGCAGGGTTTAACGGGGCGCGGCTGCACCAAAAGGTGTTCGAGCCGAGATTCCTCTATCACTGTGACCGGATGGGCTACCTCGTCTGGGGCGAGATGGCCAGCTGGGGCCTGGACGTTTCCTCGCCCAGCGCTTTGGAAGCGTTTTTGCCGGAGTGGATGCAGGTCATAGAGCGAGACTTTAACCACCCCGCCATCATCGGCTGGTGCCCCTTTAACGAGACCTGGGACTATGAGGGCAGAAAGCAGCTGGATCCCCTGCTTTCGACCGTCTACCGGATGACGAAGCAGTGGGACCCCACCCGCCCCTGCATCGATACCAGCGGGAACTTTCATGTTGAGACCGACATTTTTGACGTGCACGACTACGAGCAGGACCCGGAGAAGTTTGCCGAGACCTACCGCCCGTTTTCCGAGGGAACGGGCCCCTTCTTCGACCGGTTTGAAGAGCGCCAGCAGTACCGGGAGGGGATGCCCATGTTTGTCAGCGAGTACGGCGGCATCAAGTGGGCGAAGGAATCCTCTGACAAGACGGCCTGGGGATACGGAGACGGCCCCAAGACCATCGAGGAATATCAGGAGCGCTATGAAAAGCTTACAAACGCCCTTTTGGACAACCCCAGAATGCTGGGCTTCTGCTATACCCAGCTGACCGATGTGGAGCAGGAGCAAAACGGCGTATACTACTATGACCGCACGCCCAAAATGGATGTGGAGTTTTTCCGCAGGGTAAACAGCCGGAAAGCGGCGATCGAAGACTGACGATGGATATTAGACGCTGGATGTTGGATGCTGGAAAAGAGCATTTTGACAGAAAAAGGGTTCCCTATTTGGGAACCCTTTTTTGCCGTGCCTGATTCACAGCAGCTTGCTTTTCTTTAGCCCGCAGACTTGCTCTCCTTCTTGCCTCTCCCTATGGGGTGAGCGTGTCCCGGTGGGACACAAGCTGCGAGCCGGTCTCCGTTGCCACTCCGGTCGTTGCTGGGCGTGCTCCACTGGGGCACAGCAACCGAGCCGGCAGGCGAGACGGTGGCATGACAAAGCCATGACGGCGAGGGAGGTTTTCTAGTTGTTAGTTTTTAGTCGTGAGTGGTTAGAAAGGACGCTTTCTCCCTCTCAGTCTCGCTGCGCTCGACAGCTCTCCCAGAGGGAGAGCCAAGGCTCTTTCTAACGACTAATAACTAACTACTAACAACTATCCGGCTCAAATCGCACCGCTGAGCTTCAAAAAGCCCAGGATGAGAACGCACAGCAGCAAAAAGGAAACGAGGATCATCCAAAGGTTTATTTTGCCCTTTTCCGCTGAGGAGGAGGCGGGCAGGACCTTGGCCCTGCGCAAGGCGGTGACCAGAGGCTTATACAGAAGCAGCAGCAAGGCGCTGTTGAGCCCGCTTTTTAGCAGGTTGAAGGGCAGAAAGATGGGGATCAGCATCCCCGCCACCTGCCCGCGCATCTCAGCTGTGCTCATTCCGGGAGGGCACATATAAAAGGGCGTGATAAAATAATTCCACAGAAGCATGGCGGCTGTCATGACCAGACAGGCGGAAACCAGGGCGGTCACCGCGCCGGAAAGCGAACGCCTTTTCTGATAGATGACAGAGGCCGTGCAGGCAAAGGAGCAGGTGCCCAAAATATTCATCACACAGCCGATAATGCCTGTGTCGCTGATGGTCACCATCTCCAAAAGGGAGACCAGCACAGACATGACGACGCTGGTCAAGGGCCCGAACAGGAACCCGCCCAGGGCTATGAGCACATCCTTGGGCTCATAGCTTAAAAACAGGACGATGGGAACGCGGAACAACAGGGAAACATAGGCCAGAGTGGCCAATACGGCGGTGACGCACAGCTTTTTTGTGTCCACCTTTTTGGTCTGTAAAGAGCTTTGCACAGAGATCGCACCTTTCTGAAATGATTTGCAAATGAGCGCAAAGAGACAGAAAAAGCCCCTGAACCGCAAAGAGTTCAGGGGCAGGAGCGCGCGAAAAACGGCTCAACGAATCTTCTTCCATCCGGACTTTGACCGTCGGTACCGGAATTTCACCGGATCGGCGAAAGCGAAAGGCTTTCGTTCGCAGACTTTTACTGCCGGTAAGGATTTTCACCTTGCCCCGAAGTTCATTTGCTGTTATTATTTTATTATGCAGTCCCCTTTGTGTCAAGGGAAAGAGAAATATTTCTGCGCCTGCAGGGCGGGAAAGGAGCGTCTCATGAAGCTGCTGGATCGGGAAGCGGTCAAGAGCCTGGAGCAGGCCGCTTCCGAACAGGGAGTGACCTTCGCACAGCTGATGGAGAACGCGGGAAAAGCGCTGTTTTGTGAAATCGAAGAGCGATTTCCCGTTTTAGAGGGAACGAGGGTCAGTATTCTTTGCGGAAAGGGAAATAACGGCGGAGACGGATTTGTCTGTGCCCGGCTGCTTTGGGAGAGGGGGGCGAAGGTGCAGGTGATCCTCGCAGAGGGCCTGCCGGGAACCCAGCTTGCCCAAAACGCCTTTTCTGCCCTGCCCTCCCAGGTGGAAGTTTTAACGGGGGAGGAGGAAAGAGCTTTTTCCTCCCTTCAAAGCGCGCAGGTGATCCTGGACGCAGTATTCGGGTTTGGATTTCGAGGAGAGCTTTCCGGAACTCCCCGCGCCCTTTTGGAGGCGGCAAACCGGGCGTCCTGCTTTAAAATTGCCTGCGATCTTCCCAGCGGAGCGCAGTGTGACACGGGCCGGGTGAGCCCCCACGCCTTCCGGGCCGATGTGACGGTGACCTTTACCGCAAAAAAGCCCGCCTGTGTTTCCTACCCGGCCAAAGAATACTGCGGACAGGTCAAAACCGTCTGTGTAGGGATCCCTCAGGAGCTGCTTCAAAAATCCCTGTGGGAAAGTCCTTTGGAAGAAACAGAGGAGGAAGAGGCGCTTTCCCTGCTGCCAACGCGCCGGGTACAGAGCCATAAGGGAGATGGGGGAAGGCTTTTGCTGGTGTGCGGCAGTTTCGGCATGGCTGGAGCCTGCATGATGGCGGCCAGAGCAGCTCTGAGAAGCGGAGTGGGGCTTTTGCATTTGGCAGTGGAGGAAAGCATCTATCCCATTTTGGCGGGGATGGTCCCGGAAGCGGTGTTTACCGTGCTTTCCTGGGAGAAAGAGCCTCAAAAAAGCGAGGAAAAGCTCAAAAAAGCCATCGTGGGAGCCTCCGCCTGCCTTTTGGGCTGCGGGCTGAGAGAACTGCGGGAAAAGGTTTGCCCTACCGTGTTTTCTCACTGCGAAGCCCCCCTGCTTGCAGACGCTGACGCCCTGAATTTTCTCGCCGTGCATCCGGAATTCTTTTCCCTTTGCAAAGGCCCGCTGGTTTTGACGCCCCATCCGGGCGAGCTTTCCAGGCTGCTTAGCGAAAGCGTTTCTTTCATTCAGGCAAACAGGCTGGAGACGGCGAAGCTTGCGGCTGAGAGGTTCGGGGCCGTTACCGTGCTCAAGGGGGCGGCCACGGTGACGGCCTCGCCGAAGGGCAGGTGCGCTGTCAACCCCACCGGGAATCCCGGAATGGCCAAGGGCGGAAGCGGGGATGTGTTAGCGGGGATCATGGCCTCTTTCCTTTCCCAGGGAATGCCTCCCTTTGAAGCGGCAAAGGCCGCGGCGTATTTTCACGGGAAGGCGGGAGACCTTTGTTCCAAGCGGCTCTCCCGGCGCAGTATGCTTCCCACCGACCTGATAGAGGAGCTTCCCCGGGTGTTTTGAAGATGGCTTTTTGCAAATCTTACGACTTCCTTTAAGATTTTCTCCATATATTTACAGGGGCTTTTTTCTTTGCTATAATACCCCGCAGAACGATGGGGGATCGATGATGTGGGATCTCATATCTTACCGGGAAGGGGAGCATGGACAGAAGCTATGATGTATGGGTATATCTGGTGCTTTTTTATTTTTTCCTTTTTGGGCTGGTGCGGCGAAGTGGTATTTGCCGCCATCTGTGAAAAGCGGTTTGTGAACCGGGGATTTTTAAACGGGCCTCTTTGTCCCATTTACGGCTTCGGCGTAGTGCTGATCGACTTTGTCATGCGCCCGTTCGGCAAGAATATCGCCGCGCTTCTGGTAGGCTCCATGGTGCTGGGCTCCGCCTTGGAATGGCTGGCGGGGTTTTTACTGGAAAAGCTGTTTCATCAGAAATGGTGGGATTATTCGGACCAGCCCCATAATTTAAACGGATATATCTGCCTGCGGTTCTCTCTGCTGTGGGCAGTGGCGGGAATGGCAGTGGTGCGTTTTGTAGTGCCTCATACCCGCCGCCTGACGGCTCTTTTGCCAAAGCCGGTAGGAATAACGCTCTTAATTGTTCTCGTTTCTCTTGCGCTTGCGGACTTTATCGTCACCATCGTGGCCATTGCCGGGCTCAACCGGAAGCTGAAAAATCTGGAATATGTGTCCGGAAAGCTGAAGGCCGGTTCTGACAAATTGGGAGAGCGGCTGTTTGAGGGCACTATGGCTGCCGGGGAAAAGCGGGAGAGCTTTGAAAAGGAATGGCAGAAGGAGGCGGCCCGCTTAAAGGAAAAATACGAGGCCGCCCTCAGGGCCAATCCCCTGCACCAGCGGCTTTTAAAGGCCTTTCCCGATCTGCGTTCCCTCAGGCATAACGAGCAGCTGGAAGCGCTCAGACAAAATGTGAACGTATTCCGGCGCAGGTCTTCTGAGGCGATTCGCAGGCATAACGAGGCGGCTATCGCGGCCTATGAGGTGAAGATCCCTAAAGGGCAAGAGAAGCCGTTTGCCTATGGGCTTTGCTTTTCCAAGCTTTTCTGGATCTTTATGATTGGGAATGTAGTGGGTTTCCTGCTGGAAACGGCATATACGCTTGTTACGCCGCCCCATCACTACGAGCTGCGGGTCAGCGTGGTGTTCGGCCCCTTTATCCTGGTGTATGGGTTTGGAGCGGTGGTCATCACCCTGTGCCTTTATAAGCTTTACAACCAAAGAGACATCATGATCTTTTTGGCCAGCTTTGTCATCGGGGGCGGCTTTGAGTATTTGTGCAGCCTGTTTCAGCAGGCTGTATTCGGGACTGTGTCCTGGGAATACAGCGGCTCCGCTTTGAATATCGGCGGGAGAACAAACCTGATGTACTCCTTTTTCTGGGGGATTTTAGGGCTCATTTGGGTCAAAGACCTGTACCCTGTAATTTCCAGGCAGATCGAACGGATCCCTAAAAAAGCGGGCAGGATCTTGACTGTGATCACGGCGCTGCTCATCACAGTGGATATGGCCCTTTCCGCCGGAGCGGTGTACCGCCAGTCGGAGCGGATCAACGGGATCCCGGCGGAAAACAGGGTCCAGAGCTTTTTTGACGAATATTTTCCCGATGAGTTTCTTGAGGTCATCTATCCCCATATGGAATATGTGGGAAAGCCGAAGATCGTTCGCGGAGAGCTTCAAAAGCCTGAGAGCTCGGATTCCTCTCTCCCGGCGTAAAGCTCCGTTTCTTTGAAAGAAGCTAAAAACATAAAATCCTCCAGGAAATTGTGGCTTTTCTTGTTTTTGATGATAGGTGAATTGATTTTTAAAGCAATACCCGGTTCAAGGAGCGGATCAATTTTTTGAAGAGCAGGCTTTGAGAAAGCCTTAAAAGCAAGGGCCGCCCTGTGAAGCTTAAAAGCTTCACAGGGCGGCCCTTCAGTTTCTTACAGGGCTCAGACCTCGCCGGAAAGCATCTGGGCGAAAAGCGTGTTGGCCCAGGCAAACCAGGGGCGGGTAAACTTGGAGGGGTCGTCCACATGGAAGCCCTCGTGCATGAAATTGGTGCCCGCGTGGGTCCTTGCGATCATGTCGAGACATTCCTCTTTTTCCTTCTGGTCGCGGCTGGTGAGGACCTGCATACAAAGGCCGATATGCCAAATGTACCGGGGCGGGGTGTGAGGGCTGCCTATGCCCTTTGCCGCCTTGCCGCTGTAGTAGTAGGGGTTTTCCTCAGACAGCACGAAGCGGCGGGTGTTCTGGTAGACAGGGTCGTCCGCCTCCCGATAGCCTAAATAGGGAATGGCCAGCAGGCTGGGGGAATTGGCGTCGTCCATCAGGTTGTAATTGCCGAAGCCGTCCGTCTCATAGGCATAGATCTTCCCAAACCTGGGATGCAGCACTGTGCCGTAGGCCTCGATCCCGTCCTCGATTTCCGAAGCAAGAGAAAGGCAGGCTTCCTTCAGCGCCTGGTCCTGATATCCGGCGTCCACCAGCTCGGCCGCTTTTTTCAGCGCCGCCACCGCCATCATATTGGAGGGGATCAGGTAGCCGAATTTGCAGGAGTCGTCTGAAGGACGGAAGCCGGACCAGGTCATGCCGGTAAAGTTTACGGGCCTGCCCTTGCCGTTCATGGGCAGCGTATCGCTGGGGGCCCAGGCATTTTCCCGGACAAACCAATAGGGAGACCTTTCCCCGTGACGCTGTTCTGTGCGGAAGGTGGTGACGATTTTCTCGATCATCAGCCGAAACTCCTCCGTGAAAATGGAAGCGTCCTTGGTGACTGAGTAGTATTCATGAGAGAAGTACAGGGGGGCGCAGAGAGAATCTACCTCATATTTTCTCTCCCAGATCCACCCGCTTTGAAAATCGGAGCGGTCATTTTCGCTGTAGCCTTTTGCAAGGACTTCGCTGTTGAAGGCGTTGGAATAAGGGTCCAGGTTTACATAAAATGTGTATTTCTCAATGACGCTGTGCAAAATACTTTTGAGCTCTTCATCCTCGTTGGCATAGGGCAGATAAGGCTTTAATTGGGCGGCGCTGTCGCGAAGCCACATGGCGGGGATGTCCCCGGTGATGACGAAGCAGCTCCCATCGGGAAGCTGTGTCACGGTGGTCTCCATGGTGTTTAAAAAGCACTGCTTGGCAAGAGGCGCGAGAGCGGGATATTTTGCCTTTGTTCTGCGCTCTAACTCCTGAGCTTTTTCCACCAGGATCTTCGGCGTCTTCATAGAATTCCTCCTCCTTCTGGAGAGCTTTTCCTCATTATACCATAAGCACCGCAGGTGCGTTGGTATAATGTGTCCATCGCCCGTCTGAGCAAAGCGAAGAACTGGGCGGGACAACTTCATTCCTAAAATATCCGACGCCCTTTGCGGATATTCTACCATGGAAAGAGAGAAGGGGCAAGAAGCAGGAAGGAGAAAGAGGAAATTTTATAGCCGCCTTTCCCGCATTTGCGAAAAAGGGGAAAACTCACTCTTCCTTTGGAAGCTTTGAAAGGGCTGACGCGATCTCCCGGAACACGCCGGCGGTAACGCCGTTATCCTCCAAGACGGATTCCCGCAGCACAGTGACGGTGTAGCGCGGGCCCCCCTCGTCACAGAGATATCCGGTATACCAGAAGTGAAGAAGCTCCTGTCCGTTTTGAAAGCTGCCGGTTTGGGCGGTGCCGGTTTTGATGCCGCAGGTCAGGCCCGTGGGAGCGCCCGCCTGTCCGGTGCCCTGCCGGGCGGTGCTTTCCAGATACTCCTGAAGCTTCAGGGCGGTAGACCGCTTCATGACCCGCAGCTTTTTTTGATTTGCCGGAGCGGCGGGCGTGAGCCGCTGTTCCCGGTCTACCGTACCCTCGATCAGCTTGGGGCTGGAATATTCCCCTCCGGAGGCGATGGCGTTTATCATTCCCGCCACCTGTAAGGGCGTGACGGTGAGCTCCCCCTGGCCGAAGGAGAAATTTGCCAGGGCCCGGGCGTTTTCCAGAGAATCCGGCCCAGGCAGGACCCCCTGGTCGGAATAAAGCCCCCGCCCAAATTCCATAGATGCTCCAAAGCCGAGATTATAGGCCATTTCCAGAACAGACTGGCTTCCCAAAGCTCTGGCCGCGGAAATGAAATAGCAGTTGCAGGATTTTTCCAGGGCGGTCTGTAAATTGACTTTGCCGTGGGGGTCCCCGTCAAAGCAGTGAAACAGCATCCCGCCTGCGTTGATGGAACCGGTGCAGACGAAGTCGTAGGTGTCGCCGTGCTGTTCGATCTGCTGGGCGGCAGTCACCAGCTTAAACACAGACCCCGGACTGTAGGCGGAGAAGGCGCGGTTTAGAAGGGGAGAGTCCGGATCTTTGGAGGCTTTTCCCAGATCATAGGGAGAAAAGCTTGGAACGCTTGCGATCCCCCGGATCTCTCCGTTTGGGACCTCTGTGACCACCACGGCCCCCTTTTGAAGCCTTTTGGAGGCATTTTCCACGATTTTCTGGATCTCGCTGTCCAGCGTCAGGGCCACTCCGGCCTGTGAATCCTCTATGGTGTTCACGATCCGCCGGTTTGCTCCGGCGATCACTCTCCCCAGAGCGTCTACCCGATAGTAAAGGGTGATCTCGCCCCTCGACTGGCTGAGAAGGTCGTCCATCGCGTACTCGATCCCGCTTACCCCGTTGCCTCCGGCGTCTGTATAGCCGATGATGTGAGGGGCGAGCTGATCTTCTTCATAGCGCTTCTGCACCCGGAAAAGGTCAATGCAGTTGTCCTCCACCGGCTCGGTAAGCTCCATGGAGAAGGGTTTCCCGTTTTCCAAAGCGGCGGCCAGCCTCTTGCGGTTCTTTCCTTCGGTGGCCTTCTCCAGCGCGCCGATGGACTCGATCGTGGGAGCCACCGCGGCCACCTGGACCGTTTCGGCGCCGGTGAGCGGGACCAGATGACAGTCATAGATGGCGCCCCTGGTTTTGGCCACATTCAATTCGTAAATACTCTGTCTCCCCGCCGCCGTGACATATTCCGCTCCTCCCAGTACATTCCGAATGGAGAAAACAGCGGTGCAGAGAAGCAGCATCAGGCAGAAAAAGATCCGGTAGGCTTTTCTTTTCATGAGATCGCTCCTTTCCCATAGTAAAAGTATGGACCAAAGCTTTCCGATTTATAAACAAAAAAGAACGGATGGCAAAGCCGCCTAAGTGGTTCTTTGCGACGAAGGCAGTTGTTAGATGTTAGATATTAGTCGTTAGAGAAGGTCAAGGGAAAGGGCGTGCCCTTTCCCTTGCTTTTCTCTAACAACTAACGGCTAAAACCTAACAACTAAGCAGCAAAAAGCTCTGCGCGTTTGCGCAGAGCTTTTTGATTGGTTAAATTAAAAATCTACTTGGCTTTCACGGATTGAGCATGGAAAGCAGACCTTCGTCTTTCACAAACAGGGGGATCTGATCGATGGGGGCGTCCACCGTGACGGTCACGCCGCCGTCAAATCGTTTTCCTGTCCATACCTCGGTCCAGCTTTCTCCCTTTGGCAGATATACCTCTCTTTGGCGCTGCCCGGCATAGAGGATGGGAGCCACCAGAATATCGCCGCCGAAGAGATACTGGTCCTCAATCTCCCAGGCCTTTTTATCCTCCGGGAAGCCGTAGAACAGTGGGCGCATGACGGGGCTGCCCTTTTCATGGGCCTCGCGCATCACCGATTGGGTATAGGGGCGCATCCTCTCTCTTAAAAAGAGGTACTTCTTGCAGATCTCATAGGCTTCCTCGCCGAAGGACCACACCTCGTTGTCTGCGCCGGACACACAGCGCCCGCCGCGCACATCGCTCATGGGGGGCTTGTGGGGCTCTCTGTCGCCGTGCAGGCGCATGACCGGGCAGAAGGCGCCGTACTCAAACCAGCGCACCAGCACCTCCCGGAATTCGGGGTCGGTGGGGTCTCCGCCGTGGAAGCCGCCGATGTCGGTAGTCCACCAGGGAATACCGGCAATTCCCATATTAAGCCCGGCTGTAAACTGATTGCGCAGGCTCTTGAAGCTGGAATGAATATCGCCGGACCACACCAGCGCGCCGTATTTCTGAGACCCTGCCCAGGCGCAGCGCAGGAGGTTCACAATATTGGTCTGGCCCGCTTTTTCCATGCCCTCATAGAAGGTCTGGGCATAGCATCTGGGGTAGATATTGCCGATCTGCACATTGGGCCCCAGATGATAGCGGTAATGGTCGAAGTCGTAAAAGCTGTATTCGGGCTCCGCCTCGTCCAGCCAGAAGATCTTGACGCCCTTATCGTAATAGTTCTGCTTTACCTTTTGCCATACAAACTCTCTGGCCTCCGGGTTGGTGGCGTCGTAATGCAGGGTGTCGGAGAGGAACCTCAGCCCGATGGGAACGCCCCGCTCCGAATTGATCAGATACCCCTTTTCCTTCATCTCCTGGAAATTTTCGCTGCTGTAATCCACAGTAGGCCAGATGGATACCATCAGCTCGATCCCCATTTCCTTGAGCTCTTTGATCATCCCGTCCGGGTCCGGCCAGTATTCCGGGTCGAACTTCCACTCGCCCTCCAGCGGCCAGTGGAAGTAGTCCACCACGATCACGGAGATGGGCAGCCCGCGCTTCTTGTACTCTCTGGCTACCGTTAAAAGCTCTTCCTGGGTCTGATAGCGCAGCTTGCACTGCCAGAAGCCCATGCCGTAATCGGGCATCATCGGGACGGTGCCCGTAACGCCTGCATAGGCCTCTTCAATTTCGGCGGGAGTATCTCCGGCGGTGATCCAGTAGTCCAGCACCTTGGTGGACTGAGCGCGCCAGGAGGTGATATTTTTGCCGAGGGTGACAGAGCCCACCGCCGGATTGTTCCACAAAAAGCCATAGCCCTTGGAGGAAAGCAGGAAGGGCACGCTTGCCTGGGAGTTGCGCTGGGCAAGCTCCAGCTCGCAGCCCTTCAGGTCCAGGTAGGGCTGCTGGTACTGCCCCATGCCGTAAAGCTTTTCCGCAGGGTCCGATTCAAAGCGGGCGGTGAGAGTGTAGTCGCCGCCTAAAATGGGCTTGAATTCTCTCGCGTCAATGTCCAGCGCGCTGCATTTCGGGGAGGTGACATCCTTCCTGTTTCGGAAGAATTCCTCCAGCAAAAGCTCTCCCTTTTGATTGTAAAAGCTCAGCGCGCCCGCCTTGGTCACCTTAGCGGTCAGCTTTCCGTTGGTGATCTCGCCGCCCTCGTTTCCGGCTTTGATCTGGGGCGTGGCTGTGCCCTTGTTTTCCAGCGCCCAATCTTCTTCCGGCATCCTGCTTTGCTTGCAGGCTCTCACACGCAGGGCGTTTGCCCCCCAGGGCTCGATCCACAGGGTCTCGTTGTTATAGCGGACGGTGAGCATCCCGCCCTCTGCTTTGATGATGGACATGACAGTTCCTCCCTTTTACCGTGAAAGCCGGCTTTGCAGGTCTAAAAACGGCTTTCCGGCTTCTCTTGAAGTCTATCTTAACATATTTCCGGAAAGAAAGCATGAAATTTAGGCAAAAAAATCAAAATTCTTTCTCTAAAAGTCAGATTTATTGTATTTCGGCGCGGCTTTTTCGGGCGTTTTTGAAGCAGAGAACTGGGGGAAAAACGCTGAAAGCCGCTGAAGCGGCGGCAGGGTAAGCTTAAGCAGCAACCCGGTAAGCGTGCCGGAGGCGACGCCGAAAAACAGGAGGGAGGGAAGGTAGAACAGCACGCCGGAAGCGCTTATGATCCAGGCGCAGAGAAACTGCGCCAGATTGTGGGACAAAGCGCCGCAGACCCCAACCATGAGGAAGGAGGCGTGGGTCTTCTTCCACAGCAGCCACATGAGAAAAGAGCTGAAAAGCCCTCCGGAAAGGCTCATCAGCCCGGCGGTCACACCTCTTGTAAAAAAGGCAAAGGCCCCCTTTAAAACCGCGAGAAACAAAGCGGAGGTAAGCCCCAAAGAGCCTGCCGCGTACATGGAAACGATATTGGAAAGGCCCAGCTTTGCCCCCGGAGGCAGAAGGGGAATGGGGGGCAGAAGCGTTTCCAGAAAGGAAAGGCAGAGAGCCAGGGCGGATAAAAGCCCCAGAAGGGCTATTTTACCGGCATGAGTTTTCACGGCTTTCTCCTTTCCTCAATAGGTTTCGGCGTCGGTACCGGGATCCCCCTGCATCCGCAGCGTGACTCTGGCAGGCAGACAGACGGCGCATTCCCCTTTTCGGGTAAGCTTTCCCGTTTTTACACAGGTCTGATCTCTGCATTCAGAGGAGAGGATCTGCGCGCCGTCCGGTGAAAAAAGCAAAGTGAGCGTGATCCCGTTTTTCCCCTCCAGCTCCACTTGCTTTGGGGCGGTAAGCTCAGAGAGGTCTTCCTCCAGAACGACCTTGCCCTCCAGCTCTGCCACAGCGATATGGGAGGCGGGGGAGAAGAGAAAGAAAAGAGACAGGAAAAGGGTAAAAATCAGAAGGCCCAAAAGGAAAAAGAGCTCTTTCTTTCGCAGCAGCTGCCTTTGAAAAGCCGCCTTCGGCTCTGAGTTTTTCATGAGAGAACTCCTTTTATCTGATATTGGGAGGAGGTAAGCTCAAAGCTTTTCTCGATCCCCTCTGTCAGATAGACCTCCTTAGAGTCCGTCACAAAGACGGCGTTTGCCCTAAATTCTTTCAGCAGTGCGGCGCTCTCTTCCATCCCCAGCACAAAGCAGGCGGTGGCAAGGGCGTCGCTGAGGCTTCCCTTTTCGCTGATCACGGTAACGGAAACCAGATGGGTCTCGGCGGGATAGCCTGTTTTGGGGTCCAGAAGGTGATGATAGGTCTTTCCGGTCTCCTCGTCCACAAAAGTGCGCTCATAGCTTCCGGAGGTGGACACAAAGCCCTCATGTAGGGAGAGGACCCCCATCCCTCCGGCAGCGCCGGGGTCTCTCACCGTCACCTTCCAGGGGGCCCCAAAGGGCTTTTGCCCCCAGAAGCCCACGCTTCCTCCCACAGCCGCGACAGCTCTGTCCACGCCCTGCTCTTCATAGACCTTTATCATGGCGTCGCAGGCCGCTCCTTTTCCCACTGCGCCCAGGTCAATGGCAAATCCGCTTTTTTGAAGAGCTGCCTGATGATCCTCCGAGAGAGAGAGAACGCGGTGATCCACCTGGGAAAGCAGGCTTTGGATCAGGCTGTCCTTTGGCAGATGGGGCGTTTCGTCAAAGCGCCAAAGCTGGCTTAAAGGGGCGATAGTGATATCAAAGGCACCGCCGCTTTTCTCGCATACAGAGAGGGAATCCTTTAAAATTTCCCAGGTGGCAGGGTCGATGGAAATGAAATCCTGCCCGGCGTGGGCGTTGAGCCTTTGGATATCGCTGCCCTCCACTCTCCAGGAAATGAGGCGTTCCAGGGCGTCGACCGCCTGCGCGGCCTCCTGTGCCGCCTTTTCCCGGTTTTTCCCATAGACGGTCTGCTGCACATAGGAGCCCATGGAAAAGGTGGAGATCTCATATCCTGCTTCAGAGTTTTTCGTAAGAAAGAAGGCAAGGCACAGGAGGATTACGGCCAGAATGAGAAGAAGAAGGGTAATTCGCTTCTTTTGTTTCAGGGAAAGAGAGAAAAGCTTTTTCATAAGGTCTCCTGTCAGGTGGAATAGAGATGCTGCTTCGTAAGAACAACGGCTCCGCCGCTGTTATTTTATTGCGAAAAAAACCGCTTTGAAGGAGCCTGATCTTTTGCGAAAGCAAAAGTAAACTGCTTCGCAGTTTAAAGGCTTCTTCGTAAGAACAACGGCTCCGCCGTTGTTATTTT
>CAZMFF010000018.1:0-18067 GCA_964565505.1 uncultured Acutalibacter sp. | reverse complement strand
GCTTCGCAGTTTAAAGGCTTCTTCGTAAGAACAACGGCTCCGCCGTTGTTATTTTATTGCGAAAAAAACCGCTTTGAAGAAGCCTGATCTTTTGCGAAAGCAAAAGTAAACTGCTTCGCAGTTTAAAGGCTTCTTCGTAAGAACAACGGCTCCGCCGTTGTTATTTTCGAGCCTGCGAGAAAAGGAAACCGCTTCGCGGTTTAGGGGTTCTTCCAGAATAACAGCAGCCCCAGCTGCTGTTATTTTAGCATGAAAAATCCGATTTGAAGAAGCCCGGTACTTTTCGAGCCTGCGAGAAAAGGAAACCGCTTCGCGGTTTAGGGGTTCTTCCAGAATAACAGCAGCCCCAGCTGCTGTTATTTTAGCATGACCTTGAAAAAATGAAAAGCCCCGGCATCTTACCGGGGCTGATGGAACAGGATCTCAGCGGTCCAGCTGGCGCGCAGCGTCAGTGATCAGATCTACGGTCTTTTCCATAGAGAACTTGGAGCTGTCGATGGTCAGATCATAATTCATCAAATCGTCCCATCGGTTGTTGGTGTAAAAATTATAGTAATTTGCCCGCTGTTTGTCCTTTTTCGTGACGAAGTCGGGAGCTTTGCGCGGGTCGTCACAGAGCTTTCGCTCTAAGATGCGCTGGACCCTCGCGGCCTTGTCGGCGTGAATAAATACATTCAGGCAGTTGTCTGTCTCCCGCAGAATATAGTCCGCACAGCGGCCGATGATGACGCAGGGACCCTGCGCCGCGGCTTTTTTGATGATATCTGCCTGGATGATGAACAGCTTGTCATTGAGAGGCATTTCATTGAGACCCGCTACCCGGGAGCCAAAGGCGTAATTTCCCATCACCATAGAGTACAGCAGGCTGCTGGTGGCTTTCTCATCAGCAGCGGCGAAAACCTCCTCCGAAAATCCGCTTTCTTTGGCGGCCATGGCGATCAGGGCCTTATCATAAAAGGGGACTCCCAATTTCTGCGCCAGCTTTTCTCCCGCTTCATGGCCTCCGCTTCCAAATTGACGGGCAATTGTGATGATCGGCAGCATAGTCACTCCTCCTTGTGCAAAAAACATAATATAAATCAAAATTTAATCAATAAAACTAGATATTCTCTATACAGGTCAAGCATATCGCATTTGAAGGGAAAAGTCAAGCGGTTTTCCGGAAAAATCTAAAATCCCGCAGGCTTCCCGCGGCGGCAGGATGTAACGGAAAATGTTTTCGAGGGGATTCTTGACAGGGGAAAATGAGTGGAATATACTGAGGCAAAGAACAAAAAACAGGAGGGTATTGGAAATGCTGCTGTCTACACAAACCGATGTTCTGGGCTCTGTTTACGGAGAGGAAAAAGCCATTCGAATGCTGAAAGAAGCAGGCTTTGACGCCTTTGATCTGAGTATGTTCCGCATGGCTGCCGAAAAGGACTATGAGATGAACCGCCCTGATTTTCGGGAATACGCGAAGAAGCTGCGGGCAGTGGCCGAAGAGTGCGGGATCGTGTGTAATCAGGCCCACGCTCCCTTCCCCTCCAGCACGGAGGACCCCGGACAGGATGAGGAGATCTTTGAGACCATTGTGCGTTCCATGGAAGCGGCCTCGATCGTGGGAGCCGGGATCATCGTGGTGCACCCCAAGCAGCATTTGCCCTATAACACCTGCAGGGAAGAGCTCAAAAAGCTGAATCTTGCTTTCTATCAGCGCCTGATCCCCTACTGTGAGAAGTTCGGGATCCAGGTGGCCTGTGAGAATATGTGGCAGCATAACCGGGAGGCGGGCAGGATCATCGACAGCACCTGTTCCTCAGCGGAAGAATTCTGCGAGTATATTGACGAGCTTCAAAGCCCCTGGATCGTGGGCTGTATGGATGTGGGGCATGTGGTGCTGACAGATCAGGACCTGGGGCATATGGTCCGCACTTTAGGGAAGAAGCGCCTCAAAGCGCTGCACGTACACGATAACGACCTTTGCAGCGACAGCCACACCATGCCCTTTGTGGGAAAGATCGACTTTTCCGCCCTGTGCCGTGCCCTGAAGGAATCCGGCTATGAGGGCGAATTCACCTATGAATGCGATGAATTCCTGCGAAAGCTTCCCGTATGCGTATTTCCGGAAGCCTTGAAGCTGATGGAAGCGGTCGGACGCTATTTCATTGGTCAGATCACTCTTTAAGGTTCGGGGCCGCCGCGCTTTTCAGCTTGCGGCGGCTTTTTGTCTTGTGGAGAAAGGTTTCGCTTTTTATCACGGAAAGTTCACACAAAAGGCGTATCCTAAAGGACAGAAAGAAGTTCTTCGCTGAAAGAAATGTCAGAAATTTTTGAGGGAGCGTCCTCAAAAAAGGGGATCGGGAAAGGAGACCGGGATGTATCATATTTTGGTAGTGGACGATGAAGAAAAAATACGCACCCTGATCCGAAAATACGCGGAATTTGAAGGGCATCAGGTCACCGAGGCGGAAAACGGCATGGAAGCGGTCACGCTGTTCCGTGAGGATCCCGGCCGTTTCCAGGTGGTCATCATGGATGTGATGATGCCGGAATTAGACGGCTTTTCCGCTGTGGCGGAGATCCGCAGGCTTTCTTCCGTCCCGGTTCTGATGCTTTCCGCCAGAGGCGAGGAGTACGATAAGATCCACGGGTTTGAGCTGGGAGTAGACGATTATATCGTAAAGCCCTTTTCGCCGAAGGAGCTGATGCTGCGGGTCCACGCCGTCATGAACCGCGTGGGCGCCGTCAAGCCCGCTCCAATCCGGCGCGCGGTGAGCTTTGAGGGGCTTTCCATTGACTTTGACGGGCGCATCGTCACGGTGGACGGGGAGCGGGCGGAGCTTTCCCCTAAAGAGTATGACCTGCTCGTTTATCTTGTGGAGAACCGAAATATCGCGCTGACCAGAGAGCAGCTGATCACCAACGTCTGGGGCTATGATTTCTATGGAGACGACCGCACGCTTGATACGCACATCAAGCTTTTGCGCAAAAGCCTGGGGCCCTACAGTAAATTTATCGTCACCCTGCGGGGCGTCGGCTACCGGTTTGAAGCGCGATGAAGAAGAGGAAAGAAAAGAGCAGGCGGGTCCTTGGGATCCGAGGACAGATCTTTCTTGGCTTCGGCGGATTTATTCTGGTGATCCTTGCGCTTCTGTGGGCCTTCCAGATCGCTTTGCTGGGGCCGTTTTACCGGACGATCAAAATCGCAGAGGTGAAGGCGGCGGCTCAGACCTTGGAGAAATATTTGGAGAGCAGCGAGCTGGAAGCGGTGGCGGGGAGGCTGGTCAGCTCTGCCAACACCAGCGTGGTGATCTCTGACGAGCTGGGAAGGCCCTATGTAGCGCTGAAGGCGTCGGAAAAATATGTGCGTTTAGAGCAGATCACTACCCGGGACCTCAGGGAGATCTTCGAGGGCGTGAATCTTTCAGGAGGCACCAGAATGGAGACCTATCACTCCGGGCAGGACGGCCGGCCGGGCTCGGGAGACGAGGGGATCCTCTATGCGAGAACCGTGCACACGCCGGGGGGCGCGAACCGGCTGATCCTTCTGGAATCTGAGCTGACTCCTGTGGAAGCCACCGTGGAGACCCTGAAGGTCCAGCTCCTTTGCCTTACGCTGGTGATGATCCTTTTGGGGTCTGTGCTCGCGTTGTTTTTGGCCAGGAGGATCGCAAAGCCCATTGTGGCGGTGAGCAATTCTGCCAAAGCCCTGGCGCAGGGGAATTACGATATCCGGTTTCCGGCAGAGGGAAGCCGGGAGGTAGAGGAGCTTTCCGGGACCCTCAATTACGCGGCTGGGGAGCTTTCCAAGGTGGAGGGGCTTCGCAGGGAGCTGCTTGCCAATGTCTCCCATGACCTGCGCACGCCCCTTACCATGATCAAGGGCTACGCGGAGGTCATGCGGGATCTTCCCGGAGAGAATACGCCGGAAAATGTTCAGACGATCATCGACGAGGCCCAGCGGCTGACTGACCTGGTCAACGATCTGCTGGATATCTCCCGTCTGGAGGCCGGAGTGGTGTCTTTGAGCCGGACCCGTTTTGACCTGACAGCCAGCATCCGCGGGATCTTGACCCGCTATGACAAGCTGGCAGACTACCGGTTCCCCTTTGAGGCGGGGGAAGACGTCTTCGTGTTTGCCGATGAGCTGAAAATTTCCCAGGTAGTCTATAATCTCGTCAACAACGCCGTCACCTATGCCGGTGAGGACAAAACCGTCACCCTGCGGCAGGAGGTGGGGAACGGACGCGTGCGCATTTCAGTTTCGGATACCGGAGAGGGGATCCCCGAGGAGAAGCTTCGGGACATCTGGGAGCGGTACTACAAGGTGGATAAGGAGCACCGCAGGGCCCAGGTGGGTACCGGGCTGGGGTTGTCCATCGTAAAAAATATCCTGGACCTTCACGGGGGAAGCTACGGCGTGCAGAGCCGGCTGGGAGAGGGCAGCACCTTCTGGTTCGAGCTGGAACTTGCAAAAGGAGAATAAAGCTGATAAAATAAGAGAAATTTGTGGATCCAAAGGAGGTGAGGGGATGATCGCACCCTGTCTCAAGCGCGATGGCTGCATCGGGTTGTGCTCTCCCAGCCATGTTCCTCTTTATGAGGCGCCCGGCGCTCCTGACTGGGAGTATAAAAACCTGATCGGCAAAATGCGGCAGGAAGGCTTCCGGGTGGTGACGGCAAAGAATTTTTATGAGAGCGATTGGGGGTATCTTGCCTCTGATATCCATCGGGCCGAGGACCTTAACCAGCTTGCGGGAGATGAGGCTGTAGAGTATATCCTTTTCGGGGGCGGCGAGGGGAGCCCAGAGCTTTTGCCGTATCTGGATTTTGAGCTGTTCAGGAAAAATCCCAAACGGATCTCAAGCTACAGCGACGGCACGACGCTGCTCAACGCCATCTGGGCGAAAACCGGCCTTGAAACCTATTACGGCCAGACGCCCGGGCTGTTTGCGGGCTGGAGAGAGTACGACCGCCGCCACTTTGAAGGACATATTTTAAGCGACAGCATGACGCTGCACGAGAAAAGCGGGCCCTGGCTGACCCTGACGCCCGGTGTGGCAGAGGGAACGCTTGTGGGCGGCTATCTCATGAATTTTTGTCTGCTGCTGGGTACAAAATATTTCCCGGTGGATCTTCAAAAGCCCTATATCCTCTTTTTGGAGGACCACGAAAAATTCAGCGACCTGGGGCATGTCAGCGCCCTGCTTGCCCATCTGGAGCAAAGTGAATTTATGGGCTCGGTAAAGGGGCTTTTATTCGGCCATTACTCTGCCCGCCCCTGCCCGGAGCTTTACGCCCGGTTAAAGCTTCTGGGGGAGAGAAACCATATCCCGGCAGCCTACTGCGACGATTTCGGGCACGGAGACGATCACGCCGTTTTGCCTATCGGAAGAAGCGGCAGATTCGACACGATCAGCCAAACGCTTCAATATTTTTGAGATTTTTATAAAAAAGGAGTTTTTAAAATGAGCGAAACTTGTACCCATGACTGCGCCTCCTGCGGGGAAAACTGCCCCTCCCGCACAGACCCTCAAAGCTTTCTGGAGCCGCAGAACCATTTGAGCCATGTGAAAAAGGTGATCGGCGTGGTCAGCGGCAAGGGCGGTGTTGGAAAGTCTCTCGTCACCTCTTTGCTGGCAGTTACCCTGCAGCGCAGAGGCCTGACTACCGCGGTGCTGGACGCAGACGTCACCGGCCCCTCTATCCCCAAATGCTTTGGGCTCAAGCAGCGGGCGGTCTCCGATGAAAACGGCCTGTATCCCGTAGAGACCAAAACGGGGATCCGCGTTATGAGCGTCAACCTGCTTTTGGAGGAGGAAACAGCCCCCGTTGTCTGGCGCGGCCCGGTGATCGCCGGGGCCATCAAGCAGTTCTGGACGGATGTTGTCTGGGGGAACGTGGACTATATGTTTGTGGATATGCCTCCCGGAACGGGAGACGCGCCTTTAACGGTGTTCCAGTCTCTTCCCTTAGACGGTATCGTGATCGTCACCTCTCCTCAGGAGCTGGTTTCCATGATCGTCTCCAAGGCGGTGGAAATGGCGAAGCTGATGAATGTGCCGGTGCTGGGGCTGATCGAAAACATGAGTTATCTGGAGTGCCCTGACTGCAAGAAGAAAATCTCTGTTTTCGGTGAGAGCCATATCGACGAGGTGGCGGCGAAATACGGGCTGAAGGTGCTGGGGAAAATGCCCATTGACCCGAACCTTGCCTCCATGTGCGACAAGGGCGTGATCGAGCTTTTTGAAGGAGATTGGCTAAAGGCCGCCGCCGATCTGGCGGAGAGCCTGCCGGAAAAATAAAAGCAGACAGAGCCCGAAACAGAAAAAGAGCTCCGATTTTTGATCGGAGCTCTTTTTCTATGGAGTTCTTTAAATAATACCGCTTTTGGAGAGAGACCATACCAGATAGTCGATCAGACCGGCTGCGGTGGTCAGCCCCAGGGCAAAGAAAAAAGTTTGGCTGAGTGTAAAGCGGATCCGCTTTCCCTCCTCCTTCGCTCCCCGTTCCCTGCCGGTCCAAAGGGAAAAAGAAAAGGACTTTTCCGGAAGGCTGCCTCGCTTGAGCAGCAGAGAGGCCACCAGGAAAAAGGAAACCCCGCAGGCGATCAGCGTGACAGAGCGGGCCGCCGCCAGCCCGGAAGGCACGCCGAAGATCAGGGTCCCGATAAAGAAGGGGATCAGCCCCAGAACAATTCCGGATAAGCCCCCGGCCAGATACAGGCCCAGAAGCTTTAAAAGCTTTTTTCCCAGATCACTCATAGAGATGGCAGGCCACAAAATGCCCCTTTTCCTGCTCTTTCAAGGCAGGCATCTCGCTGCGGCAGCGATCGGTAGCATAGGCGCAGCGCCCTGCGAAGCGGCATCCGGCAGGGGGATTGATGGGGCTGGGGATCTCGCCGTTTAACATAATGCGCTTGCGCTCTTCCTCCACATCCGGATCCGGAATGGGAATGGCGGAAAGCAGCGCCTTGGTATAGGGGTGCAGGGGATTTGCATAGAGCTCTTCGGAATCGGTGAGCTCCACCATCGTCCCCAGGTACATCACGGCGATCCGGTCTGAAATATGCTTTACCATGGAAAGGTCGTGGGCGATGAAGAGATAGGTGATGCCCATTTCCTTTTGCAGCTTGATCAGCAGGTTGACGATCTGGGCCTGGATAGAGACGTCCAGCGCGGAGATCGGCTCGTCGCACATGATGAATTCAGGCTCCACGGCCAGGGCTCTGGCAATGCCGATCCTCTGGCGCTGGCCGCCGGAAAACTCATGGGGGAAGCGGTTGGCGTGCTCCTTGTTTAAGCCCACAAGCTCCAGCAGCTCATAGATCCTCTGCGTTCTTTCCTGCCGGTTTTTCACCAGCTTGTGGTTATCCAGCCCCTCGGCGATGATATCCGCCACGGTCATGCGGGGGTTTAAGGAGGTGTAGGGATCCTGGAAGATCACCTGGACCTTTTTGGTAAACGCGGTGCGCGCGCTTCCGGAAAGCTTGTGAATATCGGTCCCGTCATACAGAACGCTCCCCTCGGTGGGGTCATAAAGGCCGATGCAGGTGCGCCCGCAGGTGGTTTTCCCGCAGCCGGATTCTCCCACCATGCCCAGGGTCTCGCCTTTATAAATGGTGAAGGAAACGCCGTCTACAGCCTTGACGATGGAATTTTTGGAATTGACGAAATACTTTTTCAGGTCCTTTACTTCTAAAAGCGGAGTTTTCTTTTCGCTCATTGCTTTTCCCTCCTGTCTCATAAGGACTCAACGCCGGCAGATGTGATATCCACCTTGGGCGCCCGTTCATCGTGAAGCCAGCAATAGGCCTCGTGGATCCCCTCAAAGGAGGTGACAGGGGGCATTTCCTTTTTGCAGATCCCCATGCAGTAGGAGCATCGGGAAGAGAAGGGGCAGCCCTTGGGAGGAGCCAGAAGATTGGGAGGAGTGCCCTCAATGGTGGCCAGGGTCTGCTTGTTGGAAAGATCCAGGCGGGGCACCGCGTTGAGCAGAGCCGCCGTATAGGGGTGCTTGGGAGAATAGAAGATATCTCTCACCGTGCCCTTTTCCACCACTTTGCCGGCGTACATGACGAAAACACGCTTGGCGATGCCGGCCACGACTCCCAGGTCGTGGGTGATGAGGATCACCGCCGTGCCCAGCTTGTTCTGGAGGTCCTTGATCAGGTCCAGGATCTGAGCCTGAATGGTGACATCCAGAGCGGTGGTGGGCTCGTCCGCGATCAGAAGCTTGGGGTTGCAGGCCAAGGCAATGGCGATCATGGCTCTCTGACGCATACCGCCGGAGAACTGGTGGGGGTATTCGTTGACCCTGCTTTCCGGATTGGGGATCCCCACCATCCTCAGCAGATTGACGACCTCTTCCTGAAGCTCCTTTCCGTGCAGGTCACGGTGAGCTTTGATATTTTCCGCGATCTGCTTTCCCACCTTCATGGTGGGATTGAGGCTGGTCAAAGCGTCCTGAAAGATCATGGAGCACTCGCCGCCCCGGTATTTTGCCCATTCCTTTTTGTTGTACTTGGTGATATCCACACCGTTGTAGAGGATCTGGGAATCCGGAGAGATCTCACCCGGGTCCATGATCAGGCCCATCACGCTTTTGGCAGTCACGGTTTTCCCGCAGCCGGATTCGCCTACAATGGCCACGGTTTCCCCTTCCTCCACATCAAAGGAGACGCCCCGCACAGACTGGACGGCCCCGGCGTAGGTGTGATAGGTCACCTTCAAAGAGTTTACTTCCAATAATTTTTTAGCCATTCCTCTTCACCTACTTTCTCAGTTTCGGATCCAGCGCATCGCGCAGGCCCTCGCCGAACAGGTTAAAGGCCAGCACGATCAGGACCAGGATCCCTGCCGGGAAAAGCAGCTGATAGGGGTAAAACTGCATGGAGGTCTGTCCCAGAGAGATCAGCACGCCCAGAGAGGTCTCCGGGGGCTGCAGGCCCATCCCCAAAAAGCCCAGGGTAGATTCCTGGAAGATATAGCTGGGCAGGGAGGTGGCCGTGTTGAGGATCAGGATCCCCAGGGTGTTGGGGATCAAATGCTTTAAAATGATCTTGCTCGCAGGAGTTCCCAGGGCCCTTGCCGCCATAACATATTCAGAGCTTTTCAGCTGTAAAATGACGCCGCGGATCGTTCTGGCGGTGCCGCACCAGGAGGTCAGGCACAGGGCCAGCAGCAGGCTTCCCTTACTGTTTCCGCATACCATCATCACCAGGATGACTACCAGCAGATAGGGAATGGAGACCAGCACCTCGATGATACGCATCATGATATTGTCCACAAGCCCGCCGAAATACGCCATGATCCCGCCGTAGGCCGCTCCCACGATCACCTGAACGGCAGTGCACACCACGGCGATCAGCAGAGACACGCGGGCTCCGATGCAGACCCGGGTAAACAGGTCGCGGCCCATGGAATCTGTGCCGAACCAGTGCTGAGCATTGGGAAGCTGATTTTTCTCCGCGGGATTGATGAAGGTGTAGTCATACCGCTGGATGAAGGGCCCGATGATCACCACGAGCGCCACCAAGATCAGCACGAAGATGGAGATCATGGCTACAGGATTTTTCTTCAGCCTGCGCCAGGCGTCCTGCATATAGGTGATGGTAGGAGTGACGACGGCATTTTTGTCAGAGTCTTCGCATCCTACGATTTTAAAGTCTTCCTCCAGTATTTTTTCCATCGAATGTGCTCACCCCTTTCCTTCCAAACGGATCCTGGGATCCAGCAAAGTGTAGAGAATATCCACCAAAAAGATCAACACCACATAAATGGCGGACATGATCACAGTCTGCCCCAATACGATGGATACATCTCTTGCCTGCACAGCCTCAATGAAATAGCGCCCGAAGCCCGGAATGGAAAATACCCGTTCAATGAAGAAGGAGCCGGTAATGGCCCCGGCAATGCTCATGGGAAGAACGGTGATCACCGGGATAAAGGAGTTGCGCAGCAGGTGCTTGAAAACGATTTTAGACTCGCTTAAGCCCTTGGAGCGGGCGGTGAGGATATAGTCCTGATTCACCACGTCCAGCATGGAGGTCTTCAACAGCCTTGCGTACATGGCGATATAGGTAAAGCAGCCGGAGAGGGTGGGGAGGACGGTGTATTGCCAGCCTCCGAACCACTGCTCAGCTCCGCTGGGCCAGCCGATGACGGGCAGAAGCCCCAAATCTCCGGCGATGTATTTCTGTAAGAGCAGGGCGAAAATCAAGACGGGCACGGAAATCATCAAAATGGCAAAGAACATTATGGCATAGTCCACCCAGCTGCCTCGGAACAGGGCGGCCAGGATCCCAAGCAGCAGGCCCGCGAGAACGCCTACCAGAATGGTTTGAAGCCCCAGGCGGGCGGAGATCGGCATGGTTTCCCGGATCAGGCGGGTAATATCATACCCCGGCATGCGGATCGACTCGCCGAAATCTCCCTTGAGCATACTTTTCATGGTGGTGACATAGCGCTGCAGCACGGGCTGATCCAGACCGTACTTCTTATACATGTTGATCCGGGTCTCCTCCGGCAGCTTTTCCACCCGGTCTGACAGCGGATCGCCGGGCACTGCTGCCAGCAGGAAAAAGGTGGCGGTAGCGATCACGAAGAGGGTGACGATCATCTCCAGAAACCGCCGTACAATATATTTCAGCATGTTTTCATTCTTCTTTCAGCTTGTTTTCCGTATTTACCTGGGCAAAGCCCTGTTCTGGGAAGCTTTGCCCTGCAGGGTTTCCCGATAAACCCTTTGTTCTGCTTTTTCAGAGCTTCGCAAAGCCAAAGAGTTTTTAGAGAAAAGGGCAGACTGTCAACAATCTGCCCTTTCCCGGTCATATGCTTCTTTTCAGCGGATCGCTTGCTTACCCTTCCACATAGGCATGGGTGAAATCATACCGCAGGCCGAAGGAGGGGAACTTGAAGTTCTTTACCTTGTTGTTCAGGCAGAAGACATCTTCTGTGTAAAGGTAGGGGATCAAAGCAACCTCTTCCGCCACCAGCCACTTCTCAGCCTCGCCGTAGATCTTGACGCGCTCCAGGGGATCCACGGTGGTGCTCAGCGGAGCCAGCAGCTTGTCGTACTGAGCGGCGCCCTCGTCAGACCAGCCGGCAAACTTGGTGCCCTGGCCGGTGGTGAGGAACATATCCATGTTGGTCATGGGGTCGTTGTAATCGCCTGCCCAGGAGATATAGCCCATGTCGTACTCGCCGTTGCTTCTGGCTTCACGATACAGGGTGTTGTCGCCGAACACGGTCATATCGACCTTGACGCCCAGCTTCTGCTCCCAGAGCTGCTTGAAGTATTCCTGCTTCTGCTTGTGTCTGGCAGTGGTGCCGGTGGCGATGATCTTGATGGTGATGTCGGAAAGCTCGCGGGTATCGTTCAGATCCTTCAGGCCTTCCTTGAAGAGCGCCTGCAGCTTTTCAGGATCGCAGTTGTACTCGTTGTGCAGATCCAGCAGGGGCTCCGGAACATTCTCACGGTAGTTGGTGGTGCCCACGTCGAACGCGTTGTTTACATAGCCGTAGGCCGGGATATCGGAGCCCAGAACATTCTGGGTGTACTCCACGCGGTCTACTGCCAGAGAAAGGGCCAGGCGGCACTTCTGGCTCTCCATCACGCCGGAGGGAGAAGCGGTGCGGCGGTTAAAGAAGAAGTACTCCACGCCGGCGCTGGCGGGGGTGACCACCGTGTAGTCGCCGGTATCTGAACCCTCACGGTAGGCTTTTTCATAGTCGCCGTCAGGGTTGATGCACATCAGCTCGCCGTTTTTAAACATGATGTCCTCGGTGGAGGGATCCTCAACATTGGTCAAAGTCACCTTGGTGAGCTTGATGTTCTCCGCATCCCAGTAGTCAGGATTCTTCTCCAGGATCATGCTGTTGTCCTTCACATAGTTGGTGATGACGAAGGGGCCGTTGAACACATGGCCGTTCACATCAGACGCATAGGTCTCGCCCAGCTTCTCAATAATGTCCAGACGAATGGGGAACATCTGGATGTTCCCCAGCTTGGAAATGATCTGAGGAGCGGGAGAGTGAAGGGTGATCTCCAGGGTATTGTCGTCAATGGCCTTGGCGCCCAGGTTCTCCATGGCGGCCTCGATGGCGGCGTCTCCGTCCTCAGCGCTCATGGTATAAAGCTCTTTGCCGCCCACCATGTCGTCAATAAAGTAGGAGTAGTCGAAGGCGTTTCTCGGGTCGCCCAAGCGGCGGAAGGAATCCACATACTGCTGGGCGGTGACCTTCTGGCCGTCGCTCCACTTGTTGTCTCTCAGCTTGAAGGTGTAGACCAGGCCGTCGTCGGAAACGGTGTAGCTTTCACAGCCGGACTCCACATAGGTCTGCTTGCCGTTTTCATCGGCGGAGGAGCGGAACAGCCCTTCCAGCACATGGCTGAATACGATGCTCTCCTCAGCGCAGTAAGTGGCGTTGATATCGAAAGAATAGAAATTGGTGGCGGGCCAGTCCAGCTGGATCTCCTGGGCGGCTGCCGGCTCATTGCTGCCGGCAGAAACTGCGGAAGCCTCGGAGGAACCCGCGGAAGAGGCCGGGCTCTGGGACTCAGGCTTGCTGGGCTCATTGCCTGCGCATCCTGTCATAGCCAGCAGGAGAGACAGGGCAAGGGCCAGCGCGCCCATAAGGGTTTTCTTCTTCATTTTGTTTTCACCTCTGCATATTTTTCCTTACTGAGTTTCCGGGAAACCGTAAACAGAGAAAGCGTTTTTTCGATTCAGAGCATTAAAGCAAAAAGCAGAACGCTGCCGCGCTCTGCTTTTCTCTTCATCTGAATTCCTCAAACCCGATCGAAAGATCCATGAGGGCAACAAGCAAAATGACGCCTGTCAAGAAAAATTATGCACGCAGCTGGCAGACGCCCTTGTCTTGCCCGAATGGTTGCATCGTGGAAACCCTATTCTGTTTTGTCATTTCCCGACTTCGTGCCCCTTTATGGCACTTTGTTATCATAACATCCGAAAAAGCCCTTGTCAATAGCCTTTTTTCTCCAAATGGCGGGTGGAGAAAAAAGGATTTTGGAGGTTTTGACGGACTGCCCGGGGAAAGGACTTTCAGGAGCCGGACTGCCGGAACTGCTGAACCGCTTTTGCAAGTTTTGAAACGTCTTCCTGCGTATTCCAGGGGCCTATCGAAACGCGCACACAGCCGTTTTTCGCCGGGCTGATGAAAACGCCGTTTCGAAGCAGGAAGTCCACCGCTTCCCGGTTGTCCTCACCGAAATGGACTACCAGGCTTCCGCAGCGGAAGGAGGGCTCCCAGGGAGTGACGATCTGAAAGCCCAGGCTTTGAAAGGTCTGATAACATTCCTCAAAGATCCGGGATACATGGGCAAAGATCTTCTGCGTGCCGATCTCAAGAATGCGGCGAAGGGCAGCCTCCAAAGCGTAGATGGCAGGGAAGGAGATGGTGCCGTTTTCAAACTTCTGAGCGTCCATAGGGTCCAGGCACACGGCTTCCCAGGTTTTTGTATCGATGCTCACCGCGTCGTTGTCCGCCAGGAAAGCGGGCCAAAGCTTCGGAAGAAGCCGGTCGCTGCAATAGAGGAACCCAAGCCCTTCCGTAGCCAGAAGCCCCTTGTAGCCGGAGGTGGTCAAAAGGTCGATGCCCAGCTCCTTTACATCCACAGGGCGAAGGCCCAGGGCCTGGATGGCGTCCACAATGAGGAAAGCTCCCCTTTCCCGGCAGGCGGTGGAAAGCTTTTTCAGATCCAGCTGGTATCCGGTGGCGCTCTGCACAAAGCTTACCACCACCATCCTGGTATGCTCGTCCATGGCGGCGATATACTCCTCTGCCGTGGTAAAGGGCCGGTGATTCTCGATCACCGTGCAGGAAACGCCGAAGCGCTTCATGTTGAGGCATGCCAGCAGGACAGAGGAGTACTCTGTCGCGCTGGTGAGGATCGTATCCCCTTTCTGAAACGCATAGGAGTGCAGGGCGATATTAATGCCCTCATTGGTGTTCTTTGTAAAGGCAATATTCTTTACAGATGGAGCGCCTACCAGCTGGGCGCAAAGCTCTCTGGCATGGGCAATAACTCCGATCATGCTGCCTTTGCCGGCCCCGCCCGCTTTTTTGATGCCGGGGTAAATATCCGCCTTGGCGTCAAAAAAATCTTCCAGGGCCTGACGGAGAAAAGCCGCGCCGCAGTTTTCATAGGCCACATCGAAGAAGGCGTACTTTTGCGCTACCGGAAACTCCTTCCTCAGCGCCTCTACCCACGCCTCCTGCTCCATGACGCTCATTCGCTGACTGCCACGATGGCCTCGATCTCCACCGTGACATCCATGGGAAGCTGGTTGGTGCCCACGGCGGTCCTTGCGTGCTGGCCCTTTTCCCCGAAGATATCGCAGAGAAGCTCGGAGGCGGCGTTGGCCACCAGATGATGCTTCATAAAGCCCACCTCGGAATTGACGAAGACCTGAAGCTTCAGCACTCTCTTTACCCGGTCAAGATCTCCCAGGTAAGCCTTGAGGGCGGCTGTCAGGTTAATGATGCACAGCCTGGCCGCGTCGCAGGCATAGTCGAAGTCCCGCTCTTTCCCCACCTTCCCGGTGTAGACAAACTCGCCGTTTCTAATGGGGATCTGCCCGGCGACAAAGAGGATGTTTCCCTCCTGAGTGACCGGGGTGTAGCTGCCGCCCGCAGGGGAGCTGTCCGGGATCTCGAGGCCCAGCTCTTTGATTCTTTCTTCCACTTTCATGGCGTTTTCAGCTCCTTCTCAGCGGACGATGCCGCCGATTCTCGTGATCTCAAGCCCCTTGGCCTCCCAGGCGTCCAGGATCTTGTTAAAGCCGATGGAATCGCTGGCCATATGGCCTGCTACCACCACGTTGCCCTTATTCTGCTCCTTGATGGCTTTCTCAGACTCCTCGTCGATGTGCATCAGCACCAGGGTGCCTACGCCGGCGTCAAAGTAGGCGCGGTAAACATCAGGTCCGCCGCCGGTGCAGCCTGCGAACAGCACGGCGATCTTTCCGCAGTAGTCGTCCTTGGAGCCCACCTTGATGACCGGGGGCTGCAGGGCCTTCTTGTACTCGTCGATCTCATACAGGGCATCGATGATATCCTGTACCTTCGCGAAGGGATCGTTGCCCAGCTTTTTGTCCAGGTGTCCCTGTACGGTCATCTGGCCGATCATGTCCGCGGGGGTGTGGATCCCCATATAGGGCATCTCCAGAAAACGGGCCATATCCCTTTTGTTAGCCATGTTTCTGGCATGGAAGCTGTCGTAAACGGCCTGAGCCTTGGGGGTGATGGCCTTCTGGGCGGCGGCGATGGGCACGCCGAACTCATACATCCGCATGGTCTGGTCATGAGCCATCAGGGTGTTGATATTGACGCATTTGGTGTTGATGCCGTGATGCTCTGCGACGCAGTCATATCCCTTCATTTTGGCGGCCACCAAAGCGGCACAGTCCATATCGATGCCGCACACGACCTTGTGTACATCCTCGCAGGGATAGCAGATCTCCGCGTCCAGGGTCTCCTCCTTGAGCCCGGCTAAGTCCAGGGCGATCTTCATCATTTCTGTTGTGTTCATAATTCCTCACCTCATAAATTTAATTTCGGAAAACGAACCCATTATAGCACCCCCCATTTGGCTTTTCAAGAGAACAGCGCGTTAAAGCGGCAGTTTTCCCTGAGGGCTGGGGTCGATCTGCAAAAAGCGCGCCCGGCTTCTATTGACTTTTTTGCCCGTTTGCCGGATAATGAAAAAGTCGTGAAAGAAAGACGGAAAGGGGTTGTATTTTGTGTACGATCTAATCATAAAAGGCGGCAAGGTCTTTGACGGCTCCGGCAAGGACGCCTTCGAGGCGGACGTGGCTGTAAAGGGAGATCGGATCGTCAAGATCGGAGACTGCGAAGGGGAAGAAACTGCCCGTGTGATCGACGCCAAAGGCCGTTATGTGACGCCTGGCTTTATCGATATGCACTCTCACGCGGACCTTACAGTGGCTTCTTTTCCCAAAATGGAAAATTACATCGCCCAGGGGACGACCACGGTATTCACGGGGCACTGCGCATTGGGAGTGGCGCCCATTGACAAGTATTACAGCTTCCAGATCTATGAGAGCAAGCCCTTTGCCGCGGTGGGGGCTGACCCCATCGGCGGACATATCCCGGGCGTCCCGGTGGTGGTGGAGACAGAGAAGCTGCGCCCGGTGTTTCCAAAGACTATGGGCTATGAGCTGGACTGGAGCACCCACGCTGAATTTCGGCAGCACCTGAGAAAAGAGGGCGTTGGCTGCAATATCTTTTCTCTGGTTTCCGCGGGAAATATCCGCTATCAGGTGATGGGGACAGATTATAAGCGCCCTTCCACCAAAGCAGAGATCGAAGAGATGAAGAAGATCCTCATTTCCGAATTGGAAAACGGCGCTTTAGGCCTTGACTTCGGTTTTGACTACCACCCTAACCTCTACACGACCTTTGAGGAAGCGGTGGAGCTGGCAAAGTGCCTTGTGCCCTTTGACGCCATCATGACGGCCCATTGGCAGGCCAGAGGAGTGCGCATGGGAAAGGAAGACCCCTCTCATATGGCCATCGACGGCGTGCGGGAGTTCCTGGAGATCGGCAAAGCCTCCGGCGCCAGGACCCACCTGAGCCATTTGAGCATCAGCCACGCGGGCGGCGTCACCAGCGAGGAGGCGGACCGCAGGGCTCAGGATATCGTGGACCTGGTAGAGCAGTACAAAGCCCAGGGGCTCAGGGTCACCTTTGATGTGATCCCGCCGGACTGCGCAGGGCCCTTCTGCTTCCCGGAGCTTGCCTTCCGCTTTTTAGCGGCTGTAAAGCACGCGGGAGGCCTTACCGCCTTTGGAGAAAAGGTGAAAACGGAAGAGTACAGGGCCTCTTTGCTTGAGGCCGTCAAAGCGGGAAGACAGGCAGAGGTCTTCCGCGGTTCTCCGGCTTTTTTAAAGGCTACGGACGAGCTTTCCGACGGGGACAAAGCCATGACGGTGACCAGGTGCCTGGACCGCAGTTTGGAGGGAAAGACCATCTATGAAATTGCGCAGGAGCAGGGCCTTGGCAGTATCGGCGCCATGCTGTTCGTGCTTTCCAGGGATGTGCATGCCTGTGCTGCCAATTTGGATACCACCGTACAGAATTGCGGCGAGATGGTGTTCCTCCACCATCCGGAAGCCTGTGTGGGCTTTGACACCGTCACTGCCAACGACCGGTTTGACGCAGCCTTGGAGGATATGCCCTTAGAGGTGGTCAATTCCAACACCTTCAACGGGCAGATCAAATACCTGCTGCGCTTCGGAGAAAAGAGGCTGGAGGATACCATCCGCCGGATGACGGGGCGCGGCGCGGAGATCCTGGGCCTTAACGACCGGGGCTTTTTAAAAGAGGGATACAGGGCCGATATCGTCATACTCGATCCCGAAAGCCTGGAGATCCGGGAGGACCCTGTTTCCCCCATGCGCTCGCCGAAGGGGATAGACTATGTGTTGATAAACGGCGAGGCGGCCTTGGAAAAGGGAGTTCTGACGGGGACCAAAAAGGGGCAGGTATACGAAGCGGCGGACCTGAAGTGAGGGTGCGCAAGGCTTTGCCGAACAAAAATATGGGAGGAATGAGAAAATGACCTATGATTTTGAAACGCTGGTAGACCGCAGCGACTGCGGCAGCGTGAAGTATTTGAGAAATATGCCGGGAAACAACGAACGGGGGATCCCGGCGCTGTTTGGGGCGGAGACAGACTATAAAACCGCTCCCTGCGTCATCGAGGGCATTGCGAAAAAAGCCCTGTCCGGAACCTGGGGCTACACGATCCCCGATGATCCCTATTTTGAGGCGGTAATGTGGTGGGAAAAGCACGCCCGGGATTTTGAAGTGAAGAAGGAGTGGATCGTCCCCACCCGCGGAACCATCTATTCCATGGTTACCATCATGCGGGCCTTTACCGAGGAGGGAGACGGGGTGATCATCCAGCCTCCCGTTTACCAGGGCTATCAGCAGGTGATCGAAACCCAGGACCGGGTGGTGCTGAGAAACAATATGATCTGTGAGAACGGGGAGTACCGTTTTGATTTTGAGGGGCTGGAGGAGCTGATGAAGCGCCC
>CAZMFF010000017.1:0-50797 GCA_964565505.1 uncultured Acutalibacter sp. | reverse complement strand
ACGGGCTTTATCAAGCTCCAGATCCCTGCCGGAAAAGCGACTCCGGCGCCGCCTGTCGGTCCTGCGCTTGGCCAGCATGGCGTCAACATCATGGCGTTTACGAAAGAATTCAACGAGCGTACCAAAAACGATGCGGGGCTCATTATCCCCGTCGTCATTACAGTGTATGCCGATCGTTCTTTCACGTTCATTACCAAAACTCCTCCGGCTGCGGTGCTGATCAAAAAGGCCTGCGGGATCGAGACGGCTTCCGGGGAGCCCAACAAGAAGAAGGTAGCGTCGATCACCCGTGAGCAGGTACAGAAGATCGCCGAGCAGAAGATGCCGGATCTCAATGCCGCTTCTGTTGAGGCAGCCATGAGCATGATCGCCGGTACTGCCCGCAGCATGGGTATTGAAGTAGTAGATTAATTCCCGGGTGGGAGGAAATCCTTTGATCCGATATTTACCACTGGAGGAAAGTGACAATGAAACACGGTAAAAAGTATGTAGAAGGCGCGAAGCTCATCGACCGCAGCAAGCTTTACGATGTGGCAGAGGCGCTGGATATTTGTGTAAAGACAGGCACGGCAAAGTTTGACGAAACGGTAGAGCTGCATGTGAAGCTGGGCGTTGACGGGCGTCACGCTGACCAGCAGGTGCGCGGCGCTATCGTACTGCCCAACGGCACCGGTAAATCGGTGCGCGTTCTGGCGATCTGCAAGGGCGACAATATCGAGGCCGCCCAGGCTGCCGGCGCCGATTATGTAGGCGCCGAGGAGATGGTACAGAAGATCCAGTCTGAGGGCTGGATGGATTTTGATGTTCTGATCACCACGCCCGATATGATGGGCCTGGTAGGCCGTCTCGGTAAGGTGCTGGGCCCCCGCGGCTTGATGCCTAACCCCAAGGCGGGCACCGTGACGCCGGATATTGCCAAGGCTATCACCGAGGCCAAGGCCGGTAAGATCGAGTATCGGCTGGATAAAACCAATATCATTCATTGCCCCATCGGCAAGGTCTCTTTTGGCGCGCAGAAGCTTTCCGAGAACTTTGACACCCTGATGGATGCCATTGTCAAGGCAAAGCCCTCCGCGGCGAAGGGTCAGTATGTCCGCTCCTGTGTGGTCAGCGCTACGATGGGCCCCGGCGTGAAGATCAACCCTGCCAAGTTTATGTAAGAAAAATTAACGATCAAAAACCGGACGGAGTATGTTTCTCCGTCCGGTTTTTTATTTCTTTGGCAAGATCCCTTTGAGCCTCAGAGCTTTCTTCAAGCTGTTGGCCTGGGAGAGCATCAGATAGATTTCATCCGGCGTACAACCTTCAAAGGCTTCAGAGATGTCCTTTAAAAGCATCGGGGTGGCCTGAGTGACGGAGTCCATTAAGATATCATTCGGCGTGGTATCCAAAGCGTTGCAAAGCCGTACCAAAGCAGGGAGAGAGACCTTTGCGCTTCCGGTTTCTATCCCGCTGAAATGCTGGGGCGAAATATCTGCCGCCTCCGCGGCCTGTTCCTGTGTCATCCCGCGCTTTTTCCGGATGCTGCGAAGCCGCTGTCCCAATAAGCGATAGTTTAAATCTATTTCCATAAAAACCTCCAAACAAAGGATATTCTCTATTGTAATTTGACTTTTTCCGTGGTATAATCGCCTGTATACAGAAACTTCTACTATATAGAGGTTTCGATTAACAGAGATGGAGGAAAAGACATGAAAAAGAGAATGCTTTCCCTGCTGTTGACCTTTTCGCTGCTGATAAGCTGTTTGCCGCTGCAGGCCGGCGCCCAGGAGAGGACGGAAGCCTTTTTAGAGGATGAGATCCGGCAGAGAAATTTTTTCCTTTCCCAAAAGCTTGATTCCCAAAGAGAGCATGGGGGGCTTCGGGAGGCGGGAGATGCTGCCGACCGGTTAGTCTCCTATATTCAGAAAAACGGAACACTGGACTCCGATGGGAGCAAATATGTGGACATAACCATTTTTGTAGAGGGTAAAAGATTGGTAGCGCGTTTTATCTATTATGCGCAGAAAAATACAGTTCAATTTTTTGCCCTAAACGAAATCTCTTACACTACTTCGGTAGGTTCGCTTTTTGACTATAACCTGCGTACACGCAATGCGGACCGCGATACGATGACGGCTGCCGTGCTGGAAGGAAATAGGAATTACGGCGGCGTTTGTACCAGCTTTCATATAGGTTCTTATACGCCCACCACACAGCTGTACTTCACGCCAGTGAAAATCACAAATTCTTCAAGCCTTCAAAAGCTCTGCAATTCCATTTCCCACCTTTCTATGATGGCCTGGGAATTGGCATTTAAAAAAATGGCGCTGGGTATCTCAATGTATGACTTGGGGTTCATCCGGTATTTCAAGGCTCCTGCTCCAGATCCGACTCCTGACCCTGACCCGGATCCCAACCCAACCGGATTTACAGATGTTAAGGCTGATGATTATTTCTATGACGCCGTTGAGTGGGCAGTGGAAAATGAGATTACAGCAGGTACCGAAAAAGGGAAATTCAGTCCGAATACCTCTTGTAACCGTGCTCAGGCAGTGACATTCCTTTGGCGTGCCGCTGGATCGCCGACTCCGCAGAGCACCGAAAACCCCTTTACAGATGTGAGTCCGGATCAATATTATTATCAGGCTGTGCTGTGGGCAGTGGAGAATGAAATCACATTGGGCACCAGCTCCACGCAGTTCAGTCCTAAAAAGATATGCAACCGAGGACAAATTGTCACATTTCTCCATCGTTCTATGGGTTCTCCCTGGGTGGAGGGAGAGAGTGCCTTCGGCGATGTGGAACCGGAGGCATATTATTATCAGCCTGTCCAATGGGCAGTGCGGGAAAATATTACTCTGGGAACCGGGAAAGATACATTCAGCCCGGGGAAAAACTGTACTCGGGGGCAGATCGTCACATTTTTATATCGAAGCAGAAAACCTTCCGCCGAAGCTTCAGAAACCTTTTTCAGAAAAGGGATTGACAAATTTCTTCTCCTGTGATAATATCTACCATGTTGTCGATCCGAAGACAGCAGGTGCAAACCATGAAGCTGAAGCTTCGTGGGGCATAAACGGTTGATCCGGCCTGCCGAGGAAAGAAGCGCAGAGAAGCAGTATGCAGTTTGTCATGGTGTTTGATTCGCGCCTTTCCGCAGGTTTTGCCGGAAAGGCGCTTTATTTGTGCCTATTACTCATCCGGAGGTGAAATGAATTGCCCAGTGAGAAAATTCTCGAACAGAAAAAGCAGCAGGTCGCTGAGCTGACCGAAGCTTTTCAGAAGGCCAACGTGGGTGTGCTTGTGAATTACAGCGGCATCACGGTGGAGCAGGACACAAAGCTGAGAAAGCAGCTGCGTGAAGCGGGATGCGAGTATAAGGTAGTAAAGAATACTCTGCTTTCTCTGGCGTTTAAAGAGGCCGGCATTGACGGCCTGGAGGAGTATCTGAACGGTACTACCGCCATCGCCTACAGCGATTCCGGCTATGTGGACGCCCCGAAGATCCTTTCTGAGTATGCTGAGTCCAGCGATACCTTCCAGGTAAAGGCAGGCTTTATCGACGGCGGCGCGGTGGATTCCCAGAGCATTTCCGCTTTAGCGAAGCTGCCTCCCAAGGAGGTTCTGGTGGCGCAGGTGCTCGGAGGCCTCAACGCCCCGATCCAGGGCTTTGCCAATGTGCTCAGCGGCACGGTGCGCGGCCTGGTGGTCGCACTCAACGCAATTGCGCAGAAGCAGTCTGCATAACGCCGCTGCTTTTCCTCAGAGCTTTGAAATAAAGCTCTGAAAATTACGGATCACTCACAAATATCGGAAAAAATTAAATTTTGGAGGTACATGATCATGTCTGAGAAGGTTACCAATCTGATTGAAGAAGTAAAGGCTCTTACTGTTCTGGAGCTTTCCGAGCTGGTTAAGGCTTTGGAAGAGGAGTTCGGCGTATCCGCTGCTGCTCCCGCCGCTGTTGCGGTTGCTGCTCCTGCTGCGGGCGGCGCTGCTCCTGCTGCTGAGGAGAAGAGCGAGTTCGACGTTGTTCTGAAGTCTGCCGGTGAGAACAAGATCAATGTGATCAAGGTCGTGAAGGAAGCTACCGGTCTGGGCCTGAAGGAGGCCAAGGCTTTGGTGGACGAGGCTCCCAAGGCTATCAAGGAAGGCGCTTCCAAGGACGAGGCTGAGGCCCTGAAGGCTAAGCTGACTGAGGCCGGCGCTGAGGTAGAGCTGAAGTAATTTCACCTTTCGGAAAACTGACAGAGCGTTCTTTTTGAGAACGCTCTGTTTCCTTTTTTATTAAAGGGACAGCTCGCCTGGAAGAGCCTAAGCCCGGCTTTGGGCTGCGACAGTGCGAAGGTGTACGCTTTCGCCCTATTTTAAATCAGCCGGAATAAAAAAGCTTTGGTTTTCCCTTTAAAATATGAATATATTGTGAACATTTGGAAATGGGGTTGCAATCTGCGGCAGAACATGTTAAAATGTAACCAAATTGTAACACTTGTAATTAAGATGTAATTGCTTCACAAGCGAGGTGGCTTTCAAAGTGAGCCGTACTGCTAAGAATTTTCTAAGCTTTTTGCTTGTTTTTGTTTTGACCGTCATCACGGTAATGGCTTTAAGTCTGGCCACGCAGGCCAAGGAGGAGTCTGCCGCGGCTTACGCCCAGGCGATGGAGGCTCAGGCGCAGGAAAAGGTTCAGCGCTCTTTGACGGTTTCCCTGCCGGAAGAGCAGGCCGTAAGCGGCTGGGAGGCTTTTGGGGCCTTTCTTCTGCTTCTTGCCATTCCCTGCGGCGGAGGCTGTGTTTTCCTTTTTGCCAGACGAAGGGGCTTTTCTCCGGAAAAGTCGGCGGGCAGGCGGTATGCTCCCAGATGTGATATGGCTTTTCGGGAAAGCCGATAAAAGCGCGTATAAGGGTTTTCGTCCTTTCATATTTTACTGAAAATCAAACCGGCGACTGCTTGCCGGTTTGATTTTTTTAGGGAAAGAAAGATGGCTTTTTCGTTATGCTCAGAGTCTAGGAAGACATTTCCTATGGAAGAAGCGACAAATTTCCCGATATTGTCTTGAATTTTGCAGGTATTTACGGTATGATTAAAGAGCATATTCCATGTTTTGTGAGAGGAAAATGATTCTATGAAGATAAAACGGATGGCTGCGCTGTGTTTATCGCTGGTCCTTTTGGCGGTCATGCTTCCCATACAGGCTTTTGCTGTTGACACCTTGATCTATCAGGTGGGGGAGAAGGGATATCTGGCTTTGAACCGCTATACCGGCGTCCTGGTGGATTCCGCCAATATCGAGGGAGACGTGGAGGTGCCTTCCGCGATCGAAGGGGTCCGTGTTACCGGAGTCGCAGATGAAGTGTTTAAAGGCTATGAGAACCTTCGCTCTATAAAAATCCCCTCCTCAATAGAGAGAATTGGAGATCAGGCGTTTTGGGGTTGCACCCGGCTTCGCACGGTGGTGGTCGAAGAGGGCCTCTCCTATTTGGGAAAGCGCGCCTTTCAGTACTGCTATTCTCTGAAAGAGGTCTCTCTGCCTTCTTCCCTGGATTCTCTGGGGGATTATACCTTTGCTTCCTGTATTGCCCTGGAGTCTGTCAAGATCCCCTCCGGGGTCCTGCAAATGGGGAGCTATGTCTTTGAAAAATGCGAGAAGCTGCGGTCAGTCACGCTTCCTCAGGGTTTGACCACGATTGGAGAATACACCTTCAGCAACTGTGCCGCTTTGGAGACGATCGCTCTCCCCGCGGGGCTTTCCTCCCTGGAGACGGCCCTTTTTGACAACTGTACTTCTCTTCGTTCCGTCACGGTGCCCAGCTCTGTAAGAACCATCGGGCAGTCCGTTTTCGGAGGCTGCACCGCGTTGAAATCACTGGTGCTTCCGGAAGGTGTGGAAAAGATCTCCGATTGGGCGTTTCGAGGCTGCTCCGCGCTCGCAAAGCTCACCATGCCCGATTCTGTCAACAGCATTGCGGCCGATTCTTTCTACGGATGCAGCAGCCTTTACTTTGTTGTGAACGCCGGTTCCTATGCCCAGGTTTTCGCAGCGGCCAATGGGATCCCATTTGAGGTGAACGGCAGCGGCTCGGGCGGTGATGATCCGCCCGGCCCCAGCGATCTGCCCTTTATGGACATTGAATCCCACTGGGCGAAGGAAGCGATCCTCTGGGCCTATGAAAACGGCTATTTCAAGGGCACCAGCGAGACGCGCTTTACCCCCAACGGCACGGTGAACCGGGCGATGTTCGTGGAGGTGCTTTACCGGATCGAAGGCAGCCCCGCCACAGGCTCTCATTCCTTTATCGATGTGCCGCAGAAGGCCTATTATGTGGGCGCGGTAGCCTGGGCTTCCTCCGGCGGGATCGTAGAGGGGACCGGGAAAGGAAAGTTCTCTCCCGCTAAAATGATCACCAGAGAGCAATTTGCCACCATGCTTTACCGCTATGCTCAGTATAAGGGTCTGGACACCTCTTCCCGAGGAGATCTCAGCCGCTTTGTGGATTCCAATAAGGTGAGCAATTTCGCCCAGGAGGCTATGTCATGGGCGGTGGGCGAAGGGATCATCAGCGGGAAAAACGGCCCCAACCTGGTCCCAAAGGGAAATGCGACCCGCGGCGAGGCGGCCACTATGCTCCAGCGTTTCCTGACAAAATGAAGTTTTAAAAGCAAAGAGCTTTTATGAGGGCGATTTCGGCCAGAACCGGCTGAAATCGCCCTTCTTCTTAGAAAATTTCAAAAAAGAATTGACAAAACCTTCTTTTTTCTTTATATTTATCTCATTGCGTTTGCATCTGAAAAAGAGGGCCGGCCACCAGGGAGGGTATAGCATTCCGGCTCTCATAAAAGCGGTCCTGCTTCTTTGCCGCGGTTTAATCTTATCGGTCGGGTGCGCCCGCGAAAGGGCGCACTTTTTCTGTATAAGAGAAATCTCGTTTCGATCCTTTGCGGGAGGCAATCCTGATAAGCGGGGCCGGGTTATTGTGTGCAGCGAAAGCATTGTTTTCGCTAGGGATAATGAAGACACGCAGAACTGATTTTGGCACGCTCGTGCCGCCGCAAAGGAGATGCATATTCATGGGAGATCCGATCATTTCACTGAAAGACATTGCTGTTTCGTTTGATGGCGAGCAAGTCCTCGGAAGCTTTAACCTGGAGATCCAGGATGGGGAATTCGTGACGCTGCTGGGCCCTTCCGGATGCGGAAAGACCACGGTGCTGCGCACGATCGGAGGGTTTGTCACGCCGGACGCCGGCGAGGTCTTTTTTAATGGGGTGAAAATCACATCACTTCCTCCCTATAAGCGGGAAGTGAATACGATTTTCCAGAAGTACGCCCTGTTTCCCCATTTGAACGTGTACGACAATATTGCTTTCGGAATGCGATTGAAGGGAAAAAGCGAAAAAGAGGTCAAAAAGACGGTGCATGAGATGCTTGCGATGGTAAACCTGACCGGTTTTTCCCACAGGGGAGTGGGGCAGCTTTCCGGAGGCCAGCAGCAGCGGGTGGCCATCGCCAGGGCATTGGCCAATGAGCCTAAGGTGCTGCTGTTGGATGAACCCCTGGGTGCTCTTGATTTAAAGCTGCGCAAGGACATGCAGGTGGAGCTGAAAAAGATCCAGCAGCAGACGGGGATCACCTTTCTTTTTGTCACACACGATCAGGAAGAGGCTCTTTCCATGTCCGATACGGTAGTGGTGATGGATAAGGGAGCCATCCAGCAGATCGGAACGCCTACCGATATCTACAATGAGCCTCAAAACGCCTTTGTGGCGGATTTTATCGGGGAATCCAATATTCTGGACGGCGTGATGCTGGAGGATTACTGGGTGAAATTTGCCGGAAGGAAATTCCGGTGTCTCGATTCCGGCTTTGGGGCAAATGCCCCGGTGGATGTGGTGATCCGGCCGGAGGATATCGATGTGACGGAGCCTGACTCCACTCATATCACCGGAGAGGTCACCAGCGTCACCTTTAAGGGCGTTCACTATGAGATCATCGTGGATGTGAACGGCTTTAAGTGGATGATCCAGTCTACAGACTGCCGCGAGCCGGGAGACCGCATCGGCTTGTCTTTGGGCCCGGATGATATTCATGTGATGGCAAAGTCGGAATACTCCGGTATGTTCGGCGATTACAGCACCTTCTCAGATGAAATGGAGGAGGACATCAACGCCTCCTCGGAAGCGTTGGAAGAGCAGAGGGAGGAAGAGAATGAAATCTAACTCCAAGGCGCTCTCTGCGCCCTATACTGTCTGGATGACTGTTTTCATCGTGCTTCCCATGCTTTTGGTGGGCTATTTCGCCTTTACCGATAAGGCGGGCCATTTTACGATGGAGAACCTGTTGAGCGTAGGCCAGTATTCCAATGTGTTTCTCCGCTCCATCTGGCTGGGGGCTTTAGCCACCGTGTTCTCTCTGGTGCTAGGGTACCCTTTGGCCTATATCATTGCCAAAATGAGCCCGAAACGGCAGAGTGTGATGGTGATGCTCACCATGCTGCCCATGTGGATGAATTTCCTGCTGCGCACCTATGCCTGGATGTCGCTTCTGGAGGATAACGGGCTGATCAACAGCGCCCTTTGTGCCCTGGGGCTGCCCAAAGCCCATATGATCAACACGGCGGGGGCCGTAGTGCTGGGCATGGTGTATAACTATATCCCCTATATGATCCTGCCCCTTTACTCCGTGCTGACGAAGATCGACCCCAGCGTGATCGAAGCGGCTCAGGACCTGGGGGCGAACGATCGGAAGGTTTTCCTTCGGGTCGTGCTGCCCATGAGTATGCCCGGGGTGATCTCCGGCGTCACCATGGTGTTTGTACCGGCTGTAAGCACCTTTATCATTTCCAAAATGCTGGGGGGAGGCGGAAACCTGCTGATCGGAGACCTGATCGATATGCAGTTTTTGGGAAGCGCCTATAACCCCAATCTGGGCTCCGCCATCTCTCTGGTGCTGATGGTCATCATTCTGATCTGCATGGGGATCATGAACCAGTTTGATGATGGGGAAAGTGCAGGGGGAGGTGTGATGCTGTGAAAAAGGCGGGAGCGAGGCTTTACACATTTCTGATTTTCCTGTTTTTATACGCGCCGATTTTGGTGCTGATCGTCTTCTCCTTCAACGATACCGAAACCGGGAGCCGCAGCGTATGGGGCGGCTTTTCCCTGCGCTGGTATCAGAAGCTGTTTGAGGACCGGCTGATCCTGGAAGCGCTGTGCAACACGCTTTTGATCGCGGTGATCGCCGCCGTGGGCGCTACGGTTCTGGGGACCATGGCGGCCATCGGGATCCGTTCTATGAAGCGGATCCCGCGGCGCATCATGATGAACATCACCAATTTCCCTATGGTGAACCCGGAAATCGTTACCGGCGTTTCCCTGATGCTGCTCTTTGTGTTCGCGGTCAGGCTTTTAGGCGGCCGTTCCTTGGGAATGGGCTCTCTGATCGCCGCGCATATCACATTTTGCCTTCCCTATGTGATCCTGTCTGTGCTGCCGAAGCTCAGGCAGATGAACCCCAATCTCTATGAGGCGGCGCAGGATCTGGGCTGCCCGCCGGTGAAGGCTTTTTTCAAGGTGGTGCTGCCGGAGATCATCCCCGGCGTTGTAACTGGGATGATCATGGCCTTTACGCTTTCCATTGACGATTTTGTCATCAGCTATTTCACCAGCGGCACTACGCAGACGCTGCCGATCTATATCTACTCCATGACAAGAAAGCGGGTCAGCCCGGAGATCAACGCCCTGTCTACCGTCCTGTTCGGGGCGGTGATGGTGCTGCTCATCATTGTAAATGTCCGTCAGAAAAAGGAAAAGCCCTCCTGGGACAGAGAGGAGGACGCCGCGTGAAAAAATGCTGTGTTTTGGGCCTTGCCCTGCTTCTCTTTCTCCTCTGCGGGTTTTCAGCCGCCGGAAAGGAGACCGCCGCGCCGGACCGGGGCGTGACCATCAATGTCTATAACTGGGGAGAGTATATTGCCAACGGAACGGAGGGCTCCCTGGATGTCAATGCGGAATTCACCAGGCGCACCGGCATCAAGGTGAACTATACCACCTTCGACAGCAACGAGTCTCTCTACTCCAAGCTTGCCGGAGGCGGGGCGGACTACGATGTGATCGTCCCCTCTGAGTATATGGTATCCAAGCTGATCGAGGAAGGGATGCTCGCAAAGCTGAATTTTGACAATATCCCCAATTTCCAATATATCGACGAGCCTTTCCGCAATCCCAATTACGACCCGGGGAATCTCTATTCTGTGCCCTATACCTGGGGCATCGTAGGAGTTTTCTACAATACGGACTATATTGAAAGCGTGGACAGCTGGGCTGACCTCTGGAATGAGGATTACGCCGGGAAGATTTTGATGTTCGACAATCCCCGAGACGCCTTTGCCATTGCCCAGTTCCAGCTGGGATACTCCTTGAATACGACTGATGAATCCCAATGGAGAGAGGCCGCTTCCCTTTTGAAGCAGCAACGGCCCTTTGTGCAGGCGTATGTCATGGATCAGATTTTCGATAAGATGGAAAGCGGAGAGGCCTGGATCGCTCCTTACTATTCCGGAGACGCCGCCATTCTGGTGGATAATCATGAAAACATCCGCTTCGCCATCCCGAAAGAAGGGACAAACTATTTTGTGGACGCCGCCTGTATTCCCGTCACCTCCAGCCATCAGCGGGAAGCGGAGGAGTATATCAACTTCCTCTGCGACCCGGAAATAGCAGGAGCCAATATGGACTATGTGGGGTATTCCACTCCGGAAACCGCCGCGAAAGCCTATCTTTCTCCGGAGGTGGCCCAAAGCCCGCTGCACTACCCTACAGAGGAGGTTTTGAGCCGCACGGAGGCCTTTGTGAATCTCCCGGAGTCTACCAGTAAGCTGGTGGATTCTCTGTGGGCGGAGGTGAAGATGGGCGGGCCGGGAGAGTCCTTCGTTTTGATCGCCATTATCCTGTGCTTCTTTGCCGTCTATCTGAGTATTATTTTTTATAAACGGGGCAAACGAAAAAGAGAACTGAAATAAAATAAGCCCGCCGCAGAAGCTTTCCGCGGCGGGCTTATTGATAGCATGAAGCAGGGAGAATTTTTCAGGGAATCAGATAAGAGATCCCCAAAGCGAGAAACACCATCAAAGCGGCCAGCAATAGGGAAATGGTGGTGGGGCGCAGCTCTAAGACCCGGTTTTGAAGAGCGTCTGACGGGCTATGGCGCTTGCTGTCCTCTGAGGCCACGCTAGCCAGGAAATGGATCTGCGCGACAGAGCCCTTCCCGCCGGGCGGATTGAGGACCGGGTCGCCTTTTTGAGAAGAGAACAGACCGAAGATCAAAAGCCCCAGGCCGATATAGAAGGAAAGATCCACAAAGGGCAGCTTTTTCGGATCGGAAAAAAAGACGGAACAGAGGATCCCCAAAGTGCCGATCAGGATACCGATGCAAACGGCGATGAGCTTCTTTTTCATATGTGATCTCCTTTCTGTATGCAAGTAGAACCCCTTTACAGTGCTAGTCCTTTCTGAAATATTCCCGAAGCAGGATACAGCAGCCCGAGAGAAACAGAAGACAACCAAACCCCAGCATAACGCCGCGAAAGCTTTGCAGCGCCGTGCCGAAACGGCCCAGATCGGTCCACCATTCTGTCAGGGTTTGGGCATAGGACTGGGCAAGAAACAAGGCGGCCACAGCAGTGATCAGCCCCAGGAAAACACAGGCGGCACCAAAAGCAATGCGAAATTTCCGTTTCCGTTCCACTGCCGGGTCAAGTCCCGCAGCGGGAAGAGAGTCGCTTTCTTTTTGAGGCTCCTCCTGAAGGATGGCATCTTCCAGCAGAAGGTGATCTGTTGTGACAGAGAAGAGACGGGCAAGTTCCACCACCTTTTCCAAATCCGGTTGGGCGCTTCCCGTTTCCCACCGGGAAACGGCCTGGCGGGAGATCTCCAGCCGGGCGGCCAGCTCTTCCTGGGAAAGCCCCGCTTTCTTTCGCAGCAGAGCGATCTTTTCTCCCAGCTTCATGAACATCCCCTCCTTTGCCAGTCTATTTTATCCTCAAAGGATCGAGAAATCTACCATATGGGCTTTGCAATCCGGCAACCTCCGGTTGCGTTTAGGCAGTGATCAATTTTTCCCCGTCAAAAATCAACACGCCGATCCCTTCTCCCGCGCTGCCGCCGGAAAGAAAATGCCTCTTAAAGGCTTTTTGCAGGGAGGTGTTTTCCGGCAGTTCAGCGAAGGGCTTTTCACAGTCGGCTCCAAAAACTCTCCAGCCATCGTCGAATTTCTCTTCTTTGGTTTCCCGGACGATGGAGAAATCCTTTTGAAAGCTGAGAATATTGGAGTTTTTCGGCAGCAGGGGCCGGTAGCCCGGATATAAGAGCCAGGAGTGGCAGATACACACCAAGGGGCCGCCCTGCAGCTCCTCCCGGAAAAAGTCGTAGGCTTTCCGGTAGGAAATAAGCCGTGCTTCCCGGTGGAAGGGCTCCCCGCTGGAGGGAATATGGATGCTTTTCACAGGGTCGCCCTTTTTGACACAGACGCCTCCCGCCTCAAAGGGCATGTCCAGGGGGAAACGGGTATTTTCAAATTCCAGGCGGCCCAGTTTTACAATGTCACAGGAATAAAAGATCGGATACCAAAAGGCCACAAAGGTTCCCCATACCTGATGGATCTCCTGACATTCCAAAGCCTTGAAGCGAAGATCTGAAAAGGTTTCCCAGAAGATCTCCTCGGAAATTCCCTGGGCCAGATAATCTTTTCTGGCGGTCTGGGCGGCTTCCAGGAAAAACAGGAGCCAGACCGTATAGGGGGAAAGGGCGGAACACCCGGCGATCTCCTCGATCAGGGGCGTGGTAAGAGGAATGGAGAATTCATGCTCGTAAAAGAATTCCACCGCGCCGGATAAGGCAGCTTCTGCCCCTGCCGCGGCGATGGCCTGTGCGCTGTGAAGAAGAAATCCCTTACACGGGGCGGGCAAATCGATTTTTTCCATACTCAGTTCTAAAAAAGCCTTGTCCATCAGTTTCTCCTTTATTTTCCGATTTTTTCCGTGTCAATGAGAATGGTGACCGGCCCATCGTTCGCGACGATCACATCCATGTGCGCGCCGAATTCTCCGGTTTCCACCAGGTTTAATTTTCGCTCTTTTACCTTTGTGACAAAATACCGGTAAAGGGTCTCTGCCTCTTTGGGGGCGGCTGCCAGGTCGAAGGAGGGCCTGCGACCCTTTTTGCAGTCGGTGCCCAGAGTGAAGTTGGAAATCACCAGAACCTCTCCCTCAATATCCTCCAGAGAGAGGTTCATCTTGTCGTTTTCATCAGGAAAGATCCTTAGCCCGCTGATCTTTTCGCTGAGAAAATCTGCCTGCTTCTGTGTATCTCCCTGCATGACGCCCAGAAATACCACCAGCCCCCGTCCGGTTTTCCGGGTCTCCTTGTGGTCGATCACCACTTCGGCACGATGTACCCGCTGGATCACAGCGCGCATGGAGCATCCCTCCTTTTTAGGTGTCTTTTGAGGCGATTCTAACATAAAAAGGGAAAAAGGTAAAGTTCTCAAAAGAGAAAGCTTTGGAGCATCAGGTTTTTTCTTGTGCCGCGATGGGAAAGATGCTATACTGGACAGCAGATATTGAGTTTTAGTTGCCGGAAGGTTTTCCTGGCGGACATTAACAGCGACATCTTAAAAACAAATAGGAAGGGCAGGAGTAAAAATGATCTACACCATTGAAAATTCTCAGTTTACAGCCGGGATCGACAGCCTGGGTGCGCAGCTCGTTTCCCTCAAAGGGAAAAACGGGACAGAATATCTTTGGACGGGGGAACCAAAATACTGGAAGGGGCAGGCTCCTGTTTTGTTCCCCATTGTGGGAGCTTTGCGGAATGGAAAAACCCAGATCGACGGAAACTGGTATGAAATGGGACAGCATGGATTTGCCCGCCATCGGGAGTTTTCTTTTGTCTCTCAGGAGGAGAGCGCTATTTCTCTGAGGCTTTCCTCAGATTTTGAAACGAGACAATGTTATCCCTTTGAATTTTCCCTGACCGTCACCTATTCCCTGACGCCAGAGGGGATCAAAACAGAGTTTCTGGTGGAAAATTCCGGAGACATGGTGATGCCCTTCTCCATCGGCGGCCATCCCGGATTCTTGATCCCGGCAGGGGAGGACGCGGCCTTTGAGGATTACACCATCTGCTTTGAGAAGCCGGAGACCCAGCGCTGCCCGCTGATCGACCCCTCCTGCGCGCTGATCGATGATGAAAATACCGGTTTTACTCTGGATGGGGAGCAAGAAATCCCTTTGCGTCACGACCTGTTTTATACGGACGCCTTGGTGTTTGAAAATCTCAATTCCAAAAAGGTGCAGGTAGTGAACAAGGCGACGGGAAAGGGCGTGGAGATGAGCTTTGAGGGATTCCCGCTTTTCGGGATCTGGTCCGCGAAGAACGACGGCCCCTATGTGTGCCTGGAGCCCTGGACCGGCTGCGCGACCCTAAAGCGGGAGGACGACAATTTCGTAAACAAAAAGAACACCACTTTCCTGCCGCCGAAAGCTTCGGTTCATTATCAGTTCTCCGTGGCGCTTTTGGGTCTTTAAAGAGTACAAAGGTATAGAGAAAACAGCAAAAGAAAGGCCTCATATGCCCATTCTGAGCGCAGAGGCAATATAACCGGGTACGGTTTTTATGGCCGTGCCCGTTTTCTTTTGGTATTAGCGAACTATCGGTTTACAAGCGGGTTTTCTGTTCTGCCCAGTAGGTAATCAACAGAAACATGGAAATAGTCTGCAAAACGGATCAAAGTTTGATAGTCCGCTTCTCGTTGCTCATTTTCGTATCGGCTTATAGTGTTCTGACTCATATCCAGGTCAATGGCCATTTTGACCTGTGTAATTCCTCGCTCCCGGCGAATTTGTTTTAATCTGAAAATTTGCAATCACTCCCTTGACTTATTATCCCAAAACGGTATAATATAAATATCCCATTTTGGCATATAAGGAGGAATGGAACATGAGTCAAAAAGAGCTGAGAAAAGAATTTTCGGAAAAATGGCAGAAGGAAAATCCGCAAAAGTACATAGTGCGGCTGATTTGCTGGGTGGCAGACATTATTCCCATCGTGATAATGCTGTTTCAGCTGTCGGGTGGTATGAACGATTCAAAGGTCACGACGATCTGTATCTGTATTACGGTTTTCTTTGTTGCGGAAATTATCTCTGTGATCATTTCCTCTCAGCAAAGAAAAGATTGGAACAAGTATTTGGAAGAGAACAAGGCCCGGATGAAATAAGATAGAAACGGAGCGGGTTCCCAAAAATCAATGGGGAATTGAAATGAGCGAAGCGATCTTATGAAATGAATCGCTCCGCTCATTTTTTACTTTATTCTAAAAGATTGGTTGCCCCTGCTTCATTGCAGCAGGAAGCCAGAACTTCTAACTTCAACGCCAATCAGACTTTTAGATGATCAGGCGCTATTGAGCTGGCGGGATGGGAAAGACAGCAATAAAAAACCAGGCGGCCGGATCTTTTCCGGTCGCCTGGCTCCATATCTTGCGTTTTGTCTCAGCTTTCCAGCTGGGCTGTGTACAGATGATAATAATACCCCTGCTTTTCTAAGAGCTCCTTGTGGCTGCCCATCTCGGCGATCCCCTTATTGGAGATATAGAGGATGCGGTCGCTGTTCTTGATGGTGGAAAGGCGGTGGGCGATGATAAAGGAGGTGCGTCCCTCCAACAGGGCGTTAAGGCCCTCCTGCAAAAGCCGTTCTGTTTTGGCGTCGATGGAAGAGGTGGCCTCGTCCAGCACCAGGATCTTCGGGTCGGAAAGCAGCGTTCTGGCAAAGGCCACCAGCTGCTTTTGGCCCTGAGAAAGGCGGGAACCTCTCTCGTTTACCTGGGTGTAGTAGCCGTCCTCCATCTCGCTGATGAATTCGTGAGCCCGCACTGTTTTTGCGGCGGCAATCACCTCTTCATCCGTGGCGTCCAGCTTGCCGTAGCGGATATTGTCCATAATGGTGCCGGAAAAGATGAAGCTGTCCTGCAGCATGATGCCCATCTGAGAGCGCAGGGAGTGAAGCGTCACTCCGGCAATATCCACGCCGTCCAGCAGCAGCTTTCCCTCGTTGATATTGTAAAAGCGGGAAAGCAGATTGACCACCGTGGTTTTCCCCGCTCCGGTAGGACCTACCAGGGCGATGGATTCACCGGCCTTGACCTTCAGGTTGAAGTGCTCCAGCACATTCACAGTGCCGTCATAGGAGAAGGTCACATCGTCAAAGCACACATCGCCGCGAATGGGAGGCAGCTCGGTGGCGTTGGGCGCGTCGTCCACCGTAATGGGCTCGTCGATCATTTCAAAAATGCGTTCCAGATAGGCGACGGCGTTGATGAAGGTATTGTAGAGGTTGGCAAGGTTCAAAATAGGCTGCCAGAAGCGTCTCGCGTAGGAGGAAATGGCGATGAGGGTGCCGATCTGTACTTCCGGCCCCAGCATGGCAAGCCCCACCAGATACATGGCCCCGATCACCCAGGTGGAGATGTTTTCCACCGAATACCAAACCAGGTTGGAGGTGTACTGCGCCTTCATCCAGGTGCGGTAGCAGTTCTTGTTAAGCTTGTCGAAGATCCCGGCATTTTCCTCTTCCCGGGTAAAGGCCTGGGTGATCTTCATGCCGTCCAGGCTTTCGTGGAGATAGGCGTTTAGGTTGGAGCTCTTGTTGGAGACATCCTGCCAGGCCCGGCGCTGTGCGGGCTTGATCAGCAGCACGATCACAAGGAACAACGGGATGCCCGCCACCACCACAAGGGCCAGGCGCCAATCGCAGGCGAACATAAAGATGGCGATCAGGATCAGGTTAAAGATCTCCAGCACGAAGTTGATGATGCCGTTGGACAAAGCGTCGGAGACGCTGTTTACATAATTGATCACTCGGGTCAGGATCTTTCCGTGAGGACGGTCATCGTAAAACTGGAAGGAAAGCCGCTGCAGGTGTTCAAACAGGTCTTTGCGGATATCGTAGATGATCTCCTGGCCTACCACGATCATGTACTTGGACCGGGCTCTGCCAAAGAGAATGGAAAGAACGATGGAAGCGAGCATAATAGAGGCAAGCAGGAAAAGCTCGCCCCAATCCTTGTTGGGTACGGAGACATTGATGGCGCGCTGGATCAGTGTGGGACCGATCAGGGCGCAGGCGGCGGAGATAGCGGAGTAGATCAGCGAGAGGATCATCTTTTTCTTGTGTCTGCCGATATACACGCCCGCCCGCAGCAAATGCTTGATATTAAATGGGGTTTCCAGGTTTTCGTCTACATCAAAGCGATTTCTTGCCATGTTATTCCTCTCCTTTCTCTTCTTCCATGCCGTTTTGCAGAAGGAAGACTTCTCTGTAGTAGCCGGGTTGTTGGGAAAGCTCCTCATGAGTTCCGCAGGCCGTGATCTCTCCCTTGTCGATGATAACGATCTTGTCCGCCCGTTTGGTAGTGGAAATTCGCTGGGCCACGATCAGCTTGGTACAGGGGAAGGAAAGGTGAGCTAACTGCCCTTGAATGTACTTTTCTGTTTCCAGATCCACCGCAGAGGTGGTGTCGTCCAGAATGAGGATAGAGGGCTTTACGGCCAGAGCTCGCGCCAAAGCGATGCGCTGCTTCTGCCCGCCGGAAAGGCCGGTGCCTCTTTCGCCGATGACGGTGTCAAACCCTTCAGGCAGCTTTTCGGCAAAGTCCACATCCGCCATCTTAGCAAACTCCTTGACCTCTTCCTCGCTGAGCTGAGTGTTCCCGTAAGCGATATTGCCGTCCACAGAATCGGAAAACAGGAATACATCCTGAGTGGCAATGCCGATAGAGGAGCGAAGATCAGAAAGGTGATAGCGGTTGGCGGGCGTCCCGTCGATCAAAAGCTGTCCTTCGCTCACATCGGAAAACCGGGGGATCAGATTTACAAGCGAGGTCTTTCCGGCGCCGGTGGGGCCCATAATGGCCACGGTCTCTCCGGGCTTGACCTGCAGATTGATATGCTTGAGAACCTGGGAACCGTGCAGATTAAGGGACACATCCCGGAATTCGATCTCGCCCTTCATGCGGGAGGTGAGCCTCACCGCATCGTCCCGGGAGGTGATGGTGGACTTGGAGTAGTACAGCTCGATCACCTTGGAGGCGCTGGCGAAGAACCGCTGCAGGTCGTTGATGTGCATACCCAGCATCCGCATGGGATTCGTCAGCGTCCAGCACAGGGAGTTGAACAGCGTGAAGGTGCCGATGGTGATGTGGCCCCAGATCAGGAAAGCGCCGCCCACCAGCAGCACGGCAATGGCGAGAGACTGAGAGAGCCCGTCAATATAGGGACTGAATTTCAGCCACATGAGAGAGGCTTTGGTGTTTGCCGTTTTATAGGCCTGATTCTTCTCATCAAACCTGGCAATTTCATAATCCTCTCTGGCAAAGGCCTTCACCACACGGTTGCCGGAAATATTCTCTTGTGCAGCCGTATTCAGCTGAGAAAGGCGTTCTCTCAGATTTACATAGAGGGGATGGACCCGCTTGGAAAACATCTTCGTCAAAACAAAGATAGCAGGGGTCACGGCCAAAAGACAAAGGGCGAAAAGCCAGTCTGTGAGAAGGAAGCAGATCGAGGTGGTAAGAAACAGCATGCAGCAGTCGATAAGCTGCCGAATGACCCATGCCACCATAAAGCGTACCATATCCAGGTCGCCGGTAAGGCGGGTCATCATATCACCGGTACGATTCCTGCTGTAGAAGTCCTGGTCCTGCTCCTGCATGTTTTGATACAACTGCCTGCGAAGCCGAAAAATCAACTTCTGGGAACAGGTTTCATAGGTCATAACCGATACATAGTTGAGGGTCGTGCGAAACAGCGTAAAGCCGATCAGCGCCCCCACCAGCCAGACAAGCCGGTGAAAGTCTGCGTCTGTCACGGTGCCGGAGGATAAAAGCGGAGTGAAGACCGTGTCCATGATATTGGCCGTGATCAGGGAATTCCCCAGCACCAGTACCGCCAAAACGGCCGTAGAGATCAAGGCGAGGACATATCGCTTTCGGCACCCTTCCAGATTTTTCCATACCCACTTCAGTTGAAACATCTGAATCACCTTTCTTTTTCATAATGCTCCCATTTGAACAGGACAAAAAAGAAACCGTGTTTCTCCTCCCACCTGCTTTGTACAACGGGAAATCAAAGCTTTAAACTATTATAGCGGACAGGGAGAAAAAGAAAAGCCTTTTTCCCAAATTGCTTTTCAGCAAAAAGTGGATTTTTGCGAAAAATCATTTTCGGAACTGTGCAAAATAACGATATGCCTTTTTTGACAAAAAAGGGAGCAGGGCCCTCCTGCACTTTCCACCCTCTTCCCGGAAAAACACTTGCGGGCCGTAAAAAATACGGCCCGCAAGTGCTTCTTTTTTTTCTGCAAAAACCTGTGCCGCGCACAGAAGTTCCTGATGCTTTTTTTGATGTGTGTCGTTACTGCTGCGCGCCCAGAGCGATGGCCTTGCGGTTGACTCCCAGCATATCCGCCTTGCGGGGAGGAATACACTTTTGAATGGCCGCATCCAGGATCTCGTCGGTACAGAAGGCCCAGTCGCCGCTGGTGCACACCTGAGAGAAAAGCTTCCCCAATAGGATCATATTGGAAAGACCGCGAACCTCCTCCTTCTCGGCCAGAGCGGAAGAGGGAATATAGAACACGGAAACATCTGTACGTTCCACCTTCTTATCGATGAGGGCGCTGTCCAGAATGATCACGCCGCCGGGCTCCACGGCGTCCACGAATTTATCCAGGGAGGGAAGGTTCATGGCCACCAGCACATTGGGATTGGTCACCAGGGGAGAGCCGATGGGTCGGTCCGAAATGCACACGCTGCAGTTGGCGGTGCCGCCGCGCATTTCCGGCCCGTAGGAGGGAAGCCAGGAGATCTCCTTGTCCGCCAGAAGCCCGGCGTAAGCCGTCACCTTTCCGGCGAACAGAACGCCCTGCCCGCCGAAGCCGGCAAAGACAATGTTTAGGTCTTTCATTTTACCTTCACTCCTTCCTCCACATCCTTATAAACACCTAAGGGATAGTAGGGCAGCATATTTTCTTCCAGCCACTTGAGAGCCTCCACCGGAGAAAGTCCCCAGTTAGTGGGGCAGGTGGAAAGCACCTCCACAATGGAATAACCCTTGCCGTCGAGCTGGTTCTGGAATGCCTTTTTAATAGCCTTACGGGCCATATTCACATTCTTTACATTGTTTACCGTCACCCGCTGGGCGAAAGCCACGCCGTCTAGGGTGGAGAGCATTTCGCACACCTTTACGGGGTAACCGGCGGTGTTCACATCTCTTCCGTAGGGGGTGGTCTGGGTGATCTGGCCCGGCAGGGAGGTGGGGGCCATCTGGCCGCCGGTCATGCCATAGATGGCGTTATTGATAAAGATCACGGTGATGTTTTCCCCTCTGGTAGCCGCGTGGACGGTTTCCGCCGTGCCGATAGCTGCCAGGTCGCCGTCTCCCTGATAGGTGAAGATCACATTCTCGGGGCGGGCCCGCTTCAGACCCGTGGCCACCGCCTGGGCTCTGCCGTGAGGGGCCTGTACCATATCACAGGAAAAATAATCGTAGCACATCACAGAGCAGCCCACAGAGGCCACGCCTACCGCCTTGCCCTCTATGCCCAGCTCCTCAATAGCCTGGGCGACCAGGCGGTGAACAATGCCGTGGGTGCATCCGGGGCAGTAATGCATGGGCGCGTCGGTCAAGACCTTGGGCTTTTGAAATACGATTGCCATATCAAAACTTCCTTTCTTCTCTTCTTCATGTTGCGGGGCAGAGGGAAGAGATACACCCCCAAAAGGGCCTTCCCCAAGCGATCGTTCCTAGATCAGCTTTTCTATCTGCTCCAGCACTTGGGCGGGCGTGGGGATCATGCCGCCGGTGCGCCCGTAAAAATGGACCGGAAGCTTGCAGTTGATGGCAAGCCTTACATCGTCCACCATCTGTCCCATGCTCATTTCCACCGCCAGCATTGCCTTGGCGTGCGAAGCTGCCTTCTGCAGGGCGTTCACCGGGAAGGGCCACAGGGTGATGGGCCGAATGAGGCCCGCCTTCAGCCCCTTTTCCCGGGCCTTGTTGACCGCGCTTCTCACCACACGGGAGGAGGCGCCGTAGGCCACTAAAATGAGGTCTGCATCGTCCGTTAAGTACTCCTCGCAAAGCTGTTCTTTTTCCTTGACGGTCTCATAGCGGGCATAGCGCTCTCTGACAAGAGCCTCCAGCTTGTCGGGGGTGAGATAAAGGGAGTTGATAATATTGTGGGTCCGTTTTCCCTGATGGCCCGAGGCGGCCCAGGGCTTTTCCGGAAGCTTCTTCTCTCCCTCTTCCGGCAGAGAGACAGGCTCCATCATCTGGCCCAGCATACCGTCCGCCAGGATCATGGCGGGCATCCGGTACTCGTCCGCCTTGTCGAAAGCCTTGGACACCAGGTCTACCATTTCCTGCACGGTGGAAGGAGCAAACACCAGGATCTGGAAATCACCGTGGCCCAGAGCCTTGGTGGCCTGCCAATAGTCGGCCTGAGAGGGCTGGATACCGCCCAATCCCGGGCCGCCGCGCTGGACGTTGATGATGACCGCCGGCAGGTCGGAGCCTGCCATATAGGAGATCCCTTCTCCCTTTAAGCTGATGCCGGGAGAGGAGGAAGAGGTCATGGCGCGGATCCCGGCGGCTGAGGCGCCCAGCACCATATTGATGGCGGCAATTTCAGATTCCGCCTGTAAGTAAGTGCCGCCGATCTTGGGCATCTGCTTGGACATATAGGCGGCAAGCTCTGTCTGAGGAGTGATGGGATATCCGAAGAAATGGCGGCAGCCCGCACAGATGGCCGCCTGTGCCAGCGCCTCATTTCCCTTCATCAAAACTTTCATGGTATGTTCCTTCCTTTCACTTTTCAACTGTGATGGCCGTATCGGGGCACATGGTGGCGCAGGCCGCGCACCCCACGCATTTGTCGGGGGCGATGAGCCGGGCCGGATGGTAACCCTTGCTGTTGAGCTTGTCCTTTGCAAGCTCGATGATGTGCAGGGGACAGGCGTATACACACATGGAACAGCCCTTGCACACCTTTTCATCAACAATGATCCTTGCCATAAATTTCCCTCCTTGGAGTAACCGGAATAACGGTCGTGATAAATAAGCTGTGATCGCTGTAAAAAGCTAATCTTCCCAGGAAAACTTCACATAGCGCTCAACGGGGAGCAGACCCTCGGGAAGCGAAATTCCCTTTTCCAAAGCGAATTTCGCAACGGTGGAATAGCATAGAGGCAAAGCGCAAAGACGCGCGGTCTCCCTCGCAAAAGGAAGAGAGGAAAGCACTGTGGACAGGGTGGTTTCCACTCCCAAATGGGAGTTGTTTACGATCCCGGTGGCGCGAAGCCGTGAGGCGGCTTCGATTTCCCGAAGCAAGGCGGCGTTTTCCTCAGGCGTCTGGGAGAGGATCCGGTAGCGGTTGATCACATAGAGCATTTCGTACTCTCTCCCGGAAAACCGTTCAGAAAGCCCGCCCAGGGCGGTTGCCCCGGCGTCGTCTCCTCCGGCGTCCAGAAAAACCGGCCCTTCTGATTCAAAAACAGAATAGATCTCCGGCGGAAGAGTGGGGGTGTCCAGCGTGGTTCCCGCGAAGACCGGAGCGATGAGCCTGACATGGTGTTGCCTCAACAGCTCCCGATATTCGGAAGAGCGGAAATAGGGATTTACAATGTCCAGATCTACCACCGTTACCTGCCGCCCCTTTTTCGCTTCACAAAGGGCCAGGTTCAGGGTAAGATTTGTTTTCCCGCAGCCGTAATGGCCGCAGATGACGGTAAGCTTTCCCCGGTTTCCCATAACGCTTCCTTTCTTTGATCCCTGTTCTCTATGAACCAGAGACCGCGAAGACAATTTCTTCGGCGATCTCTGCTCTTTATCATAGCACAAAGCGGGCGGCCGTTCAACAAAAATCACTGCTTTAACACAGTAAAATATTGGATTGACGGTTTTTTCGGCGCTTTTCCCAATTTTCAGAAAAAGTGTGGAGACCATGTTTTAAAAAGAAGAAAAGATACCCATCAGGATCTATTCAAAAAAGGTTCACAGAGGTCTTACAGAAATTTCAAATCATGCTTCAATTGCCTTCATATTTATCCTTTAGACTAAGACCATCGAAAGGAGGCGAGGTCCAAAATCAATTTGACGACCTGAGACTCAATCAAATTCAACATACTGTCCTTCTATCGGGCAAGAGACGGCAAAAGCCGTTTCGCGGCCAACGCCCGATAGATGCGGCAGACCAAAAATTCCACCCCTGTGGCTTCTTTGCAGGGGTGTTTTTAATGGATTGCTTCAAGCCTCCTCCTGTTCTCCTCCGGAAATGCTGCTGATGAGGAACCCCACACAGCCGGATACAAAATCCCGAAGCTGGGCCACCGTACCTGCCGCGCTGTCGTGCTCTATGCCGAAGTTGCGGAAAACCAGGAGGATTCCCAGGGCGGCCGCGCCGATGACCGCCACGATGACCTCCTGCTTGCAGGCCCTGCGGCTGCATCCCGTTTTTTTCGTACTGACGCAGGCAAAGCCTTTTTCCGGTTTTTTGGAAGAGCTCTCAGCAGAAAAGCCCAGCTGACCTTTTCCCCCTGTGGAAGAGGGAGGCAAGGGCGAAAGCTCTTTGGGAGCCAAGGCTGTAAAATTCTGCTCTTTTTTCCCTTTGTCGAAATTTGCGCTGACAAAATACCCGAAAATGGCGGCGGAAGAGGTGCGCACCATCACATCGATGGTGTTTGCCTCCTTTCCCGCCGGCGCGCTGAAAAAAAGGGTGTAGGCACCCTCCAGCAACAGCAGCAGAAGTGTGAGAAGCAGGAACTTGTCTGCAAAGCAGACCCTCCGCCAAAAGCCTAGAATTCTGCTTTTCAAGCCTTACACCTCCTTTCCTGGCCGATCTGGTTGAACACAAAGCATTGCGTGCCCTTCTATTCTATGTTAGGAGACAGATCTCGCTCTATGGCTTATTTTCCGGGAATTGCGCCGCGCTGCGGGAGCGCTTCCAATAGCAGCGGGATAACTGAGGCATAGAGGTTCAGCCCGAAAGGAATCGGGATCTTCACAAAGGGCCATTTCAATTCGTTATTCTTAAAAAAAGTGCTTGACAAGTAAGCAGACGAGACTTATAGAATAGAGAAAAAGGAATTCTTCAATACGGTTCAGCTATCTAAAGTATTCTGATGGATCCAGCTGTTTGGAGGCATGGCTTGTGAAAGAGAACGCGAAAAAAAGAAATCGAAAGATCCTGTTGATTGGTTTAGCCTTAGTGATAGCAGCGGCAGCCGGAGCGATCGTGGGCGCTTATAGCCTGGGAGATAATCAAAAAAAGCTGTATCAGCAGCTGGGGAGGATCGAGACCCAGGAAGGCGCCATGACGGCAGATACCGGAGATCATATCGCCTACCGGGGCAAGCATATCGAAATCACCCAGGAGGATCTGGACCGGTACGTCAAGCGCGCCCAGCTTTTAAGAGGAGAAGAGGACGTGTTTGACGAGGCGCTGAGAAATATCGCCGTCAGAGAGATCTATTGCTATCGCGGCTTGGAGGCCGGGATCCCAAATGACGATGCGGCCTTTGAAGCGTGGCTCAAAAAATACAGAAGCGGAATTGAGGACGCTTCCAACTATGAGGATTTTGTGGCTTTTGTGCAGGGCGCCGGAATGACCACAGAGGAATACTGGCAGTGGGCGGAAACCAGCCCCAGCTTTCGCCAGGAGTACTATGCCAATTTGTTCTTGGAACAGCTGGAAGAGAAGTTCCGGGAAGAGAATCACTATGAGCAGGCAGATGAGAATTTTCAGACAAAATGGTCTGAGTATATCAAAGCTTATAAGGACCGGGCAGTGGAAGAGGAGCATCTCGTCAAAGCAGGGGCACAGGGCGAGAAGGAGTAAATCTGTTTTCATCAAGCCCCCTTAAAAATTTTGAAAAGAGTTCCAGAAAAAGGAAGCGCCGTGATCTAAGATCACGGCGCTTCCTTTTTGCAGGGAAGGCGGCTTTGGATACAGTGACTTGCTATGGGGAGAATTGTTAAAATAAAACGGGAAAGAGGTGGCAAAGTAAAGAAGGGCGCAAAAGCAGCGCTGCTGTTTTTTGAATCTTCGCCCGGAGAGGAATGAATCGATGAAACGGTTTCGATTGAGAAAAAAATCAATTTTTAGGGCCATCAGGACGTTCTCTCTTTGTATCGGTGTCACCTCTGTGACGATGCTTGCCGTTTCCGGGATTCTGGGAACAGAGGGCCTAACCGGCGGATTTTCCTTTGCACTGCCTGCCTCTGCGTTTCATGGCTCCGGAAAAACCAGCCCCGCTTTGAAAACGGATGCTGCCGGCTCTCAGCCTAACGGGGTAATTCCCGTGGGCGCCGCATTCGGCATCAAGCTTTTCACAGACGGGGTTATTGTTGCCTCGCTTTCCGATGTTTATACCCAAGACGGGCTTTGCTGTCCGGCACAAAAGGCGGGGATCAAGCCGGGAGATTATCTTCTGGAAGCGAATGGGGTTTCTTTAAAGAATAACCGGGCGCTGATCAAGGTCATTGGAAAAAGCGAAGGAAAAGAGATCGCATTTAAAGTGCGAAGGGGCGACCGGGTTTTTGAGGCGGCCATCACCCCGGAGTTTTCCGAGGGGGCTCTCAGAACCGGAATGTGGGTGAGAGACAGCGCCGCCGGGATCGGCACCATCACCTTCTATGATCCCGCAAGCGATCTGTTTGCCGGGCTTGGACACGGTATCTGCGATATGGATACCAGCGGGATCATGGCTTTGAAAAGCGGGGAGCCTGCCGAGATCACCCTTTGCGGGATCAAGAAGGGCGAGGCACATTCTCCCGGACAGCTCAAAGGATATTTTTCCTCTGACGAATCTATGGGAACGCTGTTTGCCAACAATGAAACCGGAGTGTACGGAGCCCTGAAGGAAAAGCCGGAGGGCCGCGCTGTGGGAGTGATCCCAAAAAAGGAAGTGGAAAAGGGGCCGGTAAAGCTTCTTGTCAGCCTGGATGAAACGGGGCCGCAGCTCTATGACGCCGAGATCCAGAAAATAGGGCCCGTATCGGAAAACACCAGGAACCTGGTTTTGAAGGTCACCGACCCGCGTTTGCTGGAGCTTACCGGCGGCATTGTGCAGGGAATGAGCGGCGCGCCCATTTTGCAGGGCGGAAGGCTTGCGGGAGCGGTCACTCATGTGTTTACAGAGGACCCCACCATGGGCTATGGGATCTTTGCGCAGACGATGCTGGAGCAGTGCCGGCAGATCTCCGCCATCAACGCGGGGGAAAGCTCTTTGGATCTTGCGGCGTAAAAGGCAGGGAGAGGGAAGGGCATTTCTTTTGGAAATGCCCTTCCTATTTTTTAAGTGAGGTGCTTTGGGAAGGAGCCGGGGGGAAAGCCCAAATAGGCAAGGATAATTTTAGTTTTTTCCATATGTTGTGGTTTTCCTGAAAATCACCGAAAAAACCGTGTCGCATTTGGTATGTCGAAGGAGATCGAAAGGCTGAAAATCCAGGTTTTCCGCGGCTTTTCGCCGTTTTTCGGCAGGATAATTTTTTCGTTTTTTCCCGGAAACCTATTGCTATGCCAAAAACGATATGGTAAAATTGGTTCACATCGAAAAAATATCAGGAGGTTCGTCATGGAAAGACAGTTAAAGCTGCTTATCAGCGCGCAAGACGCCGAGTGGGACCGTGAATCCCTGCAAAGGCTGACAGAAAAGGGAGGAACTGCCGTTTTTGTCAAACGGGATGGAAAAGAACTGATCAAACGTATCAGAGAGGAGAAGCCCCAGGTCGTTATCATGGATATGTTTATGCCCGATTGCGACGCTATGGGGGTGATGCACGCGGTGTCAGAAGATCTGTCGCTGAACAAGCCGATCTACATAGTGACAGCCTCCTGCCCCATGCCCAACCTGGAACGAGAGCTTTTGAACCATGGAGCCTCCTATTTTGCCGTCTCTCCCTATGACAAAAAGGAAATGGTCGACCGGGCCTTCTCTCTCTACTCCGCGAGAGGCAAGCATTTTGAGAATGAGCCGTTAAGTCCCTCCCTTCGGGTGCAGGTCACCGAGATCCTTCATCAGATCGGCGTACCCGCTCATATCAAGGGGTATCACTATCTGAGAGATTCCATTATGATGGCCATTGAAGAGCCTGAGATCATCAACGCTGTGACAAAGCAGCTGTATCCCAGTGTGGCCAAGCAGTATAATACCACCAGCTCCAGAGTGGAAAGAGCGATCCGCCATGCCATCGAGGTGGCTTGGGACAGAGGAAATGTAGATGTGCTGAACTCTTACTTTGGCTACACCATTCACAGCTCTCGCGGAAAGCCTACCAACAGTGAATTCATTGCCATGATCGCCGATAAGCTCACTTTGGAAATGGCCAGCGCATCCTGAACGAGGCGAATTCTTCCTTCAGAAGGAGCGGATCGCTCTCAACGAGAAAATCATAGCAGTGCAGGGCAAATTTTTTTGTCGAAAAATGTGATATAAATTCACTTTATTGTAAATAAAGTGTGAACGGGGCACCATATGTAGTGGAAAGTCAAAAAATGACGCTTTCAAAAATGAGGCATTGATACAAAGAAGGACGCGGCATATGCCGCGTCCTTCCGGGTTTTCCGAGAAAGCGATATCGCAGGATCAGAATTCCAGAGCCTCTACCGGGCGGATCCCGTCTTCCTCTGCGCCAAAGAGGATCTTGACACGGCTTCCCGGCTTTAAGAGCACCACCTTTTCAAATTCCGCGCAGTCCACCTTGTAGGCAGAGCCTGCCGAGATCAGATAGGCGTAGGAGTTCCCGTCTTTTACCAGATACCGGATCTCGTCAACTGTCACCGTTTTCCAATCGGCATCTTCCCCTGAAACCGTTTCCTTGGAGAGCATTCCGGCCTCGGCCAGGGCCGCCTTATATTTTGCCATGACCTCCCGCTGAGTGGTGGCGGTGACCACGATATTATACCGTTCTACATGGATGAGCGCATACTGCTTGACGAGGCTTCCCTTATCCTTGAGCACCATGATATAGGTGGGCTGTCCCTCCACATTGATGACGGAGGGGAAGGAGGCGGTATAGCCCAGGTTTTGTACCTCGCCCTCGGCAGAGCGCATGACGGAGTATTCTTCCGCTCCGGGGATGGCGTAATAGCGGATCTCGCCGGTGCGGGAATTCATCAGGACAAAGCCGATATTGGATTCATCAGACGCCACGCTGGTGACGCCGGTAAACACCCACACATCGTCCTCAAACATCTTATAGCCGAAGTCGCTGGTCACATGCTTGCAGTCCTTTTTCGCAAAAATGCTGTTGAAATATCCGCCGGACAGCTCGCCGTACCAGTCATAGATCTGAGTGAGCATTTCGCCGTCATACACGATGTCCACCCAGCTGGGGATCTCGCTGAGGTCATAATATTGGGTCTCTCCTGTAATGGCGTTTAAAATCACGGCGCCCTTTACCGTCGTCCCCCCGAAAAGGAAGACCTCTTTTTTCAGCACGGAGGTGATATAGTAGGGCGTTCCGTTTTCGTCCACCTCGAAATAGCTGTTTCCGAACATGGCCGTCCGATAGCGAAATCTCAGGTGGCGGCGCAGATCCTTGTCAAAATAGGCGGATTCGCCGTACTGCATGGGCTCGCTGAGCCGTACGAAGCGGCTGGTGTTTTCCACCGGATCCACTGCGATATAGCCGGGGATGCCATCCTTTTTATTGGCCCACCACCGGAAGAAATCGGCGTATTCCAAAGGCGTTACCTTCATGGGCTTCCCGCCCAGATTGATCTGGGTGTACAGCTCCTCGTTGATCTCAAACTGACTGACCAGCTCATTTAAAGAGCCCAAGGCTCTGGCGCCGATGATGCGGGCGCTGCCGGTGTCCATCAGGGCAATATCGGAAATGGTCTCTGAGGGAGGCACATCGGCGATAAAGTCTCTGGGCTCGATATCCCCCGCGATCTGGGCATAGCGCTTTGCGTGGAAAAGCTCAGAGGAAAAAAAGGAGAGCACAAGCCCCACAGCGGCGATCAGGACAGCGGCCCCGATACAGTATTTTCCAAGCTTTTCTTTGGGCCTTTCTTCCGAAAAGGCGATGTTTACCGTGTTTCCCGCTCCCTGGCGCAGGGCGTGGTGTCCCACTTCCAGATGCAGGCCGGAGTGGAAGACAAGCTCTAACAGGCCGAAAAACCCGGGCACGGCGCACAGCAGGAACCAGGTGTCTCCGGACTGAATATGGTAGGCCGGAAGCATGAAGTAGTCATACGCGGCAAAGGCAATGAGCGTCAGGAAGACGCACAGCAGATGGCGTTTCCACTTTTTTCCGGAGGTCGTTTTTGTACCGTTGTTCTCTTTTTTCATAGCAGCTTCTCCTTTTTGGTCCGGCAGGAAAGCGGATCGTGGCTTGATGAGACCGCAATGGCTGTCAGTTTACTTGTACCGGCCGGCATTCCTTTCCTTAGTCTAGCATGGGAAAAAGCGATTCGCAAGAGGCAGAGCTTAAGAGTTTCTTAAAGGGCGGTTTTTCATCATAGTGTCCCCGGCGCAAAGGCCTTTTGAAAAAATTGACAGTCCAGCCGGAATGAAAAGGGGGAACGCTAAAGAAAAAGCGAGGTGTTTTCTTATGACAGTGCTCAAGATCCTTCTCGTGTCCGGGGTTTCCCTTGTGATCCTTTTCATTCTTACCAAGTTGATGGGAAATAAACAGATCTCCCAGATGAATCTGTTTGATTATATTACGGGCATCACCATCGGTTCCATCGCAGCGGAGCTGGCCACCGAGCTGGAAGAGCCGCTGAAACCGGCTGCCGCCATGATCCTCTATGGAGTTGTGACAGCGGCAATTTCCTTTTTGACCTCCAAAAGCAATAAGGCCAGAGCCTTTTTTGCCGGGAAGCCCATTATTCTCATGCGAGACGGAAAGCTCAGCCGAGAGCAGATGAAAAAGTCGAAGCTGGATCTCAACGAGCTGCTGGCAATGGCGCGTCTGGCGGGATATTTTGATTTGAGCGAGATCGACTGTGCCATATTCGAGCAAAACGGAACGGTGAGCTTTCTGCCAAAGGCAGGCTCCCGCCCGGCCACTCCCGAAGACATGAGGCTGCCGGTGAAGGGCGAGGGGATCCTTGCCAACGTCATTGTGGATTCTCAGGTGATGGAAGAGGAATTGAGGCTTTTCGGGAAAGACAAGAAATGGCTTTTGGAACAGCTGAAAAAGGAAAAGCTCAAAGGCCCGGAAGAGGTGTTTTTGGCCACCCTGGACCGGGAAGGAAAGCTGACTGTATTTCCGGCCGGGGAAAAGGGTGGGAACCGATAAAAGAGAAAATCAGCAAAAAGGGTTGAAAGCAAACTTTACGCTTTCAACCCTTTTTGAAACACCGGCTTTAGGCGGCGAAAAACACGATTCTTATTTCAGAAATCTTCCGGGCTTTGCGAGCCAGTCGGCAAAATAATCGCAGGAGGCCTTTAAGGTATCCCCGTATTTGGAATCTACCGGAGTAAAATCGTGACAGGAGCCCTCGGACATGATAATGGTGCGGTCTTCACTGGCGGAAGCCAGGAAGTTGAATTCCGTATTCACGAATTCATGGCTGGCGGTATTTCCCTGGCACAACAGGGGAACATGGATCCCTTTCACGTTCTCTCTGGTGGAGAGATAGTTGAAGTTTCCGTCTAAGCCCCACATGGTACATTCGTCATAGCCAAAATCATCGTCGAATTTCAATTCCTGCTGCAAAACGGTTTTTACGGTTGTGGAAACCGCGCCGCGAAACAGCGAGGAGGAAACTGCATTTACCGGAGTGCGCACGGTATGTACGATCTGAGAGTCTGTGACTGTTCCGTCTGCATGGAGAAGAGGCTGGGGAGAGGAGGTGCGTCCCAGGAGGCTCGTATCCAGGCAGAAGGGCTTATTATTGCTGCTTCCTCCGGCACCGCCGGGAATCAGGATGGGCTCATCGTCGGCAAAACGGCCCTTTCCTTTTTTGATCAGTTCCATCCGTTCCTGAGCATAGGCGAAAAGCTCTTTGTACATTTTGATCTGCGCTTTCTGGAAACGGCGCACAAATTCCTTGCTGTAGTGGGCGCCGTCAGGAGAATATCCGTTTTCCGGGTTGAAGATATCCAGCTCGGGAATGCGCTCATAGCCGCTGTCCCAATGCTTCACGGCGGGGTCCATGGCAAGCACGTGCATAATGCCGTAATTGGCGTCTAAAAGCATCAGCCCGTCCGCCGGAGTGAGGGCAGGAAGCTCTGGAAAGGGGATCGCCCTCTCAGTGCTTTGAAATCTTTTCGCACCGTTTTCCGCCAGATACTGATAGCAGCTGAGCATACAGCCGCCCTGACTGTGTGCCATAAGCACTACCTGCTCTATTCCGGGAAGCGATTTCAAAAAATCGATACAGGTCTTGCAGTCCAGCAGCCAGCCTTCCGGACCGCTCCCCGCAGGACTGCGTCTGGGAGAAATTCCGGCGGCGGAAAATCCCCTTTTTGCCATTTCCACCATGGGGTAGAAGCCCATATAGCTGGTAGCATGCATGGCAAGCACCGCAATTTTGCTGCGTGGGGTTTCCTCTGTAGGACGATAGACCGTAAGTCCTACACCGCCGTTTCCACAGCCATCCGTCTGAAAGGTATAGAACTCGTTTTTTACCTCAAATCCTTTTTCAGCCATTTTATCTTCCCTCTTTCCGTATTTTGATATCTATATCATACTGAAAAATAGTTGAAAATGCAACTGTTTTTTGACATATCTCCGTTCTGTATTGGGAAAAAGAAGAACTAAAAAAGGGAAAAATACCTATAAAAAGCCCGGATAAAGAAACGCTTTACCCGGGAAAAAGAAGAGAGAGCCGCTTCGCTTGATCTCATGAGATTGGATGAAAATGGTTTATTTGACGGCTTCCACAGCGGAGGTCTTGGGTTCGGGAAGGCTGTAAATGTTCTGGTAACTGGAAAAGGCCTCTGTAAAGGTCTGGTTGCCCGAGCTTTTGATCTCGTTGAGGTACTCGTGGGTCTCCATGGCGGAATTCTGGATCTGGATGACGCAGACGGCCACATTGGAGCAATGGTCAGAAACGCGCTCGTAGTTGGTGAGAATATCGGAGAGCACGAAGCCCAATTCAATGGTACAATGGCCGTTTTGCAGGCGGCGGATATGGCGGCTTTTCAGCTCTTGCTTGAGGCCGTCGATGACCTGCTCCAAAGGTTCTACCTTTCCCGCGAGCTGAACGTCGTCCCGCTCAAAGGCGTCCACTGTCAGGTTCAGGATATCCACCACAGCCTGAGTGATGACCCGCAGCTCTTCCCGGGCTTCATCGGAGAAAACCAGCTCTTTTTCCTCGATCTCCTGGGCTGCCCGCAAAAGGTTTACGGCATGGTCGCCGATGCGTTCGAAATCTCCGATGGTGTGAAGCAGCTCGGAAACGATGTTGCTGTCGCTGCGGGAGAGGTCTCTGCTGCTGAGCTTTACCAGATATGTGCCCAGCTTGTCCTCAAAAAGATCGATCGTCTCCTCCTGCCGGGTGAGAGAATCGGCAGCTTTCTGGTCGTAGTCTGAAATCAGGTCAATGGAGCCCAGCAGAGAATCTCTGGCAAATTTTGCCATTTTCACAGTCAGGTTCCGGCACTCGCTGATGGCGAAGGAAGGGGAGAGCAGCAGCCGCTCGTCCAAAAGCTCTTCCTTGTCGCTTTTTTCCCGGATCGTGACTTTTGCGAGCCTCTCCAGCTGCTTTGTAAAGGGCAGGAAAATGATGGTGTTGATGATGTTGAACAGCGTATGTACCACTGCGATCCCCAATGTGCTGATGGGGGCGTCTACAAAATCGAAATGGAAGATGGCGTTGAGGCCGTAAAAAACAGAGAGGCATACCACCGTGCCGATGGCCTTGAAATAAAAGTTTACGGCGGCGACCCGCTTGGCGTTTTTATTGGCGCCGATGCTGGAGATCATGGCGGTAACGCAGGTGCCGATACCGGCGCCGGTGATCAGGGGCAGCGCCATATTGAACGTGATGCTGCCGGTCATGGAAAGCGACTGTAAAATACCTACGGAGGCGGCGGAGCTTTGAATGACGCCGGTGACAGCGGTGCCCAGCAGGACGCCGGCCACAGGGTTTTGGAACATGACGAGGATATCCTTGAAAACCGGCATTTCCGCCAGCGGGCTTACGGAGGAGCTCATAAAAGTCATGCCGGTCATCAAAATGGAAAATCCCAGCAGGATCGTGCCTACATCCCGCTTTTTGCCCTCCTTGTGGATCATGATCAGCAAAATTCCCGCGAGAGCCACCAGGGGAGAGAAAGATTCCGGCTTTAAAAGCTGCAAAAAGAAGTTGTCACTCTGAATTCCGGTCGCGCTGAGGATCCAGGCGGTGAGAGTGGTCCCTACACTGGAGCCCATGATCACCCCAACGGTCTGGCTCAGCTGCATGATGCCGGAATTCACCAGGCCCACCAGCATGACCGTCATCGCGGAGGAGGACTGTATGGCAATGGTGATGACGGCGCCCAAAGCCAGGCTTTTCAGCTTATTGGAGGTCATAGAGCGCAGCACGCGCTCCAGCTTGCCTCCCACCATTTTTTCCAATCCGCCTGACATGACGTTCATTCCGTAGAGGAAAAACGCCAGGCCTCCGAATACTGTGAAGAGGGAAAAGATATCCACCAGCAATCCTCCCTGAGTCCAGAATTTTCTTTTGACTGTTTTTAAGCGCGAAACGCGCCCTCTGAATTGAAGAAGAGCGGTGCTTTTGGAGCTTGCGACAAAAGAGAGCAGCTTTACATCTCAGATCTTCTTCCAGAATAACAGCAGCTAAAATAGCAGCAGCGTATGCTGCTGTTATTTTAGCATAGAACTGAAAGGCAATTCAATTCTTTTTTGAAAAAAGGGGAGGAAAGGAAGAAAAGAAAGGGTTTTGGCGCAGGTTGACGGAAACCGAAAAAGAGATATAATGAAAGAAAAGAAAAGGCGGAGGAGAGAGCGTTTTGCCAAAGAAATTCGGGGCGGTTGTGGTAGCTGCGGGAAATTCTTCCAGAATGGGGGCAGGGCTTTCTAAGGTGCTGCTGACGCTGGGAGGAAAGCCTGTTTTGCAGCACTCTTTGGAGGCCCTTTGCAAAAGCCGGTGGGTCGAAAAGCTGGCGGTGGTGTGCCGGAAAGAGGACGAGGAGAAGATCAGTGCGCTGACGGCGCGGCTTTCAAAGCCCTGCGTTCTGGTAAACGGCGGAAAGCGGCGGCAGGACTCTGTATTAAAAGGAGCCGGCGCTTTAGAAGACTGTGAATATCTGCTTATTCACGACGGGGCGCGGCCTTTGATAACAGAGGAGCTGATCGAGCGGGTCTGCAAGGACGCGCTGCGCTATGGGGCCTGTTCCCCGGCAGTCCGGGCGAAAGACACCTATAAGCTGACGGACCCGGAGGGCTTTGTCCTTGAAACGCCTCCGAGGGACCGGCTGATGGCGGTGCAGACACCCCAGGCCTTTCTCAGAAAGCTTTATCTGAGCGCGGCGTGGCAGGCTGAAAAGCGGGGGATGACCTGCACAGATGACTGCCAGCTGATCGAGGCGGCAGGAGGGAAAGTACATCTTTTGGAGGGCGATTACCGGAATATCAAGATCACCACCCCGGAAGATCTTTTGGCGGCGCAGGCTTATTGGAAGGAGGAAGGGAATATGCGAGTGGGAAACGGATACGATGTTCACCGTCTGGCAGAGGGGAGAAAGCTGATCCTTGCAGGGGTGGAGATCCCCTTTCCTCTGGGCCTTTTGGGACATTCCGACGCCGACGTTCTCACCCATGCGGTGGCAGACGCCCTGCTGGGGGCGGCGGCTTTGGGGGATATCGGGAAGCTGTTTCCCGATACGGATCCGAAATACGCCGGGGCGGACAGCCTGAAACTTTTAGGCGAGGTTTGCGAAAGGCTTCGCGAGAAGGGCTTTTCTATTGAAAATGTTGACGCTACACTGATCGCCCAGCGCCCCAAAATCTCGCCCTATATCGGGCAGATGAGAGAAAATCTGGCAAGGGCCTGTTCCATAGAGGAGGATAGAGTCGGCGTGAAGGCCACCACGGAAGAGGGGCTGGGATTTACCGGAGAGGGGCTGGGAATGGCGGCGCACGCCGTCTGCCTGATCTCTTGAAAGATCTGCTTCCCATACGGTGAGCCTGTGTTTTTTTAAGAAAACAGCGGGGCCTTGCGCCCTTTTGCGGTATTTTTCCTGAGACAGGCGGTTCCCCATTTCAAATCGAAACATAAGATAGAACAAGCGGCAGAATCGAATGTTTCAAAATGAGGTGATCGTTATGGGCAAGCCTTTGATCGTGGTGAGCTCTGTCACTTACGCGATGAAAAGCAAAGAGATTTTATCCAAATGGGGGATCCGCGCCTATGTGGAGCGGATCCCTAAAACAGAGGAGACCGGCTGCGGGTATGGGGTGTACGTTCCCTATCGCGCGGAAGAAGCGGAAAAAATACTGCGGGATCATGGGATCCGAATTCTGGAGAGAACGAGCCAGACAGGCGATGAGGAGCTATGATCTACCTGGATAACAGCGCCACCACCTTTCCGAAGCCGCAGCCAGTGCGGGAAGCGGTACAGAGAGCGCTGAGAGATTTTGGAGCTAACCCGGGCCGAAGCGGGTATGAGATGAGTGTGCGCACAACAGGAGCCGTCTATGACTGCCGCCGCTGTATCGCCGAATTTTTCGGCGCAAAGGGTCCTGAGTGCGTGATCTTTCAGTCCAATTGCACACAGGCGCTGAACCTGGTGCTGAAGGGAGCTTTGAAGCGGGGAGACCATGCAGTGGTCTCCGATCTGGAGCACAACGCGGTCATGCGGCCGCTCAGAGCGCTGCAGGAGCAGGGCGTCTCTTATACGGTGGCCGAGACCTTTCCGGAGGACAACGACGCCACCATGGATTCCTTCCGCAAGGCAATGAATGACAAGACCAGACTTGTGGTCTGCACGCATGCTTCCAATGTGTTCGGCATTCGTCTGCCGGTAGAGCGGATCAGCGCCCTGTGTCATCAATACGGAGCGAAAATTTGCGTAGACTGCGCCCAGACTGCCGGTGTGGTGCCTATCGATGCAGAAGCCGGAGGGTTGGACTACGTCTGCGCGGCAGGGCATAAGGGCCTGTACGGCCCTATGGGTACGGGGCTTTTAATTTTGAAAGACCCGGAAAGCACCCTTGCCCCCTTGATCGACGGGGGGACCGGAACCATGTCGAAAAGCTTTCTCATGCCGCAGGACCCTCCTGAGCGCTATGAGGCGGGCACTTTAAATGTTCCGGGAATTTTGGGACTTCGCGCCGGCGTGGAATTCGTCAAAAGAAAAGGGGTAGAGGCGATCTGCCGCAGCGAGATGGAAAAAATAGACTACCTCTATAATAGGCTTGCGGGAATGCCCTTTATCACGCTCTACACTCCACGGCCCCGGGAGCCTTATTATGTGCCGGTGCTTTCGTTCAACGCAGCGGGGAAAACCAGCGAGGAGGCAGGAGAGATTTTGGCCAAAGCGGGAGTAGCCGTGCGCTGCGGCCTCCACTGCGCGCCGCTGGCGCATCAAAAAATGGGGACGCAGGAGGGAACGATCCGCGTTTCTCCCTCTGTCTTTACCCGCAAAGAGGAATTAGACGGCTTTTTAGTACGCCTTTCCCGGAGCTTTTCTGTGAGAAAATAGAAAAGGGGAAAACGCAAAAAGCCTTTTATTCGGCGTATTTTTGTGCTACAATAAAAACACCGAAGGGAAAAGACCCGCAAATCTCAGCGGAAAAGATGCTTTTCGGGGAGAATGCTTTAAAAACATTCTTCCCGGAGGGCAAAATAGCAGGCTGCTTTCCCGCGCCGAAATCCAAAAAGAAAGGTGATGAAGATGAGCGGTTTCACGGATTATATCACGCGCACCGGACAGTTTATTTTAAATTTGGCCCGGCAGTTTGCGCTGAAAGACGCCATTGACGTCATCATTGTTACCATTGTGATCTACAGTGCCATCAAGCTGGTTCGGGAGACCAGAGCCGGTCAGCTGGTGAAGGGCATCATTATTTTGGTGGCGGTTTTCCTGCTTTCCTCTCAGTTCGATCTTTTGATGCTCAACAGCATTCTCCGTACCTTTATCCAGTTTGCCTTTTTGGCGCTGCTCATTATTTTTCAGCCGGAAATACGCAAGGCGCTTGAGCAGATGGGGCGCAGCAAGGTGGGCCGCTCTCTGGTCAACGCGGTAGGCGTAAAGGATAAAGAGGGGGACAAGCTTCAGATGCACCATGCCATTGAAGAGGTGGTGGAGGCGACTGCCGTACTCCAGCAGCTGCGCATGGGGGCGCTGATCGTTTTTGAGCGGAGCACTAAGCTGGGAGAGATCGTGGAGACCGGCACTGTGCTGGAGGCGGACCCCTCCGCTCAGCTGATCGCGAATATTTTCTTCAATAAAGCCCCGCTTCACGATGGGGCAATGGTGATTCGAAACGGCAGGATCTGTGCGGCAGGCTGTATTCTTCCGCTGACCGCCAGTGATTCTGTGAGCGTCGATTTGGGCACCCGCCACCGGGCCGGCCTGGGAGTGAGTGAGAATTCCGACGCGGCCGTTATCATTGTCTCGGAGGAGACCGGGCAGATCTCCATCGCCTTAAACGGAAGATTGACCAGAAATTATAACCGTGTCACTTTGCGGGAGAAGCTGGAGGAGCTGCTGATCAGCAGCTCAGAGGGCGAAGCTTCAGGCCGGAAACGGATCCTCTATAAGCTGCGTCCGGGCTCTTCCAGAAAGGAGGAGTGAAGGTGAGCGAGGAAAAGAAAACGCCTTCCCGAGAGGGCGAGCCTTCCGAAAAGAAGGAACATAAGCTGGCGCTGGGAAATATTTTTTATCACAATACCTTTGTTTTCCTGTTTTCCCTGTTAACGGCCATCGTGTCCTGGTTCATTATGGCGGCGGGAAACGAGGATTCCCCCTATGTGATCTACGATGTGCCCATTGAGATCAAGCTTTCCGCGGCGGCGGAAGAGGCGGGCCTGCAGGTGTTCAACTGCTCCTCCTCCACGGCGGACATCTCCGTTTCCGGCAGCAGCATCGTCACCAATAAGCTGACGGCGGAGAATTTCGCGGTTTCCGCTACCTTGAATCCCACCTCCACCAAAACGGTGACCGGCAACACTTTGCAGAAAACGACGCTTACAGTCAAGGCCGAGAAGAAGAATTTCATCGCGGACTACAGCATCGCTATGGTCAACCCCACTGAGATCACGGTGGAATATGACCGTTACGCGGAGACCACCTTCCCCATCGAAAACAATGTAAAGTACAGCGCAGACCCCAATTATTATGCCGGCGTAGCGGCGCTGTCGGATGAGCGGGTGACGATCTCCGGCCCGGAATCGGCTGTCAATAAGATCAGCCGTGTGGCGGTAGATTATACGGTAAACGAGGTCTTGAAGGGCGATAAGACCATTTCTTCCTGCGCTTTGACCCTCTATGACCAGAACGATCAGAAGATCACCGATTATACCGGCATGTATCTGAACATGAGCGTGGAAACTGTCGGCGTGACCATCCCGGTCAGCTCTAAGAAGACGGTGCCCATTGTAGTCAACACCATCAATACGCCGAAAAACTTCTCGGCGTCCCGGATCACGGTGGAGCCCGCCGAGATCTCCATCGCCGGCACGCAGGAAACTTTGAAAGGCATTGACGAGATCGTGCTTGCCCATCCCATCGATTTCTCAGAGCTCTCTCCCTACCAGAAGAACGAGTTCCAGCTGGAGATCCCCATTCCCAGCGGGGTGCGGGATATCACCAATCTGGGAGCGGGGAATGTGAGCACCGCCAAGGTGACGGTCAATCTGAACGGCTATGAGGAAGCCACGGTGATCACGGGAAATATCAGCCTGGTCAATATTCCCGCCGGCAAGTCCGCAGTCCTTACGACCCAGTCTTTGGAGATCACTCTGGCAGGCTCTCAGGCGCAGGTGACAAAGCTTACGGGGGAGGCTGTATCCTGTATTGCGGATCTCTCCAATTTCTCGGAGCAGACGGGCGTCGTAGAGGTCCCGGTTACCGTGACGGTCTCCGGAGGGGACTCCTGCTGGTGCGTGGGTTCCTACACCGTCTATGTAGAATTGACAGACCGTGCCAATATCCCGACGATGGCTCGGGCTGAGGAAAGCGGCAGCAAGGAGCCGCCCGGAAACGGTGTGGCGGCAACGCCGCAGGAATAGGATGTATTTTCGGGGGGATTTTCCTCTTTTCGAAACAGAGCTGCTAAACGATGAAAAGATCCGGCAAAGCTTAAAAGCTTCGCCGGATCTTTTTTCAGTCCGGAAGATATAAAACTTCAGATCGTTTCGTAGCCGTGGGCGTCCTTGAGCATCATATCCTTGACCTTCATCAGCCGGATCTGGGTAGAGCGTTCATTTTCATCCAGCTTCATGGTGATATACTTGATGTTTTCCTGCAATTCGGGGATCATCACATGCTCCAGGGCGTTTACCCGGCGCCGGGTCTTCTCGATTTCCGCCGCCATCAGCTGACAGGCCTTTTCACATTCCGCCAGCTTCAGCATATCGGGGAAAATATCGGAAAGCGACTCAATGGCGTCATCCAGATCGCTGGAGGTGAAAGCGAAGCCATAGGAAAAAATATCATTTTCATCCGGCGTTCTGGTATGAAATGTGAATTTCGGAATATCCACACTCATGACGTTTTCCGTGTCGGTTTCCAGGGAGACCTTTTGCTTTGGAGCCAGCAGGGCGGTGTTCAGCACCTCGTCCTGCATACCGGCTCTGGCCAGCAGAAAGTTTTTATTGGCGGCTTTGATCCCGGCCTCCACATGCTCTCTGAGCTTCTTGTTTTCCCGTACCTTTTCCAGGAACTGCCGCATCAGCTCATCCCGCTTGTCTTTCAGAAGCTTATGCCCCCGCATGGCTGTGACAAGCTTTTTCTTTAAACGGGTGAGCTCCATTCTGGTAGGATTTACTTGTGTGCGTCCGGCCACGGGTCATCACACCTTTCCGTAATACTGGTCCAGAAGCTTGTCGTTGATACGCTTGAGCTCGCCTCTTGGGAGAATGGACAAAAGCTTCCAGCCCAGATCCAGGGTTTCCTCAATGTCACGGTTGGCGTTGTATCCCTGGGAAACATATTCGTTCTCAAAGGCGTCGGCGAATTTGGCGTACAGCTTATCGATCTCTGTCAGAGCGGCCTCGCCCAATACCACCATCAGCTCTTTCGCCTCCTTGCCTCTGGCATAGGCGGCAAAAAGCTGGTTCATGGTGCTTGCATGGTCAGATCTGGTTTTGCCTTCGCCGATCCCCTTGTCCTTCAAACGGGACAGGGAGGGGAGAACGTCGATGGGAGGCGCTACATTTTTCCGGTACAGCTCACGGCTTAAAATGATCTGCCCCTCGGTGATATAGCCGGTGAGATCAGGGATGGGGTGGGTCTTGTCATCTTCCGGCATGGAGAGAATGGGGATCAGGGTGATCGAGCCGTTCTTTCCCTTTTGCCGGCCGGCTCTTTCATAGAGAGAGGCAAGGTCGGTGTACATATATCCGGGATATCCGCGCCGCCCCGGCACCTCTTTGCGGGCGGCGGAAACCTCTCGCAGGGCATCGGCGTAGTTGGTGATATCCGTCAGGATGACCAGCACATGGTAATTCTTTTCAAAGGCCAGATATTCCGCGGCGGTCAAAGCCATTCGGGGCGTGGCGATACGTTCTACCGCAGGGTCGTTAGCCAGATTGACAAACATCACCGTGCGGTCAATGGCGCCGGTTTCCTGGAAGCTCTGAATAAAATAGTCGGATTCTTCAAAGGTGATACCCATGGCGGCAAAGACCACTACAAAGGGGTCGTTGGTTCCGCGCACCTTGGCTTGTCTGGCAATCTGGGCGGCCAGCTGAGCGTGGGGCAGGCCGCTGGCGGAAAAGATGGGAAGCTTTTGGCCGCGCACCAGAGTGTTCAGGCCGTCGATGGCAGAAATCCCCGTTTGAATAAATTCCTGAGGGTAATTCCTGGCGGCGGGATTCATGGGCAGGCCGTTGATATCCGCCCGCTTGTCCGGCAGGATATCAGGCCCCCCGTCCATAGGGCGGCCCAGGCCGTCAAAAACCCGGCCCAGCATGTCTTCGCTGACGCCCAATTCCATAGAGCGGCCTAAAAAACGCACCTTGCTGTTGGAAAGGTTGATGCCGGTAGAGTTCTCAAAAAGCTGTACCAGCGCGTTCCCCTCATTGATCTCCAGCACCTTGCAGCGGCGCTTTTCACCGTTGAACAGCTCGATCTCGGCCAGCTCGTCATAGGTGACGTTCTCCACATCCTTGACCAGCATCAGGGGACCCGCCACCTCTTGAATGGTTCTGTATTCCTTTGGCATTAAAAGTCCTCCTTTTTCTGGGAAGCGTCAAAAATTTCCTGGTCGATCTGGTGGGAAACCTTTTCAAAGGCCTCCTTGAGCTCTTTGGGATCGGTATATTTGAAGCGGCCGATCTGCTCTCTTACAGGCAAATCAATAAGCGTTTCAATATCAGCTCCGCCGTTCAGCGCTTTCAGGGCCTTTTCGTAATACTCCAGGATCAGCGTCATCATATCGTGCTGCTTTTCCAGAGAGGTATAGGTATCCACCTCATCAAAGGCGTTTTGATGCAGAAAATCTTCCCGGATAGAGCGGGAGGCTTCCAGCTTCAGCCGGTCGGGAGCAGAGAGGGCGTCCATGCCCACCAGCTGCACGATCTCTTCCAGCTCGGCCTCCTCCTGCAAAAGCCGCATCAGGCGGGTCCTGAGATCCACCCAGTCGCCTGCGACCTTGGCGTTGAACCAGGCCTCCATCGTGTCCAGATACAGAGAATAGCTGGTCAGCCAGTTGATGGCCGGGAAATGGCGCTTATAGGCGAGAGAAGAGTCCAGGCTCCAGAACACCTTGACAATGCGCAGCGTAGCCTGGGAGACCGGCTCTGAAATATCGCCGCCGGGAGGGGATACCGCGCCGATCACGGACAGGGCGCCTTCCCGCTCCTTGCTGCCCAGAGTGATGACCCGCCCGGCCCGTTCGTAGAATTGGGCGAGGCGGCTGCCCAGATAGGCGGGGTAGCCCTCTTCGCCGGGCATTTCCTCCAGGCGGCCGGACATCTCACGAAGGGCTTCGGCCCACCGGGAGGTGGAGTCCGCCATCAAAGCGACAGAGTAGCCCATATCCCGGAAATACTCCGCAATGGTGATACCGGTGTAAATAGAGGCCTCGCGGGCCGCCACAGGCATATCGGAGGTGTTGGCGATCAGAACCGTGCGCTTCATCAGGGAATAGCCGGTTTTGGGGTCTACCAGCTCCGGAAATTCGTTTAATACGTCCGTCATCTCATTGCCGCGCTCTCCGCAGCCGATATACACAACAATATCGGCCTCCGCCCACTTTGCCAGCTGATGCTGTACCACGGTCTTGCCGCTGCCGAAGGGTCCGGGCACCGCGGCCACGCCGCCTTTGGCAATGGGGAAGAGAGTGTCAATGACGCGCTGGCCTGTAATGAGGGGCATATCCGGAGAAAGCTTGCGCACATAGGGGCGGCCTCTTCGTACCGGCCACTTTTGCATCAAAGTGATTTCACGCTGGGCGCCGTCCGGAGTTTCTACCACCGCCACGGTATCGGTGACGGTAAAGGAGCCGCTTTTGATCTCCTTGATCACACCCAAAACGCCGGCAGGGACCATGATTTTATGGCTTACGATCTCCGTTTCCTGAACTGCGCCGATGATATCTCCGCCGGTAACCTTTTCCCCAACCTGCACCGAAGGGACAAAGTCCCAGGAGACGTCCCGTTTCAGGGAAGGGACCTCCACGCCGCGCTGGAGGTTGTTGCCGGAAATTTTCATAATGTCGTCCAAAGGACGCTGGATGCCGTCGTAAATACTGCTGATCAGGCCGGGACCAAGCTCGACGCTCATGGGTTCCCCGGTAGACTCCACAGGAGTGCCGGGACCCAGACCGGAGGTTTCCTCATAAACCTGAATGGAGGCTTCATCGCCATGGATCTCGATGATCTCGCCGATCAGGCGCTTATCGCCCACGCGCACCACGTCGGACATATTGGCGTCGCGCATGCCCTTGGCAATGACAAGGGGTCCGGCCACTTTTTTGATCGTGCCTTTACTCATGCTTTCAAATCACCCGTTTCTTTTGTTTTTCATAGGGTAAAAACCTTATTTTTCATTAAAGATAATATCGGAGCCAACAGCCTGCTCCACTGATTTTTTTACCATATTGATTCCCATGCCGGTATTTCCGTGAACACCGGGAATAGGGATCAGCGCGGGAAGAAGACTTTCCCGAAAACGGTCCAGCTCTTCCGGGAGCTGTGCCGCCAAAGCTTCTGTCAGGTAGATGACGGCATAGTCTCTTTCCGCAAGCTTCCGAAGCTTTTTGACCGCTTCCTCGGCTGTGTCTACCGGAACGGTTTCAAGCCCTAAGGCGGCGAAGCCGTAGATGCTGTCTCTGTCTCCCAATACTGCTATTTTATACATACAACTCCCTCAGCCTTTCCCGGATCATACTGTCGTCCAGCTCATTGAGCTTTCCGGAAAGAATGATCCGAACTACGGCGATCTCTCTCTGCCGGGCGATCACATAAGCGAACAGCGGCCCGATGGTAAAAGGATTGGACTTTTGGCTTTGGATCAGCTCCATGACCCTGTCGTCACACCATTTTTCAAAGGCAGAATAAGACTCCTTCAGGCATGCTGCGGCCTCGCTGTAATCCGTAACGGCAAGGTAGGAGTAAAGCTCCTCAATGCCCTTGCAGGAGGCGGCTGCCAGAGCGTCCTTATCAAGGGTGGAACAGGGAACTAAGGCTGTGTCTAAAAAGGTTCGATTTTTCCGGGTCTTGGCGGCCCGCACAGCGATTTTGATATCGGCAGTAGCGACTGTGAGCTCAGCATATTCCTTTAAAAGCTCGTTTTTGCTCTCTCTGCCCTTTTCCAGAATTTCAAGAAGGCAGGCCCGGTCTAAAAGGATATCGCAAAGCTGGCCGTCCCCCGTCTCCAAAAGAAGCCGACAGGCCTCTTTTGCGGCATCGGCCATCCCGGGGGAGAAAGAGGAAAAATCATTTTCCCGCACTGCCTTTAAGAGCTCTTCCGGAGAGACGGTTGCGCCGGGCAGGAATACCTCGTGGGCCTGCGTATCTGTAAGCACAGACTTGATCGCTGCCTTCAGATTGTTGTAGTCAATGGGGAGAAGCAGTACCTCAAAGGGAGAGAGGTCCGAAGTCAACTCACGGATGAATGCCCAGGTTTTTTCCTCCTCTGCCCGAAGAAGCTCCTGAGAGGAGAGGGAAGAGCCTTCTCCCCAGCCCTTGTCCTGCAAGGTGCGCAGACATTCCTCATAGGTTCTTGCGGCCATCAGCTGCTCCAGATCCTGACGGGTAAAAAGAGACAGTTCCCGGGAGCGGACACGGGCTACCGCATAGATGTAGTCGTCACTCATGTGTTTTCCTCCCTGGAGTTACGCTTCCGGAAACAGGATGGCGCCCACTGCGTCTCTCAGTTCATCAGAAGCGCCTTCAAATACAGCGCGGAATGTGCCGTTGATATCGATTCCCTCATATTGCAGCAAAAAGCCGCTTTCAATCGGCGCCGGCGTTTGAGAAACCGTGATCTGAGACTGGGGCGCGGCCTGCTTCAAAGCGTCGGAAAAATCTGCCGGAAGCCGGGAAAGATCTCTGGCGTTCAAACAGAGCTCTCCGGGGCCGGAAAGAGAAAATCGGGAAATAAGCTTGATGAGGATCCCGAAATATTCGTCCGTTTCTGCGTTTTCCAGAGCAGACCGCGCGTCGTCGATCACCTGCGCGATCAGCTGCTGCTTTTTTTGGAGCATGCGGTTGCGCTTAGTGAGGGCCGCCGCGGAATGGGCCCGCCTGCGGATATCCTCTGCCTGAAGCTCCCCGGCCTTCAGCGTGTTTTCTGACTGCTGCAAGCCCTGTGCCTCTGCTTCTTTCAGAAGGGTGTCTGCCTTTTCCTGCGCCTCTTTTTGAATTTGAGCGGCGGTTTCTTCTGCCTCCCGGATAATTTCATCAAGTATGGATTCTAAACCGGTCATCAGCGCTCCTCCTTTCTGAATCGTTGTTCGGCATTTCTCATACGGAGAGGCCGCCGATGCTGAAGATAGAAAGGATGGAGATCAAAAGGGCTAAAACCGCGTAGGTTTCCACCATGGCGGGGAAGATCATGGCTTTGCCGAACTGATCCGGCTTTTTAGCTACCAAAGAGATGCTGGAAACAGAAGCCTTTGCCTGCCATTTAGCGGAGATGAGGCCTACGATTGCCATGGGCAGGCAGGCGGCCAGGTACAGAAGACCCTTGGCGAGCGACATGTCGGAGTTGCCGCCCAAAATACCGATCTGAGTCAATGTGATGAAGCCGATCAAAAGGCCGTAAATACCCTGCGTGCCGGGAAGAAGCTGCAGAACCAGTACTTTGCCGAACTTGCTGGGATCTTCTGTTACAACGCCTGCAGCGGCCTGACCTGTCATGCCAACGCCGATGGCGGAACCAATACCGCCCAGCAAGGCAGCCAATACAGCTCCTAACAGCGCAAATACAATTCCCATTTTATTCCAGTCGAAGATCAGGTCGGTCATGCTAGAAAGATCGATGTTCATACTATTTTTCCTCCGTGATTTTAAAATATTTGGTCTGCGCGGCAAAGGGTTGGAATTTCCGCCCTCCGCCTTCGTAGAACTTGCCGAAGAACTCTACATATTGCAGTCGATTGGTGTGTACATAGGCGCCCAGCAGATTGATGGCCAGATTCATTGTGTGGCCGATGACAAACACCAGTGTAAAGAAAACAGCGCCTACTGCACCACCGCCCAGCATACTGCCCATCTGGTTGAATACAGTGGCGATTACGCCGGTGGCAAGCCCCAGAGCAAGCAGCCGGGAATAGGAAAGGATATCGCTTAAATATCCGGATACGTTGTAAAGCCCGTAAAGGCCTTTTAACAGACGCTTTCCCGGGTTTTTGGATTCCCGGCCGGACGTGGCAATAATCCCCACTGCTCCTATGGCGGCGAAAACCACCGCGATTTTCCCCACCAGAGCGGGGAGCTGGAAGGAAAGGCTCATCATGTCGTGGAACATATCGGTGGAAAGCAGAAAAATAATAAGTCCGCCTACAAGGAAATACCAGAATCCCACATCATAGAGCGCGTCTGCAAACTTTTTCCTGCGCATCAGCTGGTAAAGCTGTACGCCGAGGCCCGTAAACAGGTGGATGATACCCAGAAGGAAAGAGAAAAGCATCAGCTTCATGGGATTGTCCAGCGGGGTAAACCACAAGGGGGGAACGGTGAGCTCGGTGTTGAAAAAGGTCTTGGCAATCACCGGGATGGCGTCGCCGAAATAGCTGCCGAACATCACGCCCCAGAAGGTGGTGGAAAGGCCGCAGAAGAAAAACATCCGCAAAGATTTTCTGAGGCCGGTTTCAATATTTTTGAATTTGGCGAGGACAAATGCACAGCCCAGAGCGATCAGAATTCCATAGGCCGCGTCGGAGAGCATCATGCCGAAGAGCACATAGTAGAAAATACACATCACCTTGGAAGGGTCTACCTCGTGCTTCCCGGGAAGGCTGTAGCCCTCTACCACGCCCTCCACGGCAGAGGCGAAGAAGCCGTTTTTCAGCTTTACGGGAGTCTCTTCATCCTCGCCCGGAGTTTCAATTTCCACAAAGGCGTGATACTGCGTTTCCAAGCTTTGCTTAAGTGACTCGCAGTCCTCGGCAGGAATATAACCGCTTACGAAAAAGGTGCGCGGGCTCTGCCACAATTCTCCCAGCACCTGGTATTTGTCCGCCCGCATGGTGTAATAGTCAGAAGTGAAAAGCAGCTCCTCCCGAAGCTCTTTTTGCTTTGCAATCTCCTCCCGGGCGGCAGAAATTTCTCCTTGGGCCTTTTCAATCTGCTCTTTGAGCTCCTGAGCCCGTTCAGGAGGCGGCAGCCTGGCAGGAGCGGGGGGGTAGGTAAATCCCATAGACCGTAAGGTGCTTTCTACCTGCATGCCGTATTTCCCGTGGCATAGGAGAAATACACAGGTTTGCTGAGGCTGCGTGCTGACGATCTCTGTCTCGATACAGGAAATTTCCGGCAGGGCCTGTGCAAGCCGGGAATCCAGTTCCTCTTTTGTGAGAGCCTCCGGGAAAGAGCCGATGAAAATACTGGTGCTCTGAGTGCCCAGAGTACGCATGGAAATATCCAGGTTCCGCCAGGGCGCAAGCGCGTCCAGCTGTGTGTTTAAACGAAGAATCTCCGCCTGGTTATCGGAAATCCGTTTGTCCAGGGCCAGAATCTGAGAAGCCGTTTTTGCCAGCGAAGCGGCATTTTGCGCCACTTTTTCATAATGAGCCAGATCAATGGGAGTCCGGCCCGCAAGCATTTTCGGCAACCCCTTTTCCGGGGGGGAGATCCTGTCCAATACCGCTGCAGCCGAGGCGGCAGTTTGTGCGTTTTTTTCAAAAGCCTGTCGGGCGGCGGCAGTATCTGCCTTGGAAAAAAGCTCTTCCGGATTTTCCGGAATATGAATCTCCACTGCACCCTTACGCTGAAGAAATTCCAGAATTTTTTTTCTCTGGCTTTTCAATGCGCACAGCTCGATCCGCTTCATTTCAAGCACAGCCATTTGCCTTTCCTCCTTTCCCAAAGCGCCGGAACATGAAATATCCCGGTATCAGCTTGTCTTTTCAAATTACGTCCTCCTTTAGCTTTCGCCCAGCACAATTTTTTTGACAGCGGCGACAGCGGCCTCGCGGTGGAACTCGGCCTGCTGTTCCAGAGCGGAAAAGGCCTCTTGGGCCTCTTTTGCCGCCGCGTCCCGGATCTTCTCCCCGTCGGCTTGGGCCACACCCAGCAGTATGCCGACTTTCTTCTGTGCTTCCCGCACAGCGTTCGCTGTGAGCTGAGCACCTTTTTGCGAGGCTTCGGAAACGATGCGCTCACTTTCCTCCTGTGCTGATTTTACAAGCTGTGCAGCCTGCTGCTCTGCACGGCTGACAGCCTGCATGGTCTCTTTTGCCAAAATAGTTCACCTCCCCGCAGATTCCTGAAACCTAGGATATCCCAAACGGGAAAAAAGCCGCATCCTGGGCCTTCCGAAAAAATTGGGAACCTCTGGAATCCACAATACCCTCATTATAAGCGTTATCGAAACCCTTGTCAAAAGAAAAAGAGAGAAAAATATAAAATTTATGACAATAGACGAAAAATGTAAAAATCCCGAGGCCGGGGATACGAACCCTGGCTTCGGGATTTTTTTGGATATTGCCGCGTTTATTCTGCACTCTCCGAAGAGGCTGAGCTGGTGCCCATCTTGTTGCTGTCGGTCACGATGGACTTGACGGAAGTGCTGTTGATGGCCTTATCATTGATGGTAACGCCTGTGAAGGCGTCGGCCTGTTCCTTTACATAGTCGCTGAACTCTTCCGCTTTCATGCCGCTGAGAAGAGAGGTAAGATTGGACTCAGTCTTCTTGAACTCTTCAAAATTGTCTGCGGCGGGGAGCTTGCGGATCACGAAATAGTTGGAGCTGGTCTCCGAGAAGAAGGCCTCGTTGTCCTTTGCGGTGGAAAGGGCGTTGGCAATGGTGCTTTCCAAATAGGAGCTCTGGGAAGCGGCGGGCTCCCGGTAGGTGGATTCTGTTCCGGAAGCCGAGGCGTAATCAGAGGCGGCGTCGCTGACGGAAAGATCGCCCTTGTTGATCTTTTCCACATATTCCTCCAGTTTCGTTTTAAGCTCGGCCTTTTCATCGTCTGTAAGGTCGGTGGTAGAGTCGTCGTCTCCGGTTTTGGTCAGCGGAGCGGAAAAGGACTCCAGATAGGAGTAATTCTCGGTAAAGTAGCTTTTCAGCTCTTCATCCGGGACTGCTTTCTCGCCGTCCGCGCCATACATGGCCAAGAATACCTTCTGATATTTAAAGGGATACACGGAGGCTGCCAGGTGGAAGGACTCTTTCGCAATGCCCAGCCGTTCCATAGAGGCGCTGGAATAGCTCCACATGGAAGCGGTGTTGCTCTCCAGGGTGGCCTCCTCCTCCTCGGACAGGGAAAGGCCCAGCTCCTGGAACTTGCTGTCAATATAGTAGTAAGACTTTACGCTGTTGAGCGCTCTGTCCCTGATCCAGTCCTCGGCGTCCTTGCCGTCTATCGTGCCCTTGAGGACCTCGGTATCGGAAGACAGCTTCCCGGCCGCCTCATAGTAGGCGTTGGAGAGAAAATAAAGATATCCGCCGATGGGCAAAGTGAGGTCGTCCTTTTTCGAGGCCCAGGTCTTATCTTCGTCATAACAGCCGGTAAGGCCTGCGCAAAGAGCGACAGCCAGCACGGCGCACAGAATTTTCTTCAGAGTGCTTTTCATGGATTATCCAGCCTTTCGAAAGTTTTTGCATGAAGCGAAAAATATTATACTCCATTGTCATGGGTTTGTCTACAAAAATCGTGAAAAATTGAGGAGGAGCGTCAGCCTTCACTCAAAGGAGCCGAAGCGGATTTTCCCGTCTCTTCCATAAGCCTCAGCACCTCGCCAAGGGCGGAAACAGGGGCCTCGTTCCCGATCTTCACATTGATATACGGCCGGCTTCCGGCGCTTAGAAGCACCCTTCCGTTTAAGGCGGACAGAAGGCCGGAGATCTCCGAAAGCTCAAATTTCTTTTTGTACAGCAGAAGGTTTTCCCCCTGCTGCCTTACCTCTGTGATCCCCAGAGAGGAGGCCGTATTGCGAAGCAGAGCGATGTCGATGAGCCCGGAAACGGCGGCGGGAGGGTCTCCGAACCGGTCGATGAGCTCGTCTGTCACATCCATGGCGTCCTCCCGGCTGCGCACGGCGGCAATGCGCCGGTAAACCTCCAGGCGCAGGTTTAAGCTGTCGATATAGGATTCCGGGATATGGGCCTCCACCTGCATATCCAAAAGGCAGTCCTCATCTGTAGACTCCTGGGGCGTTTCTCCCTTCATGAGGCTTACCGCTTCGTTGAGCAGGCGGATATACATATCATAGCCCACCGCCTCCATATGGCCGTGCTGTTCGCCCCCTAAAATATTTCCCGCGCCCCGGATCTCCAGGTCGCGCATGGCGATTTTAAAGCCTGACCCGAACTCGGTGAATTCCCGGATGGCGGAAAGCCGCTTCTGGGAGATCTCGCTCAAAGCTTTTTGGGGAGCATAGGTGAGGTAGGCGTAGGCCCTCCGGCTGCTGCGCCCCACCCGGCCCCTGAGCTGGTGCAGCTGGGAAAGCCCCATGCGGTCGGCGTTTTCAATGATGAGGGTGTTTGCGTTGTGTACGTCCACGCCGGTTTCGATGATCGTGGTGCACACCAGAATGTCGATCTCATGGTCCAGAAGCCTGCGCCACACCTCGGAAAGCTCTTCCTCATTCATCTTTCCGTGCCCGACGCCGATCCGGGCTTCCGGCAGGCTTTGGGAGAGCCGCGCCGCCACACGGTCGATGGAGGCCACGTCGTTGTGCAGATAGTAGACCTGCCCGCCCCGCCTTAATTCTCTGCGCACGGCGTCCAGGATCACGCTGTAATCAAATTCCATCACATAAGTCTGCACGGGGTGCCGGTCTAAGGGCGCCTCTTCAATGACAGACATATCCCGGATCCCGGAAAGGGCCATGTTGAGCGTGCGGGGGATCGGGGTGGCGGAGAGGGTCAGCACATCGGCGCTTTTGCACAGCGCCTTGAGCCGTTCCTTCTGCGCCACGCCGAAGCGCTGCTCCTCGTCGATGATCACAAGCCCCAGATC
>CAZMFF010000016.1:0-51524 GCA_964565505.1 uncultured Acutalibacter sp. | reverse complement strand
TCCCGAATCAATTGGTAGGAGCCACAGTAACGGTAAAAGGTTCAGCCACCACACCCTGCTATCGGATGTCTGCGAAGGTGGTCCGTAACGGCGTTACCAAGTGGCTGGGAGATCAGTCGGGGGCTTCCTACTCCAAAACCTATACGGTGTCGGAGGCAGGGCAATACAGTGTGACGCTGTACGCGAGAAGCTATCCGGAAAGCGATCCGAAGAGTGGGAGCAGTAATAAGACAATAAGCTTTACTGTGTACAATGGAAAGACTACACCTACTGTAACAATATCAAGTGTATCCCACGATACAAGTTCGAATACAGTAACTGTAAAGGCTTCTTCAACAACGCCCTGTTACCGGATGGCTGCAAATTATGTGATAGACGGAAAAACGCACTGGTTGGGGGAGGTCCGTAGTAATACATATTCAAAGACATTTACTCCAACGATTGCGGGAACTTATACTATAAATGTGCTTGCTAGAAGTTACCCTGAAAGCGATGTGCGTAGTGCAAGTTCGAGTAAATCACGCTCTCTCACAATTAGCAACTCCACGACCTATACTGAAAATGAGGTTACGGTTAAAGTGTTTCAAGATAAAGCCTTCCTGGATATGTATAAGAACAACACTTCATACATGAGCTCCATTATGGCAGGAGTAAACTATCCGTTTAAAAATAAATGGAATATCAAATTTACTCCTTCATATTATAACATTACTGGCATGCCGCTAGAAAGCTGTGGAAGAGGATATTATAGTCAATGTGCTAGCAGTACTGCAAGTAGTTTAAACTGCGGTTCCCATTGTGAAAATACGAGCAGTAGCAATAACCATCATAAAAACTTTGATAGGAATTACTATTTTGCTAAAGCTCATTATGGTTACGGCGGATGGGATATGGCTTTAACAGTTTCTTCTGCAAATTTATGCCACCTTCATAATGGTCGTTGTGATACTTGCGGGTTGGGAATGGTTGATAGTGTAGGTTCGGATTTTGCTATGGTGAAAACGAATACTGATAGAGGCGACCTTCTTAATATTCGAGTTATTCAACACGAATTTTCTCATGCGTTTGGCTGCACATCTGATTCCGTAAGTGAGTGCACAGCAGGACAGGCGTGTATTATGAGCGGAGGTTTTGACAAAAATGATGATCGTAACCTTCCAACAATCTGGTGTGATTCCTGTGCAGAGAAGTTTAACAGAATGGCTCATTAATACTCACCATTTAAACTAAGGGGAGGAATCAAAATGATAAAAAAAATTGCTTTGTTTTTCCTTGCGACTATTTTTCTGTTTTCAGCGGCCTGTTCTTCGCCTGAAAAAAGAGATTCTACCACCGGGGCAGCATATTCGCAGGAGATGCTATTTGAGGATGTTCAGGCATTGAATGAGTATCTGAATCATAACAAAAATGAACCTTTCCAAAATAAAAGGGCGGGCGCTGCAAGTGAGGAGATACCGGTCTTCGAGGTTGCCATCGACTTGGAAGAGGCGAAGTTCTGGGATCTCAGTCTGTCGGGAAACAATATCTGGTATCGCTATGTGCTGAACGGTTTTCAATACGGGTCTTTCCCTGAGGCGCCCGAAGGATCAGAGGAACAGCTTCATCAGGAGGAAGCTGCCGATAAGGTCAGCAGTGTAGCCAGCAGCCCTGCGCCGGACGGGGAAACAGACTCAAATATTTATGAAGAGTCTAAAAATACGATCTCTGTGGGCTGGAATTACACAGGGAACGGGGAAAGCGGTCTTCAATATTTCATTGAGAGCAACCCGGACAATGTTTTTCGGATGGATGGCTTCGAAGGGCTTTATTATTCGGATTGCGGGGAAGAGGTTGGCGATGTGGTGGCAAAAATGCTCTATTGGGTCCAGGATGATTGCTTTTTCTCCGCCGCGGTCCCCGTGGAATATGTGGACTATATGATCGAACGGATCTATGGGGACGAGCCCTTGGCAAAAAGATATCCTTAAGCCGATATTTTCCGTCCGTGGAGCGTGAGGCCACAGTTTTTCAAAAGATAAGCCCATAAGGGGCAGAGATGAAGCAGAATAAAGAGGCCCGGTTATAAAAAACGCGCCGGGATCGGAATTTCCGATCCCGGCGCGCTCCTTTTGCCGGTCATACCTGCATAGACTTACTTTTTCGAGGTGAGATAAAGGGCATAGCCGCCGTTTGCACTTTCGGGTACCGTCAGAGTATCGCCCTTGTGCAACACGAGCTTTTCCACCTTGACAAGATGAACGTCATGCTGATGCTGGCAGGGGCGGGAGTGCATGGCCTCCAGCTCCGTGACGATTTCCGGGGTCATCGGCCCCATCGCGCCGTTGGCAGTATCTGTTGGGCGCATATCGGAGATATCGTCGCAATAAAGCTCTGCCTCATATTCGCCGGCGCCGAGGAAGTCCAGCTTTATCGTGGAGTTTCTCGGGCGTCTTGCGCAGATACCGCCCACATACCAATCTTCGCCGCTTCTGCGCGCCATGGTCACATAGTTTGCCGGATAGCCTTCCAGCAGCACGCTTTCATCCCAGCTGGTATGCAGCTTCTGCAGGAAGGGGACACAGGGATGGCCTGTCACCGCATCGATGCCTTCGCCGATATGGCCGATATAGCTGGCAAACACAATGGGCAGGGCGGTCTGGTGCGTGTCGGTCGTACCGGTAATATAGCTCTTGTAGCAAACCGGAGTATAGTCCATCGGGCCCATGACATTGCGGGTAAACGGCAGCGTGCAGTTGTGAGCCGCGTCCGGGCCGCCCGGCGTGAAGGTGGAGAAGTTGGCGAGATACTCTCCGCCCTGCACCGCCTCATAGGAAAGCACATGAGGCCATACGCGGCTTGTGCCCGAGGGCTTCATGCATCCATGGAAATTGATCATCAGGCGATATTTGGCCGCATATTCTGCGATCATGCCGTATTGCTTCACCCGCTCCTGAGAGTCGGACTCAAAGAAGTCGATCTTCAAACCAACTACGCCCCAGCTGCTCCAAAGCTTAAATGTCTCATCCACCACCGCCGGATCGCGCAGGGCGCGGCTGTGAGACCAGATCCAGATCTTTATCTTCTTGGTGTCTGCATATTTGACAAGCTCGGGAATATCCACATGACCCGGCCAGCCGCCGTCCACCACAGAGTAGGGCCAGTGCATGCTTGCCGCGAAATCTACATAGGCGCGCATCCTCTCAGGGTCTCTTGGGGAGGTTTTCTCGCTCATCCAGCTCCATGCGCAGATGCCCGGCTTGATAAAGGACGGGTCCTCTACAATGGAGGGGGGATTCAGGTTCTCAAGGAGGTTGCTGTTTGTAATAGCGTTCAAATCTCCCGTGATCACGGTGCGCCAGGGAGTTTTCATGGGAAGCTCGCTTACAATATCGGTAAGCTTATCGGTAGCTTTCATTACGCGCAGCAGCTGGGGGTTTTCGGGAGTAGAGCACAAATTGCTGCCTCCGAAATCGCCGAATACAGCAGCCTCGGCGTAAAGCGCCCACAGCTTGGCGTTCACATGCACAAGCATGGGAAACGCGTAAATATTCTGGTACAGGTCCTCCTTGGGGATAGGATGGTAATGGTCCTCATAGGAGCACAGCCACTTCATGCCGTAGATGCTGTCCGCCGCATCCGGAACGGCGAAAGCGGTCGTCTCGTGGTCGATCGCTCCGGTTCCCGTGCCGTTTAAAACGAGCCGTACCGCCGCCCCGTCGTCATATGCGCGCCCCTCTACCAGGAAGGACCTGCCGTCCTTTTGGACCGTAAGCGCGATGGTATTCGCGTGGTTGACGCATACAGACTTTTTGAACGCGGGTATGCTGTAGGTTTCGTTGATCTCATCGTATTTCTCTCCCTGGACGCTGAGACCTTCCGAAAGGTCGCAGTCAGGCAGGACAAGCCCCAGAGGGGCGCGGCCGGCGACAACAATATCGTCTTTGCTGACCTCATAGAAAATTTTGCCGTTATCAGCTGTGATGTGAAGCTTCACGCGGCCGTCGGGTGAATGAATGGCAAAGTTTGGCATGGCAACTCCTCCTGTTGATCAATAAGTGATCGTCATGATATGGCTTCGCAATTGATGTGCAAAGCAAATACCCATGCATTTGCACAAAGGCATTTTTCTCAGTTTTCCTCTAAAAGGAACAGCCTCGCGCAGAAGGGGGAGGGCAGCCGGACCGTCAGAAGCCCGGACTCCCGCTGAAAAGAGCAGGAGCTATTTTCCTCCTTTGGATAGATGCAGCTTACCTTGATCCCTTTTCCCTTCAGATGATGGATGGGCACGGAGCAGGCGGGGGAGGCCGCCCCTCTGCGCCAGAGGGCGACATATGTTTTCTTCTCGGTTTTCAGCCCCAGCGAGACCCATTCATCCCGATACTGTGCAAGGCCCAAGGGCCAGAAGGGCAGGGCGCTTTTGATGTCATTTCGAATGGACTTATAGCAGGCGATGCCCTCCTTCACAAGCTCAAAGCGCCGGGGGCTGAGATTTGCGAGGTGTCCGCTTTGATGGATCCGCAGCAGCATGGCGTTTACCATGTTGAAGATCACCTCTTCGTCGTCCCCCTCGGTCAGGGGATAGCTCCAGATGGCGGCCTGCTCCGGCGTCAAGGCGCTGGGGGCGTTGGCGGCGATGGCCGCGTAGTAGCGGTAATTTTCCTGGTCGCTGGTAGACTGGATGCTGTAGCGGGACAATAGGGCGTAGTCCATCCGCAGCCCGCCGGAAGAGCAGTTTTCAATGATCAGGTCAGGATACCGGGCAAAGACGGAGTCCAGCCACTCAAGATAGGCCCGCTCATGCTGTAAAAGCCCGTCTCCGAAGCTGTCTGCGTCCACCTGTGTGCCGATGCCCGGCTCGATATTATAGTCCATTTTGATATAGCCCACGCCGTATTCCCGCACCAGGCGGTCGATCACCTCATTGGCATGCCGGATCACCCCGGGATGGCGGAAATCCAGCTGATAGCGGCTTCTGTCATATACCTTTTCGCCATGGCGGATGAAGTACCACTCCCGGGGCACCTTGTCTGCCATGGGGCATTTGATGCCCATGACCTCCAGCTCCAGCCATACGCCGGGCACCATTCCCTTTGAACGGATCAGGTCCATCACCTCTTTGAGGCCGCCGGGCCACCGCTTTTCAGCGGGCTTCCACTCGCCTACGTTATCCCACCAAAAGCCGTCGGAATACCAGCCCGCGTCCACGCAGAAATACTCGCAGCCCGCCTCGGCGGCCTTTTCGATGAGCGGAAGCTCCTTTTCGGTGGTGGGGTCGCCCCACAGGCAGTTCATATAGTCGTTGAAGATCACGGCCAGGGTCTCGTTGTCCCTGTTTTTCCGGCGGATCCTCCGGCGGTATTTCGTAATTTCCCCGAAAGCCTCCTGGGCGTCTCCCAGGGTGGAGCATACGCTGACGGGTACGGTTTCAAAGGTTTCCCCGGGCTTCAGGCTTTTCCACCAATGAGACTGGGTCTCCGTGGGGCCGGAGAGCTGCAAATAGAGGAAGCCGTCCTGGTCGGCGATCTCCCAGTGCCAGGAGCCGTTGTGCTCGATCTGCCAGAGAAGGCTGTGTCCTGCCTCCCGGTTTTCCAGCACACCCATGGGAAGATATTCCTTAGAAGACCAGTTGCCGGTATTGGAAACGCGGATATACTTGGAGGTGTGCAGGTCGTCCTCCGGCTGGGAAAGAGACATGCCAAGCTGGGGGAAGGAATAGTTCTGCCAGTGAAGCTCCTTCTGCCAGCCGTTGTGGGGGATCCACAGGGAGAGCTTTTCGTCATAGGGAAGCAGGCCCTCCTTTTCAATGCCGGTCAGGGCAAAGGAAGAGACATATTCCAGGCCCACCGCCTTTTCCCCCCGGTTTTCCACCTGGGTCCAGGAGCGGACCACGGAAAGGCCGTCGTAAAACTGGAAATAGGAGCGCACCGAAAGGGAGAGGGGCTCATCCTTCTGGTGGATGATAAGAAGCCTGCCCGCTTCACTGCGCAGATCCTCCATCCGGTCGTATTTCAGCCGGTAGCCCGGAGCCGTGCGGACATATTTCAAGCCGTGCCGCTCCCCGGGACGGTCCAGGCCGGAAACCTGCACCTCCGCAAGGCGAAAGCCCATGGTTCCCCAGCGGGAGGTCAGGGTGCTTTCGTCAAAGGGCAGGGCGGAAAAATGGAGGAATTTGATCTCCTTTTCCTCGTTGATCTCAAACAAAAGATGTAGTCCGTTTTCCGTGACGGCGATGCGCTCTGCCATAGAAGAGCCTCCTTTTCCATTTCCGGGGATGCCCCCACACCTGTTGAGCCGGGCCGGTTTTCTGCCAGCCTCAGTATAGCACCGGCAGGGGCCTTTGTAAATAAAAAGCGAGCTTGTGCCATACCCGTTTTTTCCCATTTTCTTTCAGCTTCAAAAGAGGCGTTGTAATTTCCAAAGCTTATGTTATGATAGGGGACAAAGGGATCATTCCCGCGGAAAGGAGCTTTACCATGAGAGAGCTGGAACTTCACGAGACGCTGGTCAAAAAGCGGCGGGAAAAGGGGATCACGCAGGAGGAGCTGGCCCGTTATCTGGACGTTTCCAAGGCGTCCGTCTCCAAATGGGAGACCGGGCAGAGCCTGCCGGACATTGCGCTTTTGCCCCGTATCGCGGCCTATTTTTCCATCAGTGTGGACGAGCTTCTGAATTACCGTGCGCAGCTTTCCAAAAAAGAGATCCTCGCGCTTTACCGAAAGCTGTCTGAAGGCTTTGCGAAGAAGCCCTTTGAAGAGGCGCTGCTCTTCTGGGAGCGGGAGGTGAAAACCTACTACTCCTGCTTCCCGTTTTTGGTGCAGATGGCCTCTCTGCTGCTCAATTACTGCGACCGGGCAGAGGATCCGGCCATTCGCAAACGCGCTTTGCACACGGTGATCTCCCTGTGCAGGCGGGTGAAAGGGGAGAGCTCGGATATGGCCTCCCTTCGGATGGCCAACTCTCTGGAGGCGGCCGCCAGCCTTTTGCTGGGAAAGGCCGAGGAGGTGCTTGCGCTTCTCAAGGATGTAAACCGTGTTCCCGACATGGGCGACGAGGGGCTCTATGCCTCGGCCCTTCAGATGACGGGAGAGGCGCAGAAGGCAGAGGAGACTTTGCAGGTATGTGTTTACCGGCACCTGATCGGGCTTTTAGGTGGTCTCACGCCCTATTTTTTGCTGGATACCGTGGAGGAATCTGCTTTTTTGGAAAGTGTCAGAAGAGCTGTGGGGATGGTGAAGCTCTTTGACCTGGAAAACCTGCACCCTTACGCGGCGCTTCAGGTCTATTATGGGGCGGCGGTGGGCTACGCCCGCAGAGGGAAGAAGGATGAGGCGATCGCCTATCTTCGGGAATACCAGGAGATCTGTACCACAAAGCTGTTTCCCATGCGGCTGCACGGCGACGGCTTCTTTTCCCGGATCGACCCCTGGCTTCAGGAGATCAGCCTGGAAACACGGCCGCCCAGAGAAGAAAAGAGCATTTGCCCGGCGCTGCTTTCAGCGGTAACGGAGGAAAGCGCCTTTGCGCCTTACAGGGAGGAGCCTGGGTTTCGCAGGATCCAAGAAGCCCTTGCCGGCTGTTTGGGCAAAGAGCGGCCGGAAAAGAAAAGCGCAGGCGGGTGAAAAGAAAAGAGCTCACTTTCTGCCCGAAAGGGCTGTTTTCCCACAGGTAAGCGGGGACGCGCAAGAGAAAAGGACGGCAGGGCAAACCAGTTTGGTTTGCCCTGCCGGTCGTATCTTTATCTTTTATCCCGTCAATGGCAGCCCAGCTGTTTACAGCGGTAGGATGCGGTGGGATCTGTCGGGTCCCAGGTGTGCCAGGCGGGAATGGTGATCCCTGCCGGCTTCTTCAGCGGGCCGCCGGTCTCTGACGCACAGATCAGCACCTGGGTGCCCAGCGCGCAGTGGTCAAAGATCCACTTGGCGTCCCGGCAGTTGAGGCGGATACAGCCTAAGGAGCGGGTCTCTCCCAGATGATTGTATTCCTCCACCTCCAGGTCAAAATTGTTATAGGTCCAGTTGGGCACCGAATGGAAGAGATAGTTCCCCTGGATCTGGGTACACCACTGGGCCCAGGTGTCGCCGATCATCTGAAGCCACCGGTACCGGTCCGGCGTGTAGTAGGTCCCGGTGGGGGTCCCGAAGCCGCAGGACACCCGCATAGCCGTGACGGGGGTGTTGTAAATGCCGCTTTCGTCTTTCGCAAAGATGATGAGATAGTTGGAGGGTTTATACACCTTGATGAAATAGGGCCCGTGGGTCACGCCCAGATCGGAGATATCATCCACGATCAGGCCGTGCCTGTAATATCTTCTCCAGGAGCCTACCTTCCGAAACCCAGTGACGGCTTTTCCGGTGGAATCGTCCAAAAGATAGGTGACGCCGTCAATGACGGTTTTTCCCCGAAGGAATTTTCTGGTTTCGGCGTCCAGATAATAATGGTCTTTCCCATCGATGACCCAGCGGGAGCTTTCTACCTGGGAGTGGTCTTCCTCAAAGCTGGTCCAGGTCTCTCCTGCGCTTCCCATATAATAAGAGTGGGCGGTGGCCGCCTCCTCGATCTGCCCATAGGCCCAATGGCTGGGGAAAACGTCGTAAAAATTCTTGACCAGATCCCATTCCTTGACCTGCTCGTCCGGCGTGCGCCCCAGCATCTTGTTGAGGATGGTGACAGCCTGCGCTCTGGTGATGGGGGCGTTGGGGCGGAAGGTGCCGTCTTCAAAGCCGGTGATCCAGCCCTTCTGGTAGGCGGTGGCGATATAGGGATAGGCCCAGGAATCCTTCTTCACATCGGTAAAGGAGACGCTTGCCTGCTCCAAGGTGTCAAAGCTCACTGCGATTTTTACGAATTCCGCCCGGGTAATATGTCGGTTTGCCCGGAAGGTGCCGTCCGGATAGCCGGAAACCACCCCCAGATAAGCGGCGGCTCCCACAGGCTCGGTGTACCATTTGCCTGAAGGCACATCGGAAAATTCCTTTGTTCCCAAGCCTTGATCCAGCAAAAGCGTGTAGAACATTTTTGCCGCCTCTGCTCGGGTGATGCTTTTCTGGGGTTTGAACATGCCGTTTTCATAGCCGCCGATATAGGCGATATGGTCGTAGGTGTTCAGCAGGTCTGAAAGATTCCGGGAAAACCTGGCCCAAAAGGTCATATCCTCTGTGATGGGCAGGCAGTCCGGAGAGGCAGGCGCCCCTTCCCGATCGTACCAGCCCAGAAACACCGCGCAGGGAAGAACAGGGTCCTCCGGCATCTGGGAAAGGTATTCTCCTCCCGGCACCGAATAGACCTTCTTCCCCAGAGAGCCCATGTCAAAGGTGACGGTAAAGAATCCTTCTTCCGCTTCCTTACAGGCGGCGTCCGGGCAGGGCGTGGCCTCAGGGCCGGCCGGCTCTGAGGGAAGCGGGGCTTCCTGAAAGAGGGAATTTTCTTCTGAGGGCTTCGCAGGCTCCTCCTGCTCAAAGGGGGGAAGAGGGTCCGCTCCTCCTTCCGAAAGGGCAGAAGGCGTTTCTTCTCCCAGTGCGGCGGGGGCCAGGCTGCAAAAGATCAGCAGGGCCGAAAGGAACAGGACGCTTCTTTGGAAGAGAAGCCTTCCCCTCAAAAGACTTTTCTCGGCTTTGCGGCGGTGGAATGGTGATTTCATGGACTGTTCTCGCTCCTCTGACATACTCTTTTTACCTTCTTCAGCATAGCAAAAGAAAACAGGCGATCTTGTCCTTTTTTGCTGTCGAAGGACGGGTAAAATTTTCGATGCTCCGAAAAACACTTCGTATTGTGGATAAGCCAAATTCATTATACCAGATGTTCCAAATTCCGAAAAGAGGAAAAAGAAAAAATCTTTGGAAAGTTCTTTGAGAGGATTCATTGACAGAAGAACAAATGTTTGATATGATACAGGGGAGCTCTGAAAAAATCGAAATTGATAAAAAGGGAGGGGAAAACCTGTGAAAACAGAGGAGCCCTTTTCCAGCGAAGGAAAGCTTCATCTGCTCACCGTCCCGGAGGGAGAAGAGCGGAACAGGGAGCTTATTTTTGAGCTTTTCTCCTGTCTGTGCCCGCCGGAGGAAGCCAGGAGAGAGCTTTCCCTGCTGCTCTCCTATTTTGGTTCCTTCCGGGGAATCTTTTTTGCCCCGGAGGAGGAGCTTCAAAAGGCGGGGGCCTCTCCTGAGGCAGCACGGCTTTTAAAGCTTACGGTGGACCTCTCCCGGGCCTACCTGGAGGACCATGCAGGCACTTTGCGGCGCGTATTCGACACCGCCTCTGCCTGCGAGGTGTTAAGGCCGCAGTTTTTGGGGAGAAAAACGGAAGCGCTGGCGGTGCTTCTGCTCAACGCCAGGGGTCAGGTGCTGTATCACGGCATTGTGGTCGAAGGCTCCGTAACGGCAGTGCCCATCTATATCCGAAGGCTTTTGGAGCTGTGTATCCACTACGGAGCGCACAGCTGTTTTCTGGCCCACAATCACCCCAGCGATTCGGTGTTTCCCTCCCGCAACGACATCACGGCTACCAGGCAGGTGGAAATGGCGCTGCGCAGTATTGACGCCAGATTGCAGGATCATATCATTTTCGGCGGCAATGATTTTTACTCGTTTCGGGAAAGCGGGATCCTCACTGTAGAGCGGGAGAAAAACAGCCAGATGATCGAAGAAGAGCTGAAAGGCGCCCGTGAGCTGGAACAGGAGCTGCAGAAGAAGCGCGAGGAGGACGGGAATGGATTTTAAGCTTTGTTCCAAATTTTCTCCCACCGGAGACCAGCCGGAGGCGATCCGGAAGCTGGCGCAGGGCATTGAAAACGGCATGAAGGAGCAGACGCTGATGGGCGTCACCGGTTCGGGGAAAACCTTTACCATGGCGAATGTCATCGCAGAGGTCAACCGCCCCACTCTGGTGCTGGCCCACAACAAGACTCTGGCTGCTCAGCTCTGTTCAGAGTTTCGGGAATTTTTCCCGGAAAACGCGGTGGAATACTTTGTGTCCTATTACGATTATTATCAGCCGGAGGCGTATATCGCCCAGACCGATACCTATATTGAAAAGGATTCTTCCATCAACGATGAGATCGACAAGCTGCGCCACAGCGCCACCAGCGCCCTTTCCGAGCGGCGGGATGTGATCATCGTGGCTTCCGTGTCCTGCATTTACAGCCTGGGCAGCCCTATCGACTACCGCACCATGGTCATCTCTCTGCGCCCCGGAATGGAGAAGGACCGGGACGAGCTTCTGAAAAAGCTGGTGGAGCTGCAATACGAGCGCAACGATGTAAACTTTACCCGAAATAAGTTCCGGGTGCGGGGAGATGTGGTGGAGATCTTCCCGGCAGACGCCACTGACCGGGCCGTGCGCGTGGAGTTTTTCGGCGATGAGATCGACCGCATCCGGGAGTTTCACCCCTTGACGGGAGAGGTGGTCTCAGAGCTTAAGCATATCGCCATTTATCCTGCCTCCCACTATATCGTTCCCAAGGAAAAGATGGAGGAGGCCATCGCGGATATCAACGACGAGATGCAGGAGCGGGTCCGGTTTTTTGAGGACCAGGGCAAGCTCATCGAGGCCCAGCGCATCGAGCAGCGCACCCGGTATGATATGGAAATGCTTTCCGAGATCGGGTTCTGCAAGGGGATCGAGAACTATTCCCGGGTCATGTCCCGCCGGGAACCGGGGAGCGCTCCTTTTACCTTACTGGACTATTTTCCGGAGGATTATCTCCTGTTTGTGGATGAGTCTCATGTGACTTTGCCCCAGGTGCGGGGCATGTACGCCGGAGACCGGGCCAGAAAGGAGATGCTGGTGGAGTACGGCTTCCGCCTGCCCTCCGCCTTTGATAACCGGCCCTTGAATTTCGACGAGTTCTATTCCCATGTGAATCAGGCGGTCTTCGTCAGCGCCACGCCGGGGGATCTGGAGCTTCAGAAATCCGCCCAGGTGGTGGAGCAGGTCATCCGACCCACCGGGCTGTTAGACCCGAAGATCACCGTGAAGCCCACAGACGGGCAGATCGACGACCTGATTTCCGAAATCAACCTGCGGGTGGAGAAGAAGGAGCGGGTGCTGGTCACCACCCTTACCAAGAAGATGGCGGAGGACCTTACCGGATTTTTGGAGGGGTACGGCATCCGGGTCCGGTATATGCACCATGATATTGACACGGTGGAGCGCATGGAGATCATCCGGGACCTGCGCCTGGGAGAATTCGACGTGCTGGTGGGCATCAACCTATTGCGAGAGGGCCTGGATATTCCGGAGGTCTCTCTGGTGGCGATCCTGGACGCGGACAAGGAGGGCTTTTTGAGAAGCGGGCGCAGCCTGATCCAGACCATCGGACGGGCTGCCAGAAATGCGGAGGGCCAGGTGATCATGTACGCAGATGAAGTGACCCCTTCTATGGAATATGCCATCACGGAGACGGAGCGCCGCCGGGAGCTCCAGGAAAACTACAACGCCGCTCACGGGATCACGCCCAAGACCATTACAAAGGATGTGGCGGAGATCTTGGAGATCTCCACCCACAAGGAGGATAGCGGAAAGAAAAAGAAGCATTATACTCCTGCCGAGCGAGTCCAGCTGATCGAGCAGTACAAGAAGGAGATGAAGGCGGCGGCAAAGCTTCTGGAATTCGAGCATGCCGCTTACCTGAGAGACAAGATCAAGGAATTGGAGGAAGGAGGCGCGGGAAGAGCCCCGCTGCCGAAAGGAAGGAGCAGACGATGAAAAAGTTTTTATTGACCAGCACAGGGCTTGCTACCCCCAAGATCCAAAAGGCTTTTCTGGAGCTTTTGGGGAAGGCCCCCAAACAGGCGAAAGCCCTTTTTATCCCCACTGCCGCCATTGACGAGGAGGCAAAGGCCGTGCTGCCCAAATGCTTTGGGGACCTTACCGGGATCGGCTTTTCGAAAGAGAATATCGTCACCTATGACCTGGACCGCCCCATGAGCTTTGAGGAGCTTTCCGGATACGACACCGTGTATTTCTGCGGCGGGACCACAGAATATCTGTTAGAGCGGGTGCTTGCCTCCGGGTTTCCCCCGGTTTTGGAGAAAGGGCTGGAAAACGGGCTTTTATATGTGGGCGTCAGCGCAGGCAGTATCATTGCCGCCCAAAATCTCAAGGACAATCTGGGGTATCTGCCCAGGCGGCTTCAGGTCCATTGCGAAAAGGGCTCAGCGGAAGGAGAGCTGCCGGAAGACACGGTGTATCTCACCAATTTTCAGGCGGTGAAGATCGCGGACGGAAAGATGGAGATCATCGAATAAGAGAAGCGGCGGGCAGTTTTTAAAAAGAAAAAATCATCATGAGATACGGAAAGGGCGGACGGGGAAAATGAGCCTTGACAAGATCGTTGTGCACGGCGCCAGAGAGCACAACCTGAAAAATGTAGATGTGACCATTCCCAGAGACAAGCTGGTGGTTTTGACCGGGCTTTCCGGCTCCGGAAAATCGTCTCTTGCCTTTGATACCATTTATGCCGAGGGGCAGAGGAGATATGTGGAAAGCCTTTCTTCCTATGCCAGAATGTTTTTGGGGCAGATGGAAAAGCCCGATGTGGACATGATCGACGGGCTTTCCCCCGCCATTTCCATCGACCAGAAGACCACCTCGAAAAATCCCCGCTCCACCGTGGGCACCGTGACGGAGATCTATGACTATCTCCGGCTGCTGTATGCCCGCATCGGAGTTCCTCACTGCCCTGTCTGCGGCAGGGAGATCAAGCAGCAGACGGTGGATCAGATCGTAGACCAGGTGCTTTCCCTGCCGGAAAAAACCAGGATCCAGGTGATGGCCCCTACCGTGCGCGGGAAAAAGGGGGAACACCAGAAGGAGTTTGAGGCGGCCCGGAAAGGCGGCTTTGTGCGGGCCAGAGTAGACGGGCTGATCTACGACCTGAACGAGAATATTTCCCTGGAAAAAAACAGGAAGCATACCATTGAGATCATTGTGGACCGGCTGTCCATCAAGCCGGATATCCGCTCCCGTTTAGCGGATTCCATCGAGACGGCATCCGCTTTGACCGGCGGCGTGGTGGTGGTAAATGTGATCGATGGGGAAGACCTCACCTTTTCTCAGAATTACGCCTGCCCGGAGCACGGGGTGAGCATCGAAGAGCTTTCTCCCCGAATGTTTTCCTTCAACAATCCCTTCGGAGCCTGTAAAAAGTGTACGGGCCTGGGCGTGTTCATGAAGATCGACCCGGCTCTCATCATTCCGGACAAGCGTCTATCCATCCATAAAGGGGGCTTAAAGGCCAGCGGCTGGGCCATGGAGGGAAGCACCATTGCCGCTATGTATATGAAGGGCCTTGCGGAACACTACCATTTTTCTCTGGACACGCCTATCGGCGAGCTCCCGGAGGAGATCGTGGATATCCTTTTATATGGCACCAAGGGGGAGAAGATCAAGCTCAAAAGGGTCAGCGAATACGGCAGCGGGACCTATCAGGCGGAGTTTGAAGGCGTGATCAACAATCTGGAGCGCCGCTTCCGGGAGACCTCCTCCAACTGGATCAAGGAGGAGATCGAAACCTATATGAGCGCCGTGCCCTGTGACGAGTGTCACGGCGACAGGCTCTCGAAGGAAAGCCTGGCCGTTACGGTGGGCGGGATCAATATTGCCGCCTTCTGCGGAAAATCTGTGACGGAGGCGCTGGAGTTTGTGGAAGAGCTGACTCTCACGGACCGGGAGAAGCTCATCGCCGCGCCGATCATCAAGGAGATCAAAGCGCGTCTGGGCTTTCTCAAAAGCGTGGGGCTGGAATATCTCACCCTTTCAAGAGCTTCCGGCACCCTTTCGGGCGGGGAGAGCCAGCGCATCCGCCTGGCCACCCAGATCGGCTCCTCTTTGATGGGGGTGCTCTATATTCTGGACGAGCCCTCCATCGGCCTGCACCAGCGGGATAACCACAAGCTGCTGGAGACCCTCAAGCGATTGAGAGATCTGGGCAATACGGTGATCGTGGTGGAGCACGACGAGGACACCATCCGGGCGGCGGACCATGTGGTGGATGTAGGCCCCGGCGCGGGCATTCACGGCGGGGATATCATCTATTCCGGCCCGGTGAAGGGACTGATCCAGTGCAAAAACTCTGTCACCGGCCAGTATTTGAGCGGAGAAAAAAAGGTGGAGGTGCCCAAAAAGCGCCGCAAAGGAAACGGGAAGTTTCTGGAAGTGCGCGGGGCGGCTCAGAATAACCTGCAAAATGTGAATGTGAAGATCCCCTTGGGGGAGTTTGTCTGCGTCACAGGGGTCTCCGGCTCCGGGAAATCTTCTCTGGTCAACGAGATCCTCTATAAAAAGCTGGCGTCTGACCTCAACCGCGCCCATACCCATCCGGGAAAGCATAAGGAGGTCAGGGGCCTTGAGTATCTTGACAAGGTGATCCAGATCGACCAGTCCCCCATCGGGCGGACACCCCGCTCCAACCCCGCCACCTATACCGGGCTTTTTACCGATATCCGGGAGCTGTTTGCCAGCACCCAGGAGGCCAAGCTGCGGGGCTTTAACGCCTCCCGCTTCTCCTTCAATGTGAAGGGCGGCCGGTGCGAGGCCTGCCAGGGAGACGGCATTATCTGCATCGAGATGCACTTTCTGCCGGACGTTTACGTGCCCTGCGAGGTGTGTAAGGGCCACCGGTATAACCGGGAGACCCTGGAAGTGAAGTATAAGGGAAAAAATATATACGACGTGCTGGAGATGACAGTGGAAGAAGGGCTGGAATTTTTCCGGGATATCCCCAGGCTGCAAAGAAAGCTGCAAACCATTTATGACGTGGGCTTGGGCTATATCAAGATCGGCCAGCCTGCTACCACCCTTTCCGGAGGAGAGGCCCAGCGGGTGAAGCTTGCCACAGAGCTTTCCAAACGCTCTACAGGCAAAACCATCTATATTCTGGACGAGCCCACTACCGGCCTGCATATCGCCGATGTGCACAAGCTCATCGAGGTGCTGCAGAGGCTGGTGGACTCCGGGAACACGGTGCTGGTGATCGAACACAACCTGGACCTGATCAAAACGGCGGACCATATCATCGACCTGGGGCCGGAAGGAGGCAACCGGGGCGGCCGTGTGATCGCCCAGGGCACGCCGGAAGAGGTGGCAAAAACAAAGGGCTCCTATACCGGAGAATATCTGAAGCCCCTTTTGAAATAGCGCCTGCAAAAGAAAGTACCACTTGATAGAAAAGAAAAAAAGGGGTATCCTTTTCTTAAGAAAATTTTGGAAAGGGCGAAGAATACAAAATGGATGAACAGGCTCTCTATCAAATGACTTATGGGCTCTATGTGGTGTGTGCGGCAGACGGCGGCGAAAAAAGCGGCTGCGTGGTCAATACCCTGCAGCAGGTCACCGCCCAGCCGGTGAAGCTGGCGGTGACAGTGAACAAGGAAAACTACACTGCCGAGCTCATCGGGCGGGCAAAGCGCTTCGCGGCGGTGGCTTTAGACCAGCGGGCAACACTTCCCGATATCGGGCGCTTCGGGTTTCGCACCGGACGGGATTTCGATAAGTTTGAGGGGATCGACACCGCGCAGGATGAAAGCGGGATCCCCTATCCCACCGGCTGTGCCTGCGCCTTTTACAGCTGCCGCCTGATGGAAACGGTGGATCTGGGTACCCATCTGATGTTTATCGGAGAGGTACAGCAGGCAGAGAAGCTCAGCGAGGAGCCGCCTCTTACCTACGCCTATTACCGCACGGTGATCAAGGGAAAAACCCCGAAGAACGCCCCGTCCTACCATGAGGGGCAGTAGTTAGATTTTAGATGTTAGTCGTTAGAAAGGGCACTTTCTCGCCTGCCGCCTCGGTTGCTGCATGCCAGTGGCATGCGTCCAGCAATGTTCTCGTTTGCCAACTCGGTTGCTGTGCCCCAGTGGGGCACGCCCAGCAACGGTCTCACCTGCCGGTTCGGTCAGTGATGAACGGCCTCCACCGGAGGCCATCACCCGGAGCGGAAGCGTAGAACGGGTCAGAACAAGCGCCACCGGCGCTTTGCACCCGGAGTGGCAACGGAGACCAGCGCCCAAAAGGGGGAGCCAAGGGGTGGCTGCAAATTTCTGCTCGGTGTGCTTGAAGAAATTTAAGCTGCGAACCACAAAAAATTTCTTGCCTCTCCCTTTGGGAGAGGTGGCGCGGCTTTGCCGCGACGGAGAGGGCGAACTTTTAGTTGTTAGTTTTTAGTCATTAGCCGCTAGAAAGGGCGCTTTCTCGTCTGCCGACTCGGTTGCTGTGCCCCATCGGGGCACGTCGTCCCAAAAGGGGAGCCACGGAGATGAAATCAGTCTCCGCTACCGCTCCGGGCGCACAGCGCCTGAGGGGATCAAGCTGATAACCTGTTAAACCAATTCCGCGGGATAAAAGAAAGCAGCTGTGATAAGATTTCAAGTCGTCCTTCCCATCTGTACAGCTCTATACAGCAGGGCGAGACTAAAGAAATGCTTTCCCGTTTCGGAAACCAGAAAAAGGCTCCGGCGAAAAGATCGCCGGAGCCTTTGCTGTCGTATTTCAAATCGTCAGCCCGCGAAGCGCTGAAGCATGGCGGCGGCCTCCGCCCGGGTGGCATTTCCCCTGGGGTCCAGCCGGTTCCCGGACTTCCCGTTTAAAATGCCCTCTTCCACAGCCCAGCTGATAGCGCGGCGGGCCCAGCGGCTCACCGAGGCGCTGTCCGAAAAGGCGGCAAGGGAAGCTTCGTTCTCCGCTTCCGGACAGCCCGCATAGCGGTGGAGCATTACGGCCAGCTGTTCCCGGGTGATGAGTCCTTTGGGGTTAAAGCGGTTATCCCCCACGCCGTCCACAATACCGTTGTCAAAGGCCCAGGCCACCGCGCCGGCATAGTAAGCGCCGGAGGGTACATCGGAAAAGGGAGCCTTTCCCGAAAGAGGAGGCTCTCCCGCCAAGCGGTAGAGCACCTGGGAAAGCATACCCCGCTCCAGCTTTTTGTTGGGAGAAAAAAGGTCTTCCGCGGTGCCGGAGAACAGACCCTCTTCCCAGGCCCAGCAGATGGCGTCCCTTCCCCAGTGAGTTTCGATGTCTACGAAGGGAGTGGGGGGATAGGGCTTGGGCTCGTCAGGGTTTTCGCCGGTATAAAAAAGCTGCACCCAATAATAGCGGCCGCTGTTTTCGTAAAGGCCGATACCGATCTGCTGGAAATCGGGGTTCAGAATATTGGCCCGGTGGCCGGGGGAATTCATCCAGCCCTCCATGGTGATGGCCACCGTGTCTGCATATCCGAAGTTGTAGGCGATATTTTCTCCCGCCGCCAGAGGGGAAAGGTTCACTTCATTGAATACCGTAAAGCAGCTTTGCCCATCAGGCCGGCTGTGGGAAAACAGGGCGCTGATCTCTTTTGCCCGGATATCCGCCGCCCTTTGCAGAGCGGAATTGTTGGCAGTCAGGGCGGGAGCCCCTGCTTTCTTTCTCTCGTTGTTTACTAAACCCAGCATCCGCTGAGCTCTCTGAGAAAGGGCTGTTCTGACCGTCTGGGGAGCTGTCTCCTGGGCAAAAGCCGCAGGCAGCGGCAGGGCGGCAAGCAGCAGACAAAGTGTGAGGAACCAAGAAAAAATCCGTCGTTTCATGGGAGATACCACCTTTTTTCACGAATATCATTAAGCAGAAGTATTTGATTTATGATACCGCCTTTTTCTTCTTTCGTCAACGAAATCGAAAGGCAATTCCCTTTTTGAAAACGGGAAATGAAAAAACGGCGGCTAAAATCCAAAGAAATAGGTTGCAACCGGCCTCTTTTTAAGGTAAAATATTTTTGTCGAAACGGCGGTTCGGACAAAGGCCCGAACCGTTTCTTATCGGTTTCTTTTTTTGAAAGCATTTCAGAGGAGGAGAGAGAACACATGGAGTTTCCCAAATCGCCCTATAGGACTCATGGCGGCGCGCCGGTTCCCCATCATAAGGGCACGGCTCACAGCGCTTCCGTTGTGATGCCTCCGCCGCAGCAGGTCACTTTGCCGATGCAGCAGCATATCGGCGCGCCCTGTATCCCCACGGTCAAAAAGGGAGATCATGTCTATTTGGGGCAGATCATAGGCGACAGCGAAGCCTATGTTTCGGCGCCGGTCCATGCCTCGGTGTCCGGTACGGTGTCACAGATCAAAGAGGTGATGCTTACCGGCGGACAGATGACCCAGGCTGTGGTGATCGACTCGGACGGCAAGATGGAGGTCGACCCGGGCATTTATCCGCCGGCCGCCATCAATTCCAAGGAGGAGCTGGCCGCCGCAGCCCGTTCGGCCGGGCTGGTGGGTCTGGGAGGGGCAGGCTTTCCCGCTCATGTCAAGCTCAACGTCCCAGAGGGGAAAAACATCGATACTCTGATCGTCAACGTGGCGGAATGCGAGCCCTATGTCACCTCAGACCATCGGGAGGCTCTGGAAAACGGGAAAAATGTGCTGGACGGCATTTACAAGGTCAAGGAGATCCTTGATGTTCATCGGGTCTTGATCGCGGTGGAAGACAATAAACCCGATGTGATCGAGAAGCTCAAGGAGATCGCCGATAACCCCGAGATGGACCCGGAAGACGAGGTGCGGGTGCTGCCCCTTCGAAGCCGTTATCCTCAGGGGGCGGAAAAGGTGCTGGTACAGGCCTGCACCGGCAGAAGGGTGCCGCCCGGAAAGCTGCCCGCCGATGTGGGCTGCCTTGTGATGAACATAGCCTCTATCTCCTTCCTGGCAAGCTATATGCGCACGGGAATGCCCCTGACGCTCAAGCGCGTCACCATCGACGGCTCTGCGGTGCGCAATCCTCAGAATGTCATCGTTCCCATTGGGACCAAAATTGCCGATGTCATTGAGTTTTGCGGCGGCTATCAAAGCGAGCCTCAGAAGCTTTTGATGGGCGGCCCGATGATGGGCGTGGCCATCACAAGCGATGAGCTTCCCATTTTAAAGCAGAATAACGCCATTTTAGCCTTTGATGAAAAAGAGGCCTCCTTACTGGAGCCCACAGCCTGTATTCGCTGCGGGAGCTGCGTAAAGGCCTGCCCCATGAACCTGATGCCCACGAGGCTTGAAAAGGCCGTGGAAAAGAAGGATCTGGAGGCGCTCACACAGTATCATGTGACCACCTGTATGGAATGCGGCTGCTGCGCGTTCTCCTGCCCTGCCGGAAGACGGCTCGTGCAGGCGATCCGCCTGGGAAAAAGCTATCTGAAAAGGGCGGCCGCCAAAAAGGCATAAGGCTCTTTGTCCCAAATTTTCACCGGAAAGGATGAAGAAGGAATATGGAGAAGCTTATCGTTTCCTCTTCCCCTCATTTTCACGGGAAGAAGACGACGCAAAATATTATGCTGGATGTGATCATCGGCCTTTCGCCCGCCATGATCGCCTCTGTGGTGATGTTCGGGTTTCGGGCGGCAGTGGTGATCTTGACCTGCGTGGCGTCCTGCGTGCTCAGCGAGTACCTGTGCCGCCGGGCAATGAAGCGGCCCCAGACGGTGGGAGACCTCTCCTGCGTGGTAACGGGGGTGCTGCTGGCCTTGAATCTGCCGGTTACGATCCACCCGCTGATCGCGGTGTTCGGCTCTATAGTGGCCATTGTGGTGGTCAAGCAGATGTTCGGCGGCATCGGGCAGAACTTTGTAAACCCCGCCTTGACGGCCCGCATTGTGCTGATGAATTCCTTCCCCGCCAGAATGACTCATTGGACGGCGGCCTTTGACTATTCGGCCACGGCGGACGCGGCCACTGCCGCCACCCCGCTGGCTTCCTTCGCCGCCAACGCGGACGGGACCTATGTTCCCGATTATCTGGAGATGTTTTTGGGCGCTCACGGCGGCTGCCTGGGAGAGACCTGTGCTTTGGCCATCATCCTGGGCGGGGTCTATCTTATCGCCCGCCGGGTCATCAGCCCGGTGATCCCCCTGACCTATCTTGGAACCGCGGCGGTGTTTTCCCTCCTGCTGGGCAGAGATCCTCTCTTCGATTTTCTGGCAGGGGGCCTGATGCTGGGCGCATTCTTTATGGCTACGGATTACACCACAAGCCCCCTGTATTTCTGGGGCCGGGTGGTGTTTGCGGCGGGCTGCGGGATCCTCACCATTGTCATTCGGGAATTCGGTTCTTTGCCGGAGGGCGTTTCCTATTCCATTGTGCTGATGAATATTCTCACGCCTCTGATCGAGCGCTGGATCAGACCCCGGGCCTTTGGGATGGAGAAAGAGAAAAAGAAGGGGGGAGCTTGAGGGATGAAACTTGGTGAAGTGATCAAGCCGGCTGCCATTCTTTTCGCGATCTGCGTGGCGGTGGCCGCGGCTTTGGCAGGGGCCAACCTGTTGACCGAGGAGAAGATCGTCGAGCAGCAGGCATTGAAGGCGGAGCAGTCCCGGAAGGTGGTGCTGCCGGGAGCAGATTCCTTTGAAGAGGGAGAGGGCTGCTACCTGGGGAAGAGCGGCAGCGACACCGTGGGCTATGTGTTTGAAACAGAGGGCAAGGGCTACGGCGGCACCGTGCGGGTGATGACCGGGATCGACAGAGAGGGGACGATCACCGGCATCGTGATTTTAGAGCACGGCGAGACTCCGGGCCTTGGAGCCAACGCCGAAAAGGAGGCCTTTCGAAGCCAATTCCAGAAAAAGGCCCCTGAAAACGGCCTTCAGGTGGTAAAATTCCAGACGCCCGGCGAGGGCGAGGTGGAGGCGCTGACCGGCGCGACCATCACCACAAAAGCGGTGACCAACGCGGTGAACGCCGCGATCGAGCAGTATTATCAGGTGAAGGGAGGAGAATAGGCTGTGGAAAACAAAAAGACAAGCGGGCTTTTTCGGGAATTCACCAAGGGCATCATCAAGGAAAACCCGGTGCTGCGTCTGGTGCTGGGCTGCTGCGCTACCTTAGCGGTCACCACCGCCGCCTCCAACGCCATTGGAATGGGAGCTGCCACCACCTTTGTGCTGGTGTGCTCCAACGCGGCGATCTCCCTTCTGCGCAATGTGATCCCCAACAAGGTGCGCATTCCCGCCTTTATCACCATCATCGCGGGCTTTGTCACCATTGTGCAGCTGTTTATCAAGGCCTTTTCTCCGGCTCTTGACACTGCCCTGGGAGTGTTTTTGCCCCTCATTGTGGTCAACTGCATCATTTTGGGCCGGGCGGAAATGTTCGCCAGCAAAAATAAGGTGCTGCCCTCGGTGATCGACGGCTTAGGCATGGGAGTGGGCTTTACCGCCGCCATGCTGTGCATGGGGATCATCCGGGAGCTCTTGGGCGCGGGCACCGTGTTCGGGATCCCTGTCCTTTCCGGATTTATGGAGCCCATCATCATCTTCCTTCTGCCTCCCGGCGGATTCTTTGTGTTCGGGATCCTGATCGCCCTTTCCGGGAAGCTTTCCAAGGAAGGGCGCGCTCCGGAGTCTATGGGCTGCGGGAGCTGTCCTCTGGCCGCCTCCTGCTCCAAGCGCACCTGTGAAACACAGCCGGAAGAAAAGGAGGCGCAGTGATGGACGCACAGACGATCAAAACCCTGGTGGGTATTTTTCTGGCCGCTATTTTGACGGAGAATTATGTGCTCAACAAATTTTTGGGTATCTGCCCCTTTTTGGGCGTTTCCAAAAAACTCAATACCGCCTTGGGCATGAGCTGTGCCGTGACGGTGGTGATGGTGATCGCCACGGCGGTTACCTGGCCTTTATATACCTATCTTCTGGTGCCGGGAAATCTGGGATATCTGCAAACCATTGTGTTTATCCTGGTGATCGCGGCGCTGGTACAGCTTTTGGAGACGGTGCTGCGCAAGTACATGCCTCCTCTCTATAACTCGCTGGGCATCTATCTGCCCCTGATCACGACCAACTGCGCCGTGCTGGGCGTTACCATGCTGGTGCTGGAAAAGGGAGCCGCAGACCCGAGCTTTGGCTATTTGCAGTCTCTTACCAACGCCTTTGGTTCCGGCGTGGGCTTTTTAGTGGCGATGATCTTGTTTGCAGGGATCCGCGAGCGCCTGGAGGATTGTGATATTCCCCAGTTTTTCCGGGGCCTTCCCATCACGCTGGTGGCGGCCTCGCTGGTGGCGGTATCCTTTTTGGGCTTTAACGGCGTAGTAGACCGGTTGCTGTAAGGAGGCGTTTTCTATGGAATTTTTGACCCCCATCCTCATAGTGGGAGGGATCGGCCTTTTGGCCGGGATCATCCTGGCGGTGGCCTCTATCGTAATGGCGGTGCCCAAGGACGAAAAAGCAGAGGCGCTGGAAGAGGTGCTGCCCGGCGCGAATTGCGGCGCCTGCGGCTATTCCGGATGCTCCGGTTACGCGGCGGCCATGTCAAAGGGCGAGGCAAAGCCGGGGCTTTGCTCTCCCGGAGGCCGGGAGACCGCCGAAAAATGCGCACAGCTTCTGGGCTCGGGAGCCGTCGAGGTGGAGTACAAGACCGCCCTGGTCCACTGCATGGGAAGCTATGACAACACCACGGATAAAATGCGCTATGACGGGATCCAAAGCTGCTCTGCCTCCACCTTTTTAGCCGGAGGGATCACCAGCTGCCGCTATGGCTGCATGGGAATGGGAGACTGTGTGAGGGCCTGTGAGTACGGGGCCGTTTCCGTGTGCAACGGCGTGGCAAAGATCGACCCCAGCCTGTGCCGGGGCTGCTCCAAATGTGTGGAGGCCTGCCCGAAGGGGCTTATCAGCTTTGTGCCTCTGAAAAAGCAGGCGGTAGTGCGCTGCTTTAACTGCGATAAGGGCCGGGATACCATGCAGGTGTGCAAGATCGGCTGCATCGGCTGTATGAAATGCCAGAAGACCTGCCCCAGTGAGGCGATCACCATGAGGGGCGGCTGCGCCTTTGTGGACGCCGCAAAATGCACCGGCTGCGCAGCGTGCGTGGAGGCGTGCCCCAGGCATGTGATCACCCTTTTGACTCTGTGAGTTCCCCCAAAAGACCCGGTTTCTTAAGGATCTGACGGGAATTGTTTACAGTGTGTTCAACAAGTTTCTTTTCAATCAGAGTACAATGAGCGGCGAAAGGAAGCCATGAAGCGGCCAAAGGCTTTCCTTGGGAGGTCTGAAAGCGTGTTTGGTTATGTGCGGCCCTATAAATCGGAAATGCTTGTCAAAGAGTATGAGCAATATAAGGCCATCTACTGTGAGCTGTGCAGACGGCTTGGAAAAAGCTATGGGATCCTCTCACGCTTTGCTTTAAGCTATGACTGTACGTTTTACGCCATCTTGGCCCTTTGCGTCTCCCAATCTCAGGTAAGCCTGCAAACGGGAAAATGCGTGATGAATCCCCTGAAAAAATGCAGTTATCTGCCGGCAAAAGGGGAAGAATATGAGAAGGCGGCCGCTTTGTGTGTGATCCTTACCTATTATAAGCTGAAGGACGACGCCGAAGACGGAGGAAGGCTTTCCGCCCTTCGCGCGAAGCTTTTGCTGGCCCTGGTTTCCCCCAAGGCGAAAAAGGCGGGGAAACGGTATCCCTTTTTGGAAAAGATCGTGGGAGAAGCCATGGAGGACCAGGCCCAGGCGCAGAAAGAGGAAGGCGGCGTCGACCGCTGCGCTCACCCCACAGCCCAGATGCTTTCCCTCCTTTTTCGGGAGCTTCCCGGATGCGGGGCGGGAGAAGCGGCGGCGCTGGAGCGGTTCGGCTACTTTCTGGGGCGCTGGATCTACCTGATGGACGCGGCGGACGACTTGGAGGAAGACCTGAAAACGGGCTCCTTCAATCCCTTCCTGAACAGGCTGGGCTTCAAAGACAAAAAGGAGCTTACCGCCGAAGAGCGAACGAGGGCGGACGAGTCCTGCAACGAGGCCCTCAACGCCACCATGGCGCAGATGCTGCCGCCCTTGAGGCTGATCACTTTGGAAGGCTTTGGGCCCCTGGTGGAGAATGTGATCGAGAAAGGGCTTCCCGAAATGCAGCGCGAGATCCTTTTTCTGCATGTGAACCGGAAAAAGCGAAAGAGAGAAAAGCCTTTGTAGAATTGCCGCTTGGATCGCTTGCAAGACGGCGGCAGACCGCAAGAATACACAGTCAAAAAGGAGAAAAGATCATGACGGACCCCTATAAAGTTCTGGGCGTCTCCCCTTCTGCCACGGATGAAGAGATCAAGGAGGCCTATCGGAATCTGGCCAAGAAATATCATCCCGATCAGTATTCCGACAGCCCCTTAAAGGAATTGGCAGACGAAAAGATGAAGGAGATCAACGAGGCCTATGACGCCATTACCGCAAAGCGCAAGGAGGGCTCTTCCCAGTGGGGAGGCTTCCAGGGCGGCTATAATCCCGTGGGCGCCTCAGGCAGCTCCGGCTTTCAGGATGTGCGCAGCTATATTATGGCCGGGCGCATCGCAGACGCGGAACAGATCTTAAACGGCGTTCCGCCTGAGCGCCGCAATGCGGAATGGTATTTCCTGAAGGGCTCTGTGCTCTATCGCAGGGGCTGGCTGGAGGAGGCAAAGGATCATTTTTCCAGGGCCTGCCAGATGGACCCTGGCAACGGAGAGTACAGCGCCGCCCTGAATCAGGCCATGAGCCAGGGCAGCGGCGCTTACGGAGGGTACCGCCCCCATGCCAATATGAACGCGGGGGGCTGCAATTCCTGCGATATGTGCTCCTCCCTGATCTGTGCCGACTGCTGCTGTGAATGTATGGGCGGGGACCTGATCCCCTGCTGCTGATGGGAAAGGCCGTGATGGTGTGAAGTCTTCCGGAATTTCTTTGCGGGTCGCTTTTTGCGGGGCGGTGGCGGCGCTGTCTGTAGTGCTCATGTTTTTGTCCGGCCTGATCCCCGTGGCCACTTTAGCGATCCCCGCCATTGCCGGGTGCCTTTTGATCTCCGTTGTGGCGGAGGCAGGCGTCCGGTGGGGCTTTGGGGTGTACGGCGTCTGCGCCGTTTTAAGCTTTTTTCTGGCGCCGGACAGAGAAGCGGCCCTCTTTTATATATTGTTTTTCGGCTATTATCCGGTGCTTTACGCGCTTTTGGGGCGGATCGGCAGCAGGGTGCTGCGCTATGTCCTGAAGCTTGGGATCTTTAATGCCGCAGTGGTGACTCAAGCGCTTATTTCCGTCTATCTTTTGGGGATCCCTCTGGAGACCATTGCCTTTTTGGGGAAGCTTACGCCCCTCTTTTTGCTGCTGGCGGGCAATCTGGTATTCCTGCTTTATGATTTCTCGCTGGATGGGCTGATCGTCCAGTATTTCAGGCGGATCCACCCCCAGGCGGCAAGGCTGTTCCGTCGGAAATAGGAGGGAGCCTATGGGGACGGGAAGAAAGCTTGAAAAGGATATCCTCAAGCAGGCAGAGCTTGCCGGACAGGTTTCAGAGGATGGTCCCAGCGCCGTTTTTTATCGGGGAGAGTCGTATACTCTTTACAGGTACGGAAAAAGGCTGCGCGTGAAGAAAAAGGGGAGCCCGGCCTCCTTTTTCGGAAAATTTTTCACAAAAGCGGGAGAGAACAGCAGAAGATAAAGCGGTGAAAAGGTACGCCTTTTCACCGCTTTTTGCAGGTGGGGCAAGAAATTTGCCTTTTCTGAAGGAAGAGAGAAAATTCCTGCAAAATTCCTGCTGCTTTTCCCTTGAAATCTGTGAAATCCCTTGATTTTTGCAGGAGGAACCTTTAAAATGAAAGCAAAAGGTCCAAATGTACTGCTTTCGGCACAGGCTCAGCAGGAGCCTGTCTCCCGAAAGGAAAGAGGGGATTTGTTGTGAACAGTCAGCTTGCAGAAAGAATCAAGGAAAAAAGTCCTACCTTTTCCAAAGGCCAGCGGCTTATCGCGAAATATATCGAAGAGCATTCCGACAAGGTGGCCTTTATGACCGCTTCACGGTTGGGGGTCACGGTGGGGGTCAGCGAATCCACGGTGGTGCGCTTTGCCACCGAGATCGGCTATTCCGGCTACCCCGCTTTGCAGCAGGCGATACAGGAAATGATACGCAATAAAATGACCAGCCTTCAGCGCCTGGAGATGACCTCCAGCAATATCGAGCGGGAACGGCTCCTGGACGAGGTGCTGGATCAGGATATCGGAATTCTGAAGCGGACGAAGGAGAGCATCAGCCACGAGGATTTTTACCGGGCGGCAGACGCCTTGGTAAAAGCGCCGCAGGTGTATATCCTGGGCGCGGGAAGCTCTCTGGCGCTGGCCACTCTGCTGGCCCATTATCTCCGCCTGGTGTTCGATACGGTACAGCTGGTGGAGGCCACCAGCGAGGCGACGATTTTGCAGCAGATGATCCGGGCAAAGGCGGGGGACGCGGTGATCGCTATCAGCTTCCCAAGGTATTCCAAGAAGGCTGTGAAAACCCTGAAATACGCCTCTGACAGAGGCCTTTCCACCATTGCGATCACCGACAGTCCTCTGTCTCCTCTGGCCCAGTTTTCCTCTCATCTGCTTTTGGCCCGCAGCGATATGGTGTCCTTTGTGGATTCCCTTGTGGGGCCTTTGAGCGTGATCAATGCCCTGATCGTCACGGTGGCCATCCAGAAAAAGGACGAGGTGGCGGAAACGCTGAAGAGGATCGAGAGCATCTGGGATGAGTATTCTGTTTATGAAAAGGTGGATGAAAGCGACCATTGAGCTTTTTAGAATCGTATGACGCCATTGTGATCGGCGCGGGAGCCGCTGGGCTGATGGCGGCGGGAGTTTGTGCCGGAAGGGGGAGAAAAGTCGCCCTCTTTGATAAAAATGAGGTTTTGGGAAGGAAGCTGCGCATCACCGGCAAGGGGCGCTGCAATGTGACAAACAACTGCTCGGCCGAGGAAGCGATCGAGAATATTCCCCGGGGCGGGAAGTTTTTATACGGGGCTCTTACAGCCTTTTCCCCCCAGGCTGTGATGGGCTTTTTTGAGGATCAGGGCGTGAAGCTGAAGACAGAGCGGGGAAGAAGGGTGTTTCCTCAGTCAGACAATGCCCATGACATCGCGGACGCTCTGGAACGCTTTGCCCTTGGCTCGGGAGTAAGGGTGATCCGTGAGACCGTGCTCTCTCTGCTTTTTGACCGGGAGGAGATCTCAGGAGTGCGCACCCGCCGGGGTGACTATCAGGCGAAAAAGGTGCTTTTGGCCTGCGGAGGCGCTTCTTATCCGGGCACCGGCTCCAATGGGGACGGCTTTCGACTGGCGAGGCTTGCGGGCCATAGGGTGAGCGACCCCGTTCCCTCTTTGATCCCCCTGGTGGAGACAGGGGAGGACTGCCGGTGCATGATGGGGCTTTCCCTGAGAAATTGCGGCGTTAAGGTCACCGCCAAGGGAAAGAAAAAACCGGTGTATGAGGATTTCGGAGAGCTGGTTTTTACCCATTTCGGCCTTTCCGGCCCCACCATTTTAAGCGCGTCTGCCCATATGCACCCTATGGAGCCCGGGAAATATGCGGTGCATATCGATTTGAAGCCCGCTTTGGATGAACAGCAGCTGGATGCCCGGCTTCTGCGGGATCTGGAAAAGAATAAAAACAGGATCTTTGCCAATTCTCTGGATGAACTGCTTCCTAAAAAGCTGATTCCTGTCTTTATTCGGCGCTCCGGGATCTCTCCGGAAACTCGCTGCCATTCCGTTACCCGGGAGCAGCGCAAAGCGCTGTGCGGGCTTTTCAAGGACTTTACTGTAGAGATCCGGGGCTTTCGGCCTATCGCAGAAGCCATCGTCACCTGCGGCGGAGTCAGCCTTCGGGAGATCGACCCGCGCACCATGGAGTCGAAGCTCAGAAAGGGCCTCTATTTTGCCGGAGAGGTGATGGACTGCGACGCCTATACTGGCGGATATAATTTGCAGATCGCCTTTTCCACCGGGCATCTTGCCGGCAGCTTTTTATGAAAGCCTGGAGTTTTCCCGGGAAAGAGGCGGACTGCGGGGTCATTTTGCAGCAGGAAGCAAAAAAGAAGGAGAAGTGGAAACGATGTTTGCAGTAGCTGTTGACGGACCTGCCGGAGCGGGCAAGTCCAGTATCGCCAAGGCGGCGGCCGGAAGACTGGGATTTCTGTATGTGGATACCGGTGCGCTGTACCGCACCATTGCCCTGCATCTTTTGCGCGAGGGGATCGACCCTCAGGACCCCGAGGCCGTAGAGGCGGCCCTTCCGGGGCTGGAGGTGGGGATAGAGGCCACCGAGGAGGGCCAGAAAATGTTTCTCGGAAAGGAAGAGGTCACCGATCTGATCCGCACGCCGGAGGTATCGATGGCCGCCTCCCGTTCTTCGGCTATCCCGGCGGTGCGGGCGTTCCTTTTGGAGCTTCAGCGGGAGCTGGCCCGAAAAAACAATGTGCTGATGGACGGCCGGGATATCGGAACGGTGGTATTGCCCCAGGCGCAGCTGAAGGTGTTCCTCACCGCGGACTGCGAAGAGCGGGCCCGCCGCAGGGTGAAGCAGCTGGAGGCCGCAGGGCAGAAGGCGGAGTTCGACAAGATCCTTTCCGAGATCCGCCGCAGGGACTATCAGGATTCTCACCGGGAGGCCGCGCCCTTGAAGCCGGCGCCGGATTCCCTGCTTCTGGATACCACCGGAGAGACGCTGGAGGGATCCGTGCAAAGACTGATCGAAATGATCCAAACGCGCCTAAAGGAGCAGAAGCTTTGAGCGCGTATCATTTTTGGGAAAGGAAGAGGCGGCATGAAGCGGGGGAAAAAAGAGGCAAAGAGAATGGGATGGCTCTATGGGCTGGGGAAATTTCTCTTGCGGATCTTCTATTATCCGGTTTACCGGCTGCGCGTTTCGGGAGCAGAAAATATCCCGAAGGAGGGGCCGGTGCTTCTTTGCAGCAACCACCTTGCCATGAAGGACCCTGTGGTGCTGGGGCTGGTACAGAAGCGGCAGGTGTTTTATATGGCAAAGGAAGAGCTGTTTCAAAACGCCTTTATCGGCGGGCTTTTAAGACAGCTGGGCGCTTTCCCCGTCAAGCGGGGAAGCGGAGGAGAGGACGCGCTGGCAGACGCGGTAAAGCTTTTAGAAGAGAACGGTGTGGTGGGGGTGTTCCTGGAGGGGCACCGCTCCAAAACCGGAGAGCTGCAGCGGCCTAAAACCGGCGCCGCGCTGCTGCATTACCGGACAAAGGCCCCGGTGGTCCCGGTGTGCATCACGGCTGAGGACGGCAAGCTTCCAAAGCCCTTTCACAAAATGCTCATCCGTTTTGGAAAGCCTCTTTCGGCAGAGGAGCTGTCGATCCCGGATGATTCCAGCGTACAGCTGAGAAAGGCCAGCCGAACTATTATGGAGGAGATCGCCCGGTTAAGAGAGGGATCTCTCAGACAGCTGGGGCTTGCCTCTTTGGAAGAAAAGCCGGAGGGGGAGCAGCCTTGAAGATCGAAGTAGCCTCTCACGCGGGCTTTTGCTTTGGGGTCGACCGGGCGGTCAGGCAGGTGTACGAGCTGCTGGAAAAAGGGGAAAAAGCGGCGACTTTTGGGCCGATCATCCACAATCCCCGCCTGGTGAGAGAATTGGAGGAGAAAGGCGTAAAGGTGGTTGACCGCCCGGAGGATACGCCGGAAGGCGTCGTGCTTGTGATCCGCTCTCACGGCGTGCCGCGGCAGGTCATGGAGAAGATCGAAAGCCTGAAGATCCCCTTTTGTGACGCCACCTGCCCGTTTGTGAAAAAAATACATGGGATCGCCCAGCGCGCCGGTGAGGAAGGGCGCGTTTTCCTTCTCGCCGGAGATCGGGATCACCCGGAGGTGCAGGGGATCATTGGGCACTGTATCGGAGAGCATTATGTGGTGGGCTGCGCCCGGGAGCTGGAAGAGCTTTTTTCCCGGCAGCCCTCTCTCGGGGAAAAGCCGGTCACCATTGCGGCACAGACCACTTTTCACAAAAAAGAATGGGAGAATACTTTAAAAACTCTGAAAAAACTATGTACAAATGCCGCGGTTTTTGATACAATATGTAATGCAACTGCGCTGAGGCAAACGGAAGCGGCCTCTCTTGCACAGCGGTGTGACGCCATGCTGGTGCTGGGGGGAAGAAACAGCTCCAATACGGACAAGCTTTTGAAGATCTGCGCGCAGTATTGCCCCGCTTTTCTGATAGAAGGCGCCCATGAGCTGCCGGATTTTTTGCAGAAAGGCCCGGCCGGAGAGCAGGGGCTTTCTTCTGAGCAGGGAAAGGCTCCTTTTCAGCCTTTGGGGCCGCGGGGAAAGATCGGTATTACTGCGGGCGCGTCCACGCCTGCAAGCATAATAAAGGAGGTACTTGCTGCCATGTCAGAAATCAACAACACTGAGCAAAATTTTGAGGAGATGCTTGAGGAATCCCTCAAAAGCTTAAATACAGACGAAAAGGTGCACGGTGTCGTGGTAGGGATCTCGCCTACGGAAGTGTATGTGGATGTCGGAAGGAAGCAGGCTGGATTTATCCCGGCCAATGAGCTTTCCAACGATCCCGCTGTGAAGCCTGAGGATGTGGTTAAGCTGGGCGATGAGATGGAGCTTCTCATCATGAAGACCAACGATCAGGAGGGCACCATCATGCTCTCCAAGCGCCGTGTAGACGCCATGAAGGGCTGGGATGAAATTGCCCAGGCGCAGGAAAGCGGAGAGATCCTTTCCGGCAAGGTCATCGAGGTGGTAAAGGGCGGCGTGATCGTTTTGAAGGACGCAATGCGCATTTTTGTCCCTGCCTCTCAGGCCACTGCTTCCAGAGGGGAAGACCTGAATGAATTGATGGGCCAGGAAGTGAAATTCCGTATCATTGAAGTAAACCGCCAGCGCCGCCGCGCGGTGGGGTCTATCCGCAGCGTGCTCCGGGAGGAGCGCAGGGCGGCCCAGGAGAAGTTCTGGTCTGAGATCGAAGAGGGACAGCGTTTTACCGGCAAGGTAAAGTCTCTGACCAATTTCGGAGCCTTTGTGGACTTGGGCGGAGTGGACGGTATGGTCCATATTTCCGAGCTCTCCTGGAACCGGATCAAGCATCCAAGCGAGGTGCTGAACGTAGGGGATACGGCAGAGGTGTACATCAAGAGCTTAGACCGGGAAAACAACAAGATCTCTCTGGGCTATAAGCGCCCTGAGGACAATCCCTGGGAGAAGATGAAGAACGAGTATCCTGCCGGCACGGTCTGCAATGTGAAGATCGTAGGGCTCACCCAGTTCGGCGCCTTTGCCACGGTGATCCCGGGCATCGACGGCCTGATCCATATCTCTCAGATCGCCGACCATCGGATCGAAAAGCCTCAGGACGTGCTGAAGGTAGGGGACGAGGTAACGGTGAAGATCACGGAAGTGGACTTTGAGAAGCACCGGGTCTCTCTTTCCATCCGGGCTCTGTTAGAGGAGCAGCAGGCGGCCGAGGACGAAGCCGCGAAGGAAGCTCCCGAAAGCGCGGTGGTCTATGTTGCCGGGGAAGACGCTCCCGCGGCCCAAGAGCCTCAAGATCCCGCCCAGGAGCCCGCTTCCGAGGAAGCTCAGCAGCCCGCTTCTGAAGAGCCTCAGGCATCCGCTGAGGAATGAGAGCGTTTTACATGTCAAAACACACAGGGTGGTGAACACTGCCCTGTTTTGTATGTAGTGAAAGAATAATCCTGGCTTTTTGCTGTGTGCTTTGCAGGAAAGCCGGAACTGGAGGAAAACACCCATGAAGCGAGTAAAAAAACCAGTGTTTTTTGTGGTGGCGCTTCTCATTGCGGCTCTGGTGTACACGTCCCTGTTCGGTGTGTACGGCCAAAGAGGCGACTTCAAGGAAGTCCACATAAAGGGCGCGGGAGATATCAGATGGGGCATTGATATCCGCGGCGGAGTGGAGGCCACATTCAGCCCTGCCGGCGGAGTAAAGGCCACCGACAGTGAGCTGGAATCGGCCAAAGCCATTATCGAGACCCGTATGGTATCCACCAATATTACAGATTATGAGCTTTACACCGATGCGGCAAACAACCGTATTATCGTGCGCTTCCCCTGGAAGAGCGAGGAGACGGATTTTGATCCGGAGGCTGCGGTGGAGGAGTTGGCTTCCACTGCGCTGCTCACCTTCCGGGAGGGCGGTTCCTATGAAAGCACGGAGTATGGAACAAACGGCGAGATCGTCTATAAAACGCCTTCCGGCACCACAGCGGAAAATGTGATCTTAGAGGGATCGGATGTGGTCAAGGCTGAGCTTGCTTTCCAGCAGAATCAGCAGACCGGAAATACGGAGCCCATTGTTTCCCTGGAGTTTTCCGATGAGGGAACCACGAAATTTGCCGAGGCTACAGAGCGCCTGAAGGGGCAGACCATCTCCATCTGGATGGATGATGTGCGGCTTTCTGCCCCTACGGTAGAAGCGGTGATCAGCGATGGAAAATGTGTGATCCAGGGCGACTTTACCAATGAATCCGCCTCTGCGCTGGCGGCCAGGATCCAGGCGGGTGCTTTGCCCTTTGCGCTGGAAACCTCCAACTTCAACTCTCTTGCTCCCACCCTGGGCGCGCAGGCTCTGGACGCCATGACCTTGGCGGGGATCATTGCTTTCGCGGTGATCGCGGTGCTGATGATCCTGGTGTTCCGCCTCCCCGGCGTAGTGGCTGCCATCAGTTTGGCCGGTCAGATGGGGATCTGTTTCGCGGCTATTTCCGGATACTTTGCCCAGTTTAATTCCTTTACCATGACGCTGCCCGGTATTGCGGGTCTGATCCTCTCCATCGGCATCGGCGTGGACGCCAACGTGCTGACCGCCAGCCGGATCCGGGAGGAGCTGAGAAACGGGAAGACGCTGGACGGCGCTTTGCAGAATGGCTTCAAGAGCAGCTTCTGGGCCATCTTCGACGGCAACCTCACCACGGCTATCGTGGCCGTGATGCTCATGGGCGTGTTCGGGCCCAGCAATATCCTCTCCATGATTTTCGGCCAGTCTACGACCGGATCCATTTTCTCCTTCGGATTTACCCTTCTGATCGGTATCATTGCCAACTTCATTATGGGCGTGTTTGCCACCAGGCTGATGACCATGTCCTTGGCCGGCTTCAAAGGCCTGCATAAAAAATGGCTGTTTGGAGGTGCTCGCGGTGAATAAGAAAACTTTTAGCGTGGATTTCTATAAACGGAAAAATCTGTTTTTCCTCATCTCCATTGCCGTGATCGTAGTGGGAATTCTGGCCAGCATCATCATTAAGCCGAAGCTGGATATCCAGTTTGCGGGCGGCGCGATGATCCGCTATTCTGTAGAGGGCGGCGAGGTGTCTGCCGAAGCTCTGGAGGATACCATTAAGAACGAGCTGAACCGAGATGCCTCTGTCACGGTAAACGAGGGGATCAATTCTAACGCCAAGTCTGTTACGGTGGCTTTCGCGGGGAATCAGAACCTCTCTCCGGAAGAGCAGACCAAGGTGGCGGAAACTCTGACGACCGCCTATGATGAGCTCACCTTTACATTGCTGGAGTCCAATTCCGTAGACGCCACAATGGGCGCGAAATTCTTCCAGAAGTGCCTGGTGTGCTTTGCGCTGACGACCATCCTGATGCTGGTGTATATCACGCTGCGTTTCCGGAAGATCGGCGGTTTTTCAGCCGGTGTTACGGCGGTGATCGCCCTTTTGCACGACGTTGTGATCTCCTTCTGTGTATTCGTGATTTTCGGGCTTTCCGTCAATGATATCTTTATCGGTGTGGTGCTCACCATCCTGGGCTATTCCATCAACAGCACCATCGTGATCTATGACCGCGTTCGGGAAAATAAGCGGAAGCTGGGGCCAAAAGCAGAGCTTACCGAGATCATGAACCTGAGCCTGAATCAGACGCTGGGCCGCACGATCTGCACCTCTCTCACCACCTTCCTGGCCATTTTGGTGGTGCTGGCCGTTGCCATGGTCTACAATATCAGCTCTGTGGTCTCTTTCGCGCTTCCCATGCTGGTGGGCGTGGTAGCAGGCTGCTTCTCCTCTCAGTTTATTGCTCCCAATATTTTTGCCATGTGGCAGGTCCACAAGCAGAAAAAGCTGGCAGCTGCTTCCTCCAAGAAGTAAGCCGAGAACGGCAGAAGAAATTATTCGGGGACGGCCCCTTTGCGGGCCGTCCCCGGTTTTTTGTGCTCTTCCAAGTCAGCCGCAGCGAGATCCGGCCCTGCACAGGTCAAACTGTAAAATCTTCCGAGCCGTTGCTGAAGTACCGCCCTTTTACGGCAGTGAATTTCAAAATGCAGTAGTCTGGGTCCGTCTCGCCAAGAGGATAATAACGCTCATCCCCCTCTTCCCAGAAGCGGGATTTTGTGTCCTGATCTTCCAGCACCTCAACAGTGCCTGAAAAGCTGACGCCCCGGTAAAACCGCCGGTCGGCAAAATAAACGCCGGCTCTGGGATCCTTCCGGAAGCAGGACACCTTATTGGAAGAGGTGCTAGTGGAAAAATAGAGTGTTTTGATCCCTTCTCTTCCTTTTGTCATCAGCATGGCTTTTGCCACAGGATAGCCCTCATCGTCCAGATAGCTCAGGTACGCGATCTTTTGGTGATCCATCAGCTTTCCCAGGGTCTGTTCCTTGTTTTTCATCATAAGCCCTATACTCCTTAAAACAGCTTTTTTCGAGGCTCGCCCCATTTTCCCAGGTATTCTCCATTCAAGGAAACATAACTGCGTTCCCCGGCGGTGACGACCGGAGCTGCCAAACGCAGGCGCTCTGGAAAGGGTGCGTTTTTTCTTAAGCCCTCTTCCAGGGTCACATTGCAGATCTTGCATAAAAACAGGTCGCTGCCTTTGGCAAGGGGAAGCTCTTGAAGCACCTTCAGCTCAAAGCTGACCGGGCTTTCCCCAATGGTGGGAACATCCAGCACCTGGCCCCTTTCCACAGTGGGCAGCAGCTTCATCTTATCGGGCGTTTCCCGCCCGCTTACAGTGCCGTAATAATCAGCCAGGGGCAGCAGCTTTTCGGTAACCAGGTTGGCGGAAAATACTCCGTTTTTGCGGATCAGGTCTTTCGTGAGCTTTTCCTCTCCAATACAGGCCATCGCCCCAAGCCCCTCATTCTCTCCATCTCCGATATGCACATAGCTGAACCAGCAGAACAGGCCGAAATTTGGCGTGCCGTCCTCTTTCCAGTTCCCGTATAAAAACAGCGCCTGAGGGCAGAAATCGTTTCCGATCTCGCCGGTGATCTTTGCCTTACGATCCACTCCTTTCAATCTTTTTGCCGTTTCTTGTGCTTCCATTCTTCTTCGCAGCGAGTGAGATTGAAAAGCACCCGCTCTAAAAGCCTGTCCAGCAGAGCGGCTTCTTCCTCGGAAAAATCCCGATAAAAAAGCTCGTTCATCTGCTGAGATACCGCTTCATAGCTTTCTCGAGCGCTGCGGGCCTTCTCCGTAAGAGTGATCATTGCTTTGCGCCGGTCGGCCTCACTCTGTTCCCGGAGGATCAGGCCCTTCTCCTCCATTCGCCCCAGCACGGAGGTCAGAGTGTTCTTTGCAAGCCCCGTTTTCTGCGCCAGCTCCACAATGGGAATACCTTCTCTCTGCCACAGCAGATATAGAATGCGCCCCTGAGGGCCGTTGAATTCCTCCACTGCGCAGTCCTGAAGCAGCCGCTCAAAGATCCGGTCCTGTACCCGCTTGATCTGCGAGATCAAAAATCCCGTCCGAGTATCCATCGTGCTCCTCCTTTCAAATACATAGTACTATATAGAACTATTTTTTGTCAAGGTTCTATTTAGAACTTTTTTAGCTTGCTTTTTCTTTCCGCTTGGTAGTTTTTAGATTTTAGATATTAGATATTAGTTGTTAGATAAGGTCAAGGGAAGGGGCGTGCCCTTTTCCTTGCTTTTCTCTAACCGCTAACGACTGAAAACTGACAACGGATTCTTGCCCTCTCCGTCATGGCTTCGCCATGCCACCTCTCCCAAAGGGAGAGGCAAGAGGGAAAGCCCCCCTACTTGACTCCCTCTGACGAGGGGCGAGCGTGTCCCGGCGGGACACAAGCTGCGAGCTGACCGAGCCGGCAGGCGAGACCGAGCGAGCGCCAGTGGCGCTCTGGTGCGAGCTGGTCTACATTGCCGCTCCGGGTGATGGCCTCCGGTGGAGGCCGTTCATCGCTGACCGAGTTGGCAAACGAGAATGTTGCTGGGCGTGCCCCACTGGGGCACAGCAACCGAGGCGGCAGGCGAGACGCTGTCACCGAAGGTGACTGAGGGAGAGATAACGAAAACCCATTTCTTTTTCAAAGTCTTTGTAAAAACCGGAACTTTTAAAAATCTCTCCTTTTTCATCCCTCGTCAGAGGGAGGCAGGGCAAGACGCGGCTTTCTGCTTTATAGGAGGCAAGCCCTTCTCTAACATCTAGCATCTAACATCTAACATCTAACATCTAGCATCCCGTCAGCCGCTTGGCAAAAAAGCGCACCGCAGAAAACTGCGGTGCGCTCAAATAGGTAAATCGAATTTCCCTTACAGGCCGAACTTCACCATATTGTCAAAGCTGGTCTTCAGGCAGTCAAAGGGGTCTCTTGTGCACTTATCCTGCTCTACGATCACAGCCTCAATGCCGATCTCTCTGGCGGCCTCGATGATGGAGGGCCAATTCAGGTTTCCTTCGCCTACCTCGGCAAAGTCTTTGATCACTTCCTCAATATAGGAAGCGCCGCCGATGATCTTGTAATCTTTAAAATGCATGATCTTCATGCGGCCCTTGACCTTGCGGATGTAGTCGGGGGGGTTCTTGCCTCCAGACTGGAGCCAGTGGGTATCCAGGCAATACCAGAAGGCCTCGGGGTCGGTCTCGTCGAACAGCAGGTCAAAGCCGTTCTTGCCGCCGCCGAAGGAGAAGAACTCCAGCGCGTGGGGATGATAGATCAGCTTTACGCCTTCCTTTTTCATCTGAGCGCCGATCTTGTTGATGCCGGCTGCATACTCTTTATACCCCTCCACGCTCTCTCTCATGGGAATGGGAAGCGTGCCGACGGAGACATAGGGAGTGTCATAGAAATGAGCGTTGTCGATGGCTTCCTTTACCTTGGCGGGGTCATTGACCATGTCCTCATAATTGCCGCCAACAGATTCCATCTTCAGCCCCAGATCCTTCAAAAAGGCCTTGTGCTCTTCACGGCTCATCAGAGAAGTGCCGGTCTGTACGCTGTCGTAGCCGATCTCGGCGATCTTCTTCATAGAGTCCTTGTAGCCTTCCAGCGTCTTGGTATAATCACGCACAGTGTAGCCCTGCACGCCCTTTCTGATCTTCATGGGTCAGATCCTCCTTGTCAAGTTTATCGTTTGCCCGATCCGGTTTACTCTACGAACCCGGTCTCCTTCATGTTGAGGTAAGCGGCCTGCAGAGTTTCCGCCTGAGTCAGATTATACTGGAAGTCCTGCTCCACAATGGCGTAATCCATACCGGCGTTCAGTCCGGCCTCCAGGCAGCCCTTGAGATCCAGGCAGCCGGTGCCGGGGGTGGTGAAGCGAGGCATGTTCTTGTTCACTCCGCCGTTGGGGGTGGGCTGATCCACAGTGGGTCCTTCAATATAATCCTTGATGTGCAAAGCGCCGATCCGGTCGCCCAGCTGGTTGATCACGGTGACAGGGTCATAGCCGCCGAACTTCACCCAGCCGCAGTCCACTTCAAACTTCAGGTACTCGGTGTTGGCCACCATCAGGAAGAAGGCGGGTACGCCGTTAAAGGTGTGCTTGAATTCCGCGTCATGATTGTGGAAGGTCACGGTAATGCCTTCCTTGGCAAGCTCCTTCGCGGCCTTGTCAAAGCGCTGGCATTCTGCCATCAGATCGTCGTAGGTAGGAGGCGTTCCGCCGCCGAAGCGATATCCGCCGATACAGCCGCAGAAATTGGCGGCGCGCTTGACGCCGGTCTTCTTGGCCCTCTCCACCACGTCCGCTACGTCCACATCCGTATTGATGCCCAGGTGGACAGCCAGCGGCTTCATGCCGAAGGACTGGACCTTCTTCAGGTTCTCGGCAGGGTCGCCGGAGCGCAGAAGCATATCGGCGCCCTCAAAGGCGGAATAGCCCATCTTGGCATAGCTTTCCAGGATGGCATAGGGATCTCCGCCGTCGCGAGGCAGGAAACCGATCATAGCAGCTTTCATCTTGTTCATTTTTTGTTCCTCCCAAAATAGATTTTTGATTCTTGTGTATCATGATCCGGACATTCCGGAATGATCGCCGTTGTGTTTTTTACTAAAGAGTGATATAATGATTTAAAATAACTTTCTAAAACGCCTAAAGGAGAAGGCAATGAATTCCATCGTAATGTGCGGGTACTCTGTTCACCAGCAATGCGATCTGCCGGGAAGAGCAGAGGGAAATCGCTACTATCTGATCCGCCTGCAGACCCAGGGAAACTGCGGGGCCTGTCTGAACGACGGAGAGTGGTTCACCCTGGAAAAAGGAGACCTTCTGACACTGGAGCCGGGAGACCGGCTGAGACTGAAAAAGGAAAAAGCATCTGCGGCTGACGGAGATGTCAGCGGCGACTACTATCTCATGTGCCAGGGCGAATGGACCGCCGGGTGGTACCGGGAGATCGGCGGGAAAAAACTGACGAGGATCCCTCCCTGCGAGTCGCTTTTAGAGCTGTGGCGCCTGTTGATCCAGGACAGCAGACGAAGCCTGCAAATGCGGGATGACCCCTACCTGGAATCCCTTTTTCGCACCTTCTGCCTGCTGGTAAAGCGGCAGATCGAGGAAAAACCTGTGGGAGAGCCGGACTTTATCGTTTCCAGAATGCGCAGGTATATCGAAAACCACGCTGTGGAAAAGCTGCGGGTAGCGGATGTGGCCGCGCAGACCTCCCTAAGCGAGTCCAGGGCCGCTCACCTTTTTAAAGAGGTGACGGGAAGCAGCATCGTAGAATACCTGATGAAGGTGCGGCTGGATTTCGCCATAGAGCAGATGAAATACTCTAATGCTACTCTGGAGGAAATCGCCGAAAACTCCGGCTTTGGAGCTTATTCCTATTTTCACCGCATCTTCAAGCGGGCTACCGGCCATTCTCCGGGAGAGTTCCGAAAACGCTGTAAAGGAGCTATCGATTGGAATCAATCAACAAAAATCATATCAACCCACAAATAAAATTATATGGCTTTTTTGACAAGTTGGAATACACAATTTTCTAAAAACAGGAACGATTCAGCTAATAATTTCCCCTTTTTCTCTGCTGGGTGGTCAGAGGAAAAGGGAAATCAGGAGGCGCCTCCTGATTCTGCACCAGAACTGGTGCAGAATCATCTCTGTTTGCAAAGGTCTCTGAAAGGGCAGAAGCGCCTGTTTGCGGTGAGGACACACTGAGGGCACACAAAAAGCGAGGGGGATTTTATGATACGCCTTTTGATTGTGGATGATGAATCTGCCGCCAGAAACGGCATGCTGCGCCACATGGACTGGAAAGCCCTGGGAGTGGACATGGTCCAGGCCGCTGCCAGCGGCCCGGAGGGCATCGGGATCTGCGAGAATTTCCAGCCCGATATCGTGCTTTCCGATATCCGTATGCGCGGTATGAACGGCGTGGAAATGTGTAAGATCCTGCGGGAGCGCTATCCCGCCTGCCGGATCATTTTTATCAGCGGTTACTCCGATAAGGAGTATCTGAAAGCGGCGATCGAGATCGGCGCCACCGATTATGTGGAAAAGCCTGTGGATAAGGAAGAGCTGCGCCGGGCGGTGCAGAAAGCCATGCGCTTTATTTTGGAGGAGAGAAGGACCCAAAAGAACTGGCCCGCGCCTGCGGAGAGCAAAGCCTATATCAAGCGGGAGGCTTTCTTTTTGCTGCTGCGGGGAGGCGAGTCTGATGAGGAGCTGCGGCAGATCGCTTTGGAAAGCGGCCTTTTCCGGAAAGTTTATTCCTATATCCGGGTGTGCGTGGCGTACCTTTCCGAAAACGCCGTCAATCTTACGAAGTTTCGGGAGGCCTTTTATGAGGAGGCCCGTTTGGCGTGGCTCCCCCAGGAAGACTGCGCCCTGCACTGCGAGTTCTGGGATAACCGGAGACTGGTTTTTATCATGGGAGGAGAGTGGGAGCTGATCGAGGACGCCGGCCGGCTGATGCGCGGCCTGATCTCAGCGTGCTCCCGGCAGATCGACGGGATACGGCTTTTCCTGGCAGTGGGCGAGCCGGTCCACCTCTTTTCCGAGATCCAGCGCTCTTATCAGACGGCCCATGAGGCAGAAAAGACGGTGTTCCATCTGGGCTGGGGAAAGTTTTCCCTGCATAGCCGCAAGCCGTTCCCCATCGATCTGCAGGAGGGGATCACCGAGGAATTCCGCCGAAAGCTCCAGGGCGGGAACGAAAAGGAGATCGAGCAGTTCTTGGAGGAGACCGCGGCATCCCTCCGGAAAAGCGAGGCGGTACAATGCCCCTTGCTGCAAAGCTTTTACTACAGGCTTCTTACGGAGATCTGGGGGGAGTACCTGCGGCGCTTCCCCGAGCAGAAGGAAAAGCTGGGCAAAAGAAGCGATGAGGACACCAGCCGGTTAGGCGCCCTGGACACGCTGGACGCGATCGATGAATTCCTTCTTTCCCGGATCCGGGAGATGCTGGAGGAGAGCCGGAAGGACGAGAGCAACCACCCGGTGATCCTGCGGGTGACCAGGCTTATCTGGCAGGAATACGGGCGAAGCGACCTCTCTGTCAAGCAGCTGGCGGACAGCGTTTACCTGACCCCTACTTATCTCTCTGCGCTTTTCAAGCGCAAGACGGGGAAAACCATCGGCGAATACATTACCTCTGTGCGCATGGAGAAGGCAAAGGAGCTTCTCCGGGATCCCCAATTCAAGCTCTATCATGTGTCTGAGCAGGTGGGGTATGAGGACCCCGGGTATTTTGCAAAGATCTTTAAAAAACAGACCGGGGCGACCCCGTCTGAGTATCGGGAGAAGAATCTGATTTGAAACGCATTGTCTCTCATTTGAAAAACTGGTTTATCAAGCATTCCCTGCGCACCAAGCTCACCGTCACCTTTTCCACCGCCATGATCGTCCTGCTGCTTTTGCTGATGGTGCTGCTCAACCGCTTTATGACGAAAAGCTACCGGCAGCAGCTTTTGCAGAGCACGGAAAAGTCCTGTGAACAGACCTATGCCTTTCTGCAGAATTACCTGGAGACCATGGTCAATGTGTCCAATCAGATCTATTACAACAATGACCTGCAAAAGACGATGACCTCTGAGGAGTTTAATGCAGACCGCTCTCTCGGCGTGCAGTATCGGGAATTTCTGAGGCTGGATAAGGTTTTTTCCACTGCGGAGATGGTAGACGTTATCTATCGCGCCAGAGTATTTATCCCGGATGAGATCTTTTACTCCTATAACCGAAAGCATTTTGTGGGATATTCCGCGCTGCTTCAGCATCCGGAATATGAAGAAATAAAAGAAAAACTGAAGTGGGGGGCAGTATATTTCTCCTCCCCCGGGGAGGAGTATATTCCGGGACTTTCCTATACGGTAAATCTTTTCTCTATGTTCCGCGTGATCCGTACCACGGACGGTGCGGCAAAGCCCATCACGGTGGAAGAGATCAGCGTGCAGACGAAGATGCTTGAGCAGGTGCTGTCCAAGTCGGATATCACCAGAGACGGGCTGATTTATCTGGTGGATGCAATGGGAAATATCGTCAGCTCTTCTAAGGGCAGCGCGGAAAATCTCAGCCGCTGGGAGCAGGAGGGAAAGCTCCCGGAAATCATGGAGGAAGAAAACGATTGGAAGTCTCAACGTCTGGGAAGTGAAGAATATCTGATGCGCCAGCAAAAACTGTCACTTTCCGGGTGGACTCTTGTCACGCTCATTCCGGAAAAGGAGATCACCCGGCAGACAGCGCCCATCAGTTTTGTGATTTTCAGTTTTTCTCTGGTGGCGGTGGCCATAGCGTTCCTGGCGTCTGTGCTGATCTCCCGGTCTTATACCAGGCGTTTGGAACAGCTTGACCGCATGATGAACTCCGTCCAAAAGGGCAACCTGGACGTGCCGGTGGAGCGCCCGACGGGAGACGAGGTGGGCAGACTGTTTTCCAGCTTTTCTCAAATGACGCAGGAGCTGAAGGAATTGATGGACCGGCAGTACCTTTCCGGGCAGGAGGTAAAGTCCGCACAGCTCAAGGCGCTGCGGGCACAGATCAACCCTCATTTCCTCTATAATACCCTGGACCTGATCAACTGGGAGGCCCTTGACCACGATCTGCCGCAGCTGGCGGAGATCGCCCAAAACCTGGCCAAATTCTACCGGATCAGCCTGAATAAGGGCGACCAGACAGTTACGGTAAAAGAAGAATTGAGCCATGTGGAGGCCTATGTCAAGATCGAGAATTATCATTTTGACGACGCCATCACCTTGAGAGTAGAGGTGCCGGAGGAGCTGCTGTCTCTGGGCTGCCCCAATATCATTTTGCAGCCCCTGGCGGAAAACGCCATTATGCACGGTATTGCGGAGAATCTGGCAATCGAGCACTGCACCATCGTCATCACCGGCCGGCGGGAGGGAGACGACCTGGTGCTTCAGGTCGCGGACGACGGACCCGGCATGAGCGAAGAGCAGCTGCATAGCTTAAACAGCACTGACCCTACAGAGTCCCACGGCTATGGCCTGAAAAATATCGACTCCAGACTGAAGCTTTCCTTCGGGGAGGGCTATGGACTTACCTTTCAAAGCGCGCTGGGGAAGGGGACAAAGGTCTCTCTGCGGTTCCCCGCCCTGCCCTTTGAGGAGATGCGCAGGCAGATGAAATAAACGAACGGACGAGCTTGGCGCGGATACCCTGAAGGTCGCCATCATGCACACCGCCCGGAACATGAGCGTGGTTCTGCTGTTTCCGTTTCTGATCCGGCTTGTGCTTGAGATATTCAAAGCCCTATCGCACTGACCATTTTATTTGAAAGGAGCTTTCTATGACTATTCAGGAAGTGATCGACCGGATCCTGGCGTATCATCCCCCGCTGGACCGAGCTGTGACCTGCGACGGCTTCAAATGCGGAGATCCCCGCGACGAGGTGACCGGCATCGTGACCACCTGCTGTGCCTCGGTGAATGTGATCCGCAAAGCCATTGAGCTGGGAGCGAATCTGATCGTCTGCCATGAGCCGGTATTCTACCTGCATGACGACCCTATCGACTGGCTGGAGGGCAACGATGTCTTTGAAGAGAAGCTGAAGCTTTGCAATGAGCATGGCATCGCCATCTGGCGTGACCACGACCATATCCACACCCATAGGCCGGACGGCATCCGCTATGGCTTAATGAAGGAGCTGGGCTGGGAGAACTATCTGACCGGAGACCGCGGCAAGCCCATTCATTTCCATATTCCGGAGACCACCGTGCATGAGCTCGCGCTGTTTTTGAAAGAAAGGATCGGATTGAACGGCGTGCGCGTCATCGGCAATCTGGACGGCAAGGTGCGCAACGTAGTGGTATGCGGACATATCCTTCCCGGTACCGAAGAGGCTGAAAAGCGCCAGACCGAGCTATTGAGCCGGGAGGATGTGGACGTGCTGATCCCCGGTGAGCTTATTGACTGGACCACGACCTGCTACGCCCGCGACGCGGGGCAGCTGGGCAAAAATAAGGCGATCATCCACCTTGGGCACATCAACTCTGAGGAGCTGGGCATGAAATATGCCGCCGTGTGGGTGAAAGAGCTGGTGGGAAAGGATATTCCCGTACAGTTTGTCCGCAGTGCAGACCTCTATCAGTATGTGATCTGATCGTGCAGCACAGGTCAAAGCCGGGAGGGCGTCCTGTTTTGGAGAGCTTTCTGAATTTTGAGCTTTAAAAGAAGAAAATAAGAGAGGCAAGCCTAGGGGAGGCTTGCCTCTCTTATTTTTTTGGATCTGGAGGGAAGCGGCGGGGAAGGACAGCTTCCACGGGGCCGGAGCATGGACCCCATCAGCCGAAAACGGGGGATGGGTTGATGAAAATATCGTGATTTCATTACATTTTTGTTAAAAATAAGGAGAATATAGACAAATCACCGTATATTTTTCCTGAAAATCGTAGTTTTAACCGGTTCCTTTCCCGGAAGCGGGCAAGGTATAATGAATATGCTAATTATACAAAAGCTCCCGTTTTCAGTCCCAAGGAGTTTGGTCAAATCATATAAGGGGGTATGTACATGAAAAAGACGGGCTTTCTCCACGAGCTGAAAAAGAACAAGGCGCTGTTTGTGATGGTGGCGCCGGCGGTTCTTTTGGTGTTTGTGATGTCCTATCTGCCCATGTCGGGGCTGATCCTGGCATTCAAGGACTACAAATTCAACCTTGGCGTTTTCGGAAGTCCCTGGAACGGCTTTGAAAACTTCCGGTATCTGTTTGAGTCCGGAAAGGGCTGGATCATCACCCGCAACACCATTCTCTACAATCTTTTGAATTTGGTGACGTCCCAGTTCCTGGCGGTGTTTGTGGCCATTCTCATTTCCGAAATGAACGGCCGCATCTATAAAAAGGTCACCCAGTCCGTCATTTTCCTTCCCTATTTCATTTCCTGGGTCATTGTGGGTACCTTCGTGTTCAATATTTTCAACTATGAGACCGGCGTGCTCAACAGCATCATCAAATTCTTCGGCGGCGAGCCGGTGAATGTTTACAGTCAGAAGATGACGGGGGTGTGGCCCTGGGTCATCTGTCTGTTCAATTCCTGGAAGTGGGTGGGATATAATTCCATCATCTACATAGCCGCCATCACCAGCATCGATGCAGAGTGCTTTGAGGCGGCAGATATTGACGGAGCCAATATCTTCCAGAAGATCTGGTATATCACCTTCCCGTCCATCCGTCCCACGATCATCACCATGCTGCTTTTGCAGGTGGGCCGTATTCTTCGGGGCGATTTTGAGATGTTCTATCAGATCGTGGGCAACAACGGGCAGCTTTTTGACAAGACGGATGTGATCGACACCTATGTGTTCCGATCCCTGATGAATAACTCCAATTTCGGAATGACTGCCGCCGCGGCGTTCTATCAATCGTTTCTGTGCTTTGCCATTATCATGATCGTCAATGCCATTGTGAAAAAAATCGAGGAAGACTATGCCCTGTTCTAACCGGACAGACCATTCCTCAAATACAGAAACGGAGGTATTTATATGGCGGCAGCTAAAGTGAAACATTCCAATAAGATCAAGATCACCACATCTCGTGTCGTTTTCAATATCATTTCCTACGTGTTTATCGGCCTGTTGGCCCTCATATGTCTATTGCCCTTTATTATGCTGATTTCCGGGTCGTTCAGTTCAGAGCACGCCATCCGGTTTTATGGCTACAGCATTCTGCCCCGGGAGTTTACCACAGAGGCCTACACCTTTCTGTTCAGAAATCCCGAGAAGATCGTGCGGGCTTACGGCGTCACCATCTTCATCACGGCGGCAGGCACGGCTGTCGGCCTGTTCCTCACCACCATGACGGCCTATGTCATCGGCCGGAAGGATTTTAAGTATCGCAATAAGATCTCCTTCTTTTTCTACTTTACCACGCTGTTCAACGGCGGAATGGTCAGCACCTACATCTTCTATATCCAGTATCTGCACTTGAAGGATAATTTCCTGGCGTTGATCCTGCCGGGCATGATGAATGTGTTCTATCTGCTGATCATGAGAAGCTTTGTGAACAATGTGCCCACCGCGTTGATCGAATCGGCGAAGATCGATGGAGCGGGGGAATTCAGGACGTTTATCCAGATCGTTTTCCCGCTTTTGAAGTCCGGCCTTGCCACCATCGGCCTGTTCAAGGCCCTGGGCTATTGGAATGACTGGTACAACGCCATGCTCTATATGAACACAGAGGCAAAGTTCCCGCTGCAGTATATGCTTTACAATATGCTGCAGAAAGCGCAGGCGCTGGCGGCTATTGCCAGCCAGGTGGGCATCAAGGCGGAGGATCTTCCCTCCAACGCCCTGAAGCTTGCCATGGCGGTGATCGCCACAGGACCCATCATTCTCCTGTATCCCTTTGTTCAGAAGTACTTTGTCAAGGGCATTACGATCGGTTCCGTGAAAGGATAAACCGACCGTGCCAAAATAAATTTCCTGTATGGAGGTAAACTATGAAGAAGTCTATGAGACTTGCAGCTTTACTGCTCGCGCTGTGCATGATCCTGACAGCGTTTGCAGGCTGCGGCGGAAACGGCGGCAATGACAGCAAGCCGGAAAGCAAGCCCGCGCAGAAGAGCAGCAGCACGGGCACAGAAGAGTCCAAAGCCCCTGAAGCGGGAGATCTGGACACTTCCAAAGAAGTGGAGATCGTGATGTACGTGGTCAGCGACCGCCCCGCAAAGCAGGACGAGATCGATGAGAACTACAACAAGATCTTCAAAGAGAAGCTCAACACCACCTTGAAGGTCAACTGGCTCAGCTGGGCTGAGTACAGCAACAAGTATCCGCTGCTGTTCTCCTCCGGCGAAGAGTTTGACCTGGCCTACACCGCCACTTGGCTGAAGTTCTCTTCTCTTGCTCAGAAGGGCGCCTTTATGGAGCTGGATGAGCTGTGGCCCAAGTACGCGCCCAAGAACTGGGCAAAGCAGACGGACGCTGCCAAGGAGCAGGCCACTGTGAACGGCAAGCTCTACTGCATTCCCACCCTGCTGCCCACCTACTCTTCTCAGGGCCCCATCTACCGTACCGATATCCTGGAGGGTACTGATTGGACAGACAAGATGGAGAACTTTGACGATCTGGAGGCCTACTGCGACGCCGTGAAGGCCAACGCTCCCGAAATGGAGCCTTTGAACGTGTACTCCAACGGCCTTGGCTACTTTGGCTGGTATCTGTGCGTCAACACCAATTACAAGTATGCAGTGGGCAACGCCAACGGCGTGCCCTGCTACATTGATGTCACCGCCGACAAGCCCACGGTCGTTCCTTCTTATGAGATCCCTGAGCTGAAGGAATACCTCACCATGACCCATCGCTGGAATGAGAAGGGCTACTGGAGCAAGTCTGCTCTGTCCGACACCGATTCTCAGAAGATGCAGGGCGGCAAGGCTGCCTGCACCATCCACAATATCGACACCTATGAGAGCCGTTATATCGAGCATCCCGAGTGGAAGTTCGAGTATGCCGATTTCCGTAAGGATGTTTCCTATCTGCCCTTTACTCAGGACGCTCTGGTAGTTTCCAATACCGCCAAGAATCCTGAGCGCGCGCTGGCTCTGTATGATCTGATCACCAGCGACAAGGAAGCCTATCGCGCCTTCTACTTCGGCATCGAGGGCACCTCTTATGAGGATGTCAACGGCCAGGTAAAGATGCTGGATACGGATAACTACGGCACTTCCGCCTGCTGGGCTGCCCGTGTTCCCGAATTCCATATGGCGACTGAGGGCTCTCCCGCCAGCGTCAAGGAATACAAGGCCGAGTGGGATAAGTACATCGCAGACCAGAACGGCAAGGGCGCTGCCCGCTATGCCGCCTTCGTACTGGATACTTCCATGATGGAGACAGAGTTCGCCGCTGTTCAGAATGTTACGCAGGAATACTTCCTGCCTCTGGAGCTGGGCTTTGTGGATCTGGAGTCCGGTCTGGCTGACTACACCGAGAAGATGAAGGCAGCCGGTATGGAGAAGGTCGTCGAAGAGATGCAGAAGCAGATCGACGCATACTGCGACGCTCATCCCGTAGCGTAAAACAGAGACCATAGGCGGTTTCGCCTGAGATCATGGGGCGGCAGGGAAAACCCTGCCGCCTCTCCTTTTCCCCGTTATTTTGGGAAGAAGAAGGCTTTTCTTTTCCTTTCTTTTTTGTTATGATAGGGGCAGAAAAGAACCCTTTCAGGAGGCAAGTATGATGGATCATTTGCTTTACGGCGCCGCTTATTACGATGAGTATATGCCGGTGGAGCGGCTGAAGGAAGACATGGAGCTGATGCAGAAGGCGGGGATCAATGTGATCCGCATCGCAGAGTCCACCTGGGCGACAGAGGAGCCGGAAAACGGCGTCTTCGACTTCACCCACATAAGGCGGGCGCTGGAGGCAGCGGAAAAAGCGGGGATCTCCGTGATCGTGGGGACGCCCACCTATGCGATCCCGCCCTGGCTTGCGGCACAGCACCCGGAAATTCTGGCCGTCACGGAAAAGGGAAGAGAAAAATACGGCCACCGGCAGAATATGGATATCACCAGCCCCGTCTACCGCTTTTACGCCCGGCGCGTCATCGTGAACCTGCTTGCCTGCGTGCAGGAATACCCCAATGTGATCGGGTTCCAGCTGGACAATGAGACGAAGCACTATCACACCTCCGGCCCCAATGTGCAGAAGGCCTTTGTCCGGTATCTCCGGGAGAAATTCGGCACCCTGGAGGAGCTTAACCGGGAATTCGGCTTTAACTATTGGAGCAATCGCATCGACGCCTGGGAAAATGTGCCGGATGTGACCGGCTCCATCAACGCCAGTTTCCTGGCAGAATTCGAGAAATTCCGGCGGGAACTGGTGACGGAATATCTTCAGTGGCAATCCGAGCTTGTGCGGGAGCACCTGAAAGAGGGGCAGTTCATCACCCACAACTTCGACTACGAGTGGCGGGGATATTCCTTCGGCATTCAGCCGGATGTGGACCATAAGAAGGCGGCGGAAACTCTTACCGTGGCCGGCTGCGATATCTACCACCCCACCCAGGAAAAGCTTACCGGGGCCGAGATCGCCTTCGGGGGCGATGTGTGCCGGAGCCTCAGGGGGGACAATTACCTGGTACTTGAGACCCAGGCCCAGGGCCATGCGGACTGGACGCCCTTTGACGGCCAGCTGCGCCTGCAGGCCTTCAGCCACCTGGCAAGCGGAGCGAACTCCGTGATGTACTGGCACTGGCACTCCATTCACAACGCCCAGGAAACCTACTGGAAGGGGATCTTGAGCCACGATTTGAAGCCCAACGCCGTGTACAAAGAGGTCTGCACCATCGGCGCGGACTTCGAGAGGCTTTCCGAGCATCTGGTGGATCTCAAAAAAAAGAACCGGGCGGCGATCCTCGTCAGCAACGAGGCCCTTTGGGGAATCGAGCGGTTCCCTCTGGCCGGCGGGGTGAAGTACAACGATGTCTTCCGGCTTTTGTACGACTCCCTTTATGAGCTCAATGTGGAATGTGACATCCTGTTTCCGGAGGATGAGGAGAGGCTTTCGGACTATGACTTTATCGCTGTTCCGGCTCTTTACAGCGCGCCCGATCCCCTGCTTTTGGCCCTCTCCCGGTATGTAAAGGAGGGCGGTCATCTGCTGGCCACCTTCAAAACGGGCTTTGCCAATGAGTTTTTGACGGTCGCCCACGACACCCAGCCTCATCTGCTCACGGACTGCTTCGGGGTCACCTATGACGAATTTACCGAGCCCCAAAATGTGACTTTGACAGGGGACGACCTGACCCTGACGAAGGAAGAGCGGAAGATCTCCGCCTGGATGGAGCTGCTTGAGCCCACCACCGCCAATGTGTTCGCCTCTTACGACCATCCCTATTGGGGGAAATATGCCGCCGTCACGGAAAATTCCTTTGGGAAGGGCTCTGCCGCCTATGTGGGCTGCCTGCCGGAAAAATCGTATTTGAAGGCCTTTCTGCGCAGGCGCCTCACACGAGCCGGTCTTTGGGGAGAAACGCAGAAGGCCCAGTTCCCCGTGATCATTCGAAGCGGCGAGAACGGGCTGGGGAAAAAGGTGCATTACTATTTCAATTATTCCATGGAAGCGGTGGAGCAGGAATATCTCCACGACCATGGAGTCGAGCTGCTTTCCGGAGATCTGGTGGCCAAGGGGACAAAGCTGCATCTGGAGCCCTGGGGAGTGAAGATCCTGGAAGAGGGAAAGGCACAGGAGTAGGCAAGAGGATGTTTTTTAAGGAGGGCAAAGTACCCGCACACAAAAAGGAAGCGCCGCTTTGGGCGGCGCTTCCTTTTTATATTCCACGGGCTTTTTATTCAGGGATGATAGAGCTTTTTTGTCTGGTACTGCGGCTCACAGGTGAGGTTGATGCCCAGCTTGCGCAGGGTGGTCTCATCGATATGCGAGAGGATCACGGAGGAATGGGCGTCGCACCCTCGAAGCTTGGGCAGCTGGCGCATGGCAAGCTCAGCGGTGGGATTGGTAGCGGCGCAGATGGAGAGAGCCACCAGGGTCTCGTCTGTGTGAAGCCTTGGGTTCCGGTTGCCCAGATGCTTGATTTTCAGGTTTTGGATGGGCTCAATGACGATGGGGGAGATGAGGTGGATATCCTTCTGGATCCCGCCTAAAGCCTTCAGGGCGTTGAGCAGCATGGCAGAGGCCGCGCCTAATAGGGGGGAGGTCTTTCCCGTGACGATTTCCCCTCCCGGCAGCTCCAAAGCGGCGGCGGGCAGACCGGTGTCCTCCGCGCGGCTCAAAGCGGAGAAGATCACAGGCCGGTCCTCCGGGGTAACGCCCGCCTGATTCATGAGAAGCTCCAGCTTATAGGCCTCATCCTTTGTCCCGGAGCCCTGGCGCTGCTCGCATACAGCCGCGTAGTAGCGGCGGATGATCTCCTGCCGGGCAGCCTTGCTGCAGATCTCGTCGTTTACAATGCAGTTTCCGGCCATGTTCACGCCCATGTCGGTGGGAGAACGGTAGGGAGAGGTCCCTGAAATCTTTTCAAAGATGGCGCTGAGCACCGGGAACACCTCTACATCCCGGTTATAATTGACGGCGGTAACGCCGTAGGCGTCCAGATGAAAGGGGTCGATCATATTCACATCGTTCAGATCTGCCGTGGCAGCCTCATAGGCCAGGTTCACCGGGTGCTTTAAGGGCAGGTTCCAGATGGGGAAGGTCT